>NZ_CAXAPA010000003.1:0-459972 GCF_963970835.1 Pseudomonas sp. EA_15y_Pfl1_P101 | reverse complement strand
ATACTAATTGCCCGTGAGGCTTGACCATATAACACCCAAGCAATTTGACTACTCTAACGAGCATCAGATTGCGGTGTGTGAAGACGATAGAACCGAAAGTTCGATCTCACGAAAACACCGAAAGCTATCACATACCCAATTTGCTGAAGCGAGGCCATGTGGTCACGACTCAGTACCCGAATTTCTTGACGACCATAGAGCATTGGAACCACCTGATCCCATCCCGAACTCAGTAGTGAAACGATGCATCGCCGATGGTAGTGTGGGGTTTCCCCATGTGAGAGTAGGTCATCGTCAAGATTAAATTCCGAAACCCCTGTTTGCTAACGCAAACAGGGGTTTTGTTTTGGGCGGTCGAAAAGACATCTACATCCCAATTCCGCCAATAACTGTCCACAGTGCTAAAGTCGCACCCTCGATTTTGCTTTTCCCAAGGAAGCCGTTATGCCGGATGCGACGTCCCTCAGCGCTGGATTCATGGTGGTTCACGGCAATCGCCTGGATGAACTGCGCAGCCTGGTGGTCAGCTGGATGCGCCGCTACCCCCTGGCGCCCCTGGAAAACGAAATCGCCCTGGTGCAAAGCAACGGCATCGCTCAATGGCTCAAGTTGGCCCTGGCTGAAGATCCGGAAGAGGACGACATGGGCGGCTGCGGTATCGCTGCAGCAATTGACGTGCAACTGCCCGGTAGCTTCATGTGGCAGCTCTACCGCATGGTCCTTGGCCGTGACGAAATCCCACCCCAGTCCCTGCTCGATAAGGCCCCCCTGACGTGGCGCCTGATGCGCCTGCTCCCAGAGCTTATCGATCAGCCACACTTCGAACCGTTGCAGCGCTTCCTCACCCACGACACCGACTTGCGTAAACGCTACCAACTCGCCGAGCGCCTGGCTGACTTGTTCGACCAATACCAGGTCTACCGCGCCGACTGGCTGGAAGACTGGGCTGCCGGCCGCCACCAACTGCGTAACGGCCGAGGCGACGCCAAACCGCTCAATCCTGCTAACTGCTGGCAAGCCGAACTGTGGCGCGCACTGCTGTTGGATGTCGGTGAAGAAGGCATGGCCGAAAGCCGCGCAGGCGTCCACCAACGCTTCATCGAACGCATCAATACGCTCGAAAGCGCCCCATCAGGGCTGCCATCCCGAGTCATTGTTTTCGGAATCTCCTCGTTGCCAGCACAGGCGCTGGAAGCCCTTGCCGGGCTCGCACGATTCAGCCAAGTCCTGCTTTGCGTACACAACCCGTGTCGCCATCATTGGTCCGACATCGTCGCCGACAAAGACCTGCTGCGTAACGAATACAAACGCCAAGCGCGTAAATCCGGCATGCCGGTCAGTATCGATCCACAAACGCTGCACCAGCACGCCCACCCGCTACTGGCTGCCTGGGGCAAACAAGGCCGTGACTACATCAGCTTGCTAGACAGCTACGATGACCCCAACAGCTACCGTGCAGCGTTCCGCGATGGTCGTATCGACCTGTTCAGTGACAGCGATCCCACCACGCTGCTCAATCAGCTCCAGGACGATATCCTCGAACTGCGCCCACTCAATGAAACCCGCGAACTATGGCCTGCCGTCGATCTGGAGCGAGATACCTCAATCCGCTTCCACATCGCTCACAGCGCTCAACGCGAAGTAGAAATCCTCCACGACCAACTGCTCCAACGGTTTAGCGCCGACCCCACGCTGCGTCCCAGGGACATCATCGTCATGGTCCCCTACGTCGACAGTTACGCGCCGCATATCCGCGCCGTGTTCGGCCAGCTTGAGCGCAACGACCCGCGCTTCATCCCATTCACCCTGACTGACCAAGGCCAGCGCGGCCGCGACCCTCTGCTGATCGCCGTCGAACATCTGCTGAAACTCCCCGACAGCCGCTTCCCTGTCAGCGAAATCCTCGATCTGCTTGACGTTCCTGCCCTGCGCGAACGCTTCGCCATCAAGGAACGCGACCTGCCCACACTGCACCGCTGGATTGAAGGCGCCGGCATCCGCTGGGGCCTCAACGCCGAACAGCGCGCAGGCCTGGGCCTGCCCACGGATCTGGAACAAAACAGTTGGCGTTTCGGCCTACGCCGCATGTTGCTCGGTTACGCCGTAGGCACCGGCGCCGCGTGCGACGGCATCGAGCCCTACGACGAAATCGGTGGTCTCGACGCCGCCCTGATCGGCCCGCTGGTCGCCTTACTCGACGCACTCAGTGACGCCCATCAAGCGCTGTCGCACCCCGCGCCTCCGCAGACGTGGGGCGAACGCCTGCAACGCCTGATGCAACTGTTCTTTCTGCCGAGCAGCGAACACGACGACTACCTGTTGGGCCAACTTGAACAACTCCGAGAGGCCTGGCTGGAAACCTGCGAGTCCGTGGGCCTACAAGACGAGTTACCGCTCACCGTAGTCCGTGAAGCCTGGCTGGCTGGCCTGGACCAAGGGCGCCTGTCCCAGCGCTTTCTCGCCGGGGCTGTTAATTTCTGCACCCTGATGCCCATGCGCGCGATCCCGTTCAAGCTCGTTTGCCTGCTCGGCATGAACGACGGCGATTACCCCCGCGCCCAACCACCGCTGGACTTCGACCTGATGGGCAGTGATTACCGCCCCGGCGACCGTTCACGCCGTGAAGACGATCGGTACCTGCTGCTCGAAGCCCTGCTTTCAGCGCGTGACCAGCTCTACATCAGTTGGGTGGGTCGCAGCATCCGCGACAATAGCGATCGTCCTGCCTCGGTATTGATCGGCCAACTGCGCGACCATCTCGCCAGCGGCTGGCATCACGCAAACAGCGATGAAGCGCTTATCGAAGCCATGACCCAAGAGCATCCGCTGCAACCGTTCAGCGCCCGCTACTTCCATGAGGGCGACGCGCTGTTCAGCTTCGCCCGCGAATGGCAATTGCTTCACGTAGCCTGCGACGCGCCCTCAACAGAACACGACCTGCCACCGCACGAACAGGAAGAGCCTTTGAGCCTCGGCCAGTTACAAGACTTCCTGCGCAACCCGGCCAAACACTTCTTTAGCCAACGTCTGAAAGTATTCTTCGAAGCCGCCGAAGTGCCGTTGGCCGACGAAGAGCCCTTTGTCCTCGACGCACTGCAACGCTATAGCCTGAGTGACAGCTTGCTGAACGCTGCACTCACTAACCCCGATCATCTCGACCAGGCCCTGAACGCCCAGGCCTTGCGACTGCAAGGCAGTGGCCTGTTGCCCATGGTCGGTTTCGGCGAATGCCTCCGCAACGAACTGATGGAGCCTTTACCCGACCTTCTGCAACGCTATCGACAATTGTTGGCTCTCTGGCCCACCCAACATACTGGCGCCGAACCTGTCAGTTTTGAACATGAGGGTGTTCAGTTGGAAGGCTGGATCAGCGGTCTGCATCGACGCAGTGATGGCGGGTTGCTAAGCGTCACCACCATTCCCAACAGCATTGGTTCGATCAAGACCCGCAAGTGGCATCGCCTTATCCGCCCTTGGGTCAATCACGTGGTTGCCTGCGCTTGCGGCCTGCCGTTAAGCACCGGCTTGGTGGCTAGCGACGACACGTTGCTCCTGCCGCCTCTGGATAAATCCATCGCACAGGAAATCCTCGGCAACTTGCTGCTCGCCTGGCACGCAGGCATGAGTAAACCGTTACCCGTAGCTGTCAAAACCGCCTTCGCCTGGCTCGGTCAAACCGATCCTGCCAAGGCCCAGGCGGCCGCCAGTAAAGCCTACGAAGGCGACGGCCTGACCTCCGACGGCGAGCGTCGCGAAACCCCAGCGCTCACTCGGCAATTCCCCGACTACGCCGCGCTCATCGCCAGCGAAGAATTCGAAGGTTGGTGCGAAACCCTCTATCGCCCGCTGATCAACGCCCCATGGCGATCACTCACAGGTGAGGAGGCCGGCGCATGACCAGCAAACCTTTAGCCCTTGCCTTCCCGCTCAAGGGCAGCCAGCTGATTGAAGCCAGCGCCGGTACCGGCAAGACGTTCACTATCTCTGCCCTCTACCTGCGCCTTGTCCTCGGCCACGGTGGCGAAGCGTCCGGCTTTGGTCGCGAGCTGTTGCCGCCGCAAATCCTGGTAGTGACATTCACTGACGCCGCCACCAAAGAGCTGCGCGAACGCATCCGCATTCGTCTTGCCGAGGCCGCGCGGTTCTTCCGCGAAGAAATTGAACAGCCTGACGCCCTGATCGCTGATCTGCGCGACGAGTATCCACCCGAACAGTGGCCCGCCTGTGCCAACCGCCTGGACATCGCCGCGCAATGGATGGACGAAGCCGCCGTCTCGACGATCCACAGTTGGTGCCAGCGCATGCTGCGCGAACACGCCTTCGACAGCGGTAGCCTGTTCACCCAGACCCTGGAAACCGACCACAGCGACCTGCTCGGTGAGGTGCTGCGCGACTACTGGCGGTTGTTTTGCTACCCGATGCACGACGACGCGCTCAACTGGGTACGCAACAACTGGGGCGGTCCCGCCGCATTGATGCCGCGAGTCCGCGCGTTGTTCGGCAGCGAACGGCCCACCGATGAAGTCCGCGAGCCCGCCGAGCTGATCAACGCCTGCCTGCAAGAGCGCCGTGAAGCGCTCACACAGCTCAAAGCCCCCTGGCAACAATGGGCCGTCGAGCTACGCGACATCTGCCTGCAAGCCGTGGCCGCCAAAGCCGTCGACGGCCGCAAGATGCAAGCGCGTTACTTCGAGCCGTGGTTCGAAAAGATCGGCGCCTGGGCTGCTGACGACACTCTCGAACAACTCGATATCGGTACTGGCTTCACCCGCCTCACGCCCGACGGCATGGCCGAAGCCTGGAAGGGCGAGCCGCCCCAGCATCCTGGCATTGACGCCATGGCCGGTCTAAAGTCGGCCCTCGATGCGTTGCCGACCCCCGAGGCCGCTGTGTTGCAACACGCCGCCGGCTGGGTGGGCAAACGCTTCGAAGAAGAAAAACGCCGCCGCGCCGAAATGGGCTTCGACGACATGCTCATCCGCCTCAACGCCGCGCTGAAAGCTGACGGCGGCGAACGTCTGGCCAGTGTCATCCGCGAGCAATTCCCGGTGGCTCTGATCGACGAGTTCCAGGACACCGACCCGGTGCAGTACAGCATCTTCGACAGCATCTACCGCATCGAAGAAAACCACCTCGACAGTGGCCTGTTTCTGATCGGCGACCCCAAGCAAGCGATCTACGCCTTCCGTGGCGCTGACATTTACACTTACTTGCGCGCTCGTCAGTCCACCACCGGCCGCCACCACACGCTGGGCACCAACTTCCGCTCCAGCCATGCGATGGTCGAGGCAGTGAACCACGTGTTCCAGCGCGCAGAAAAAGGCCGTGGCGCGTTCCTGTTCCGCGAACCGGATGGCCAGAATCCGGTGCCGTTCCACTCGGTGCTGTCCCAAGGCCGCAAGGAACGATTGCAGGTTAGTGGCCAAACGCTGCCGGCGATGAATCTCTGGCATTTGCCCACCGAGCAGCCGGTTTCCAACCTGGTTTACCGTCAGCAATTGGCTGCCGCCTGTGCCACACAGATTGTTGAATTGCTCAACGGCGGACAGCAAGGCACAGCCGGTTTCCTACAGCCGGACGCGAGCTTCAACGGCGTGCTTCCGTCAGATATCGCCATCCTCGTTCGCGACGGCAAGGAAGCTCAAGCCGTGCGGTCTGAACTGGCAGCGCGTGGCGTGCGCAGTGTGTACCTGTCCGACAAAGACTCGGTCTTCGCCGCCCAGGAAGCCCACGACCTGCTGGCCTGGCTCAAGGCTTGCGCCGAGCCGGATGTTGAGCGCCCGCTGCGCGCAGCCCTGGCTTGCGTCACCCTGAACCTGTCACTGCCGGAACTGGAGCGCCTGAACCAGGACGAACTTGCATGGGAAAGCCGCGTCATGCAGTTCCGTGGCTATCGCGTGATCTGGCGCACCCAAGGTGTGCTGCCGATGCTGCGTCGCCTGCTCCACGATTTTAAACTGCCGCAAACCCTGATCGCGCGCAGTGACGGCGAACGTGTGCTGACCAACCTGCTGCATCTCAGCGAACTGCTGCAACAGGCCGCATCGGAACTGGACGGCGAACAGGCGCTGATCCGCCACTTGGCCGAACACCTGGCGCTGTCGGGCCAGGCGGGTGAGGAACAAATCCTGCGCCTGGAAAGTGATGAACAATTGGTCAAGGTGGTGACTATCCACAAGTCCAAGGGCCTGGAATACGACTTGGTCTTCCTGCCTTTCATCTGCTCAGCCAAACCAGTCGATGGCAGCCGTTTGCCCCTTCACTACCACGATGAACACGGCAAGTCGCAGGTCAGTCTGCGTCCGACCGCTGAGTTGATCGCCCAGGCCGACAACGAGCGTCTGGCCGAAGACCTGCGCCTGTTCTACGTCGCCCTGACCCGCGCCA
Source organism: Pseudomonas sp. EA_15y_Pfl1_P101 (assembly GCF_963970835.1). Classification (NCBI taxonomy): domain Bacteria; kingdom Pseudomonadati; phylum Pseudomonadota; class Gammaproteobacteria; order Pseudomonadales; family Pseudomonadaceae; genus Pseudomonas; species Pseudomonas sp. EA_15y_Pfl1_P101. The sequence goes on along the minus strand of NZ_CAXAPA010000003.1, from coordinate 453,585 downwards.
AGCATGCGTGCTGGCTCGGCATCGCCGACCTCAAGCGTGGCAACAGCAATAGCTCCGTGCTGCACTTGTCGGCGTTGGGCTATTTGCTTGGCGCGGGTGCGTCGCTGGGAGAGTCCGCGGGTCTGGCGCGCTGGTTGTTGGATCTGCAAGAGGGTTGCACCGCAATCCACTATGCCCACGTGCCCGACGCGCAAGACATCATCTTCCACCCGCCGCGCAACGAAGCCCTGCTTAGAGCGCCCTTGCTGCCCAAACGCAAAGCGGCCGAAAACTGGTGGATCGCCTCCTACAGCGCCTTGCGCATTGGCGACAGCATGAGTGCCGCCAGTCTCGAAGCGCCGGAAAGCGCACAAGCCCAGAAGCTGTTCGATGACGAACGCCTCGATCCGGACGCACCCCGCGAGGTGGCGGCGTCCGGCGGCGACATTCACCGGTTCCCACGTGGCCCGAACCCTGGGACCTTTCTCCACGGTCTGCTGGAGTGGGCGGGGGAGGAGGGCTTCAACGTCACCCCCGAGGCTATCGAAAAAGCAGTAGGGGCTCGTTGCAATCGCCGCAACTGGGAAGGTTGGATCGTCACCCTCAGCAGTTGGCTGGGCCACTTGCTGCAAGCGGCGCTGCCTGTGGACAACAACCACGTCAGCCTGAAAAGCCTGCAGCATTACCAGGTCGAAATGGAGTTCTGGTTCGCCAGCCATAAAGTCGACGTACTCGCCCTCGACAAACTGGTGTGTCAGTACACCCACAACGGCGTTTCCCGCGTCGCCGCCGAACCCGTGCTGCTCAACGGTATGTTCAAGGGCTTTATCGATTTGACGTTCGAACATGACGGCCGCTATTACGTGGCCGACTACAAATCCAACTGGCTCGGCCCCGACGATTCGGCCTACACACAGGACGCCATGGAACAGTCGATCCTCGAGCATCGGTACGACCTGCAATACGTACTTTACCTGCTGGCCCTGCACCGCCAACTCAAGGCGCGCCTGCCGGACTACGACTACGACCGCCATGTCGGCGGTGCGCTTTACCTGTTCCTGCGCGGCACCCAGTCCGTGAGCCAGGGCGCGTATTTCACCCGGCCACCACGGGAACTGATCGAAGGCCTGGACCTGCTGTTCCAGGGCAAGCCTATCCCGCCCAAGGTTGAGCCCGCCTGGGAACAAGGAGTGCTGCTATGAGCCTGTCGCCGTTACCGCTTGAGGACCTGATGCCTCTCAGCCGTGCCAATGACCTGGTGCAACTGCTGGAGCGTTGGGTGGATCGCGGTTGGTTGCGCGCCCTGGACAAAGCCTTCGTCGGCTTCCTGCACGAACTTGATCCGGACGCTGACCCGCTGGTGCTGCTGGCCGCTGCGCTGACCAGCCATCAATTGGGCCATGGTCATGTTTGCCTCGACCTGTTCGAAACCCTCAAGGCGCCGGATTTCGCTCTATCCTTGCCGCCTGAAGGCGACCAGCAAACCGGTGCCATGTTGCTGCCGTCGCAATTGCTTGATGGCCTCGACGGCGCCCATTGGTGCCATGCGCTGGCCGCCAGCCATCTGGTCGCGTTGGCAATTGATGGCAGCGAGGCCGCCCAGCGTCGCCCATTGGTCCTGTCCGGCAAGCGCCTGTACCTGCGCCGCTACTGGACCTACGAGCGACGCATCGACACAGCCTTGCGGCTGCGTCTCGCCAGCCAGGAAAGTGTCGCCGCCGATTTGCCGCAGCGCCTGAACAACCTGTTCGACCAACCCCCGCCCGATGGCGTGATCGACTGGCAGAAACTTGCCTGCGCCCTGGCCACTCGCGGTGCATTCAGTATCGTCACTGGCGGCCCCGGCACTGGCAAGACCACCACCGTGGTGCGCCTGCTCGCGCTGTTGCAGGCGCCGGCGGTGGAAACTGGCAGTCCATTGCGCATTCGCCTGGCTGCGCCCACCGGCAAGGCCGCTGCACGCCTCACCGAGTCCATCAGCCAGCAAGTGCTGTCGCTGAAAGTGCCGGACAACGTGAAGGAAAAAATCCCGACTCAGGTCACCACCGTTCACCGCTTGCTCGGCAGTCGCCCGGGCACGCGGCATTTTCGTCATCACATCGGCAACCCGTTGCCCTTGGATGTGCTGGTGGTGGACGAAGCCTCGATGATCGACCTGGAAATGATGGCCAACCTGCTCGACGCCTTGGCGCCCCATGCGCGTCTGGTATTGCTCGGTGACAAAGACCAACTCGCGTCGGTGGAAGCGGGCGCTGTTCTCGGTGATTTGTGCCGAGACGCCGAAGCCGGCTTTTATAACGCCCAGACCCGCCAATGGCTGCAAGCCGTCAGTGGCGAAGACCTCAGCACCAGTGGCCTGCAGGCAGACCTCGACGGCAACCATCCCCTGGCCCAGCAAGTGGTGATGCTGCGTTACTCGCGACGTTTTGGCGAAGGCAGTGGTATCGGCCAACTGGCGCGCTGGGTCAACCAGCAAAACGCTGAGGAAGCCCGCAAGCTGCTGACGGCACGCAGCCACAGTGACCTGTTCTGCCTCAGCCTGAAGGGCGAGCACGATCACGCCCTTGAGCGTCTGGTCCTGGACGGGCAGGGCAGCGACGGCGCCCAAGGTTACCGTTACTACCTCAACCTGCTGCAAAGCGCGCGTCCATCTCCCGACACCCCACGTGAAGCCCCCGCCTGGACCCACTGGGCGCAACAACTGCTGCAAGCCTTCGACGCTTTCCAACTGCTCTGCGCGGTCCGCAAAGGCCCTTGGGGTGTGGAAGGCCTGAATCTGCGCATCACCGCAGCCTTGCGCAAGGTGCGGCTGGTAGAGGGTGACGAGCAATGGTACGAAGGCCGCCCGGTGCTCATGACCCGCAACGATTACGGGCTGGGCTTGATGAACGGCGACATCGGCATCGCCCTCAAATTGCCCGAAAGCGATGGCGGCCCGCAGGTACTGCGCGTGGCCTTCCCACGTAACGATGGTCAGCGCGGCGTACGCTTTGTGCTGCCCAGCCGTCTGAATGATGTGGAAACCGTGTACGCCATGACCGTGCATAAATCCCAGGGCTCTGAGTTCACCCACACGGCATTGATCCTGCCGGATGCGCTCAACCCGGTGCTCACCAAAGAACTGATCTACACCGGCATCACCCGGGCCAAGCGCTGGTTCAGCCTGATCGAACCGCGTGGTGGCGTGTTTGAAGAAGCGGTAAGGCGCAAGGTCAAGCGCCTGAGTGGGTTGATGCTTGAACTGGGGCACGAATCAGAAAAAGCTGACTGACAGGTCATGCAATATTTCTTATTCAGGCGTCTGATTTTTCTGAAAAAAGAGCGGGCCACGTGAAGACCCATTCCGCTGAGGGGTTCCACCACTGTGCTATCGTTGCGGCATGATCTGAAAAAAAACTGAGAGTGTCTCTGCATGAACATGGCTGTCTCGCCCACAGAGCGCAGTTTGAGCTGGAGACGCATGTTGCTGGTGGCGGCCCTGTGCGTGCTCGCACCACGCGCCTTCGCCCAGGCGCCCGAGCCCATTGACCTTGCCGCCCACCGTGCCCAAGCGGTCACCCAGGTGGTGCTCGGTATCCTCAGTTATGCGCGCTGGCCGGCTGAGCCTGCGCAATTGCGCCTGTGTATCGTCGGCCCGACCCAATACACCGACGACCTGGTCAAAGGCACCACCCAGGCCACCGGCCGTCCGGTCGTGGTGCAGCGCCTGCTGGCCAGCCATCCTGATATCGTCGACGCCTGCGATGCGGTGTACATCGGCAAACTCAGTGCCGACGAGCGCAGCCAGCTGTTTACCTCATTGATCGGCCACCCGGTGCTTAGCATCAGCGAAGGCGGTGACGAGTGCACCGTGGGCAGCCTGTTCTGCCTGCGGGTGAGTGATGAGCAAGTGTCATTCGACGTCAATCTCGACTCCGTCGCCCGCAGTGGCGTACGTATTCACCCCAGCGTGCTGCAGTTGTCACGTCGCCGAGCGCCCGCGCCATGAAGGCCGATAAAGTGCGACCGACGCTGCGCTCGGTCATCGGCCGGGGGCACCTGATCCTGGCGCTGGTCGCGGTGATCCTGGCCAGTGTTTCCCTGACGCTGCTCGGCGTGCTGGCGCTGAGGGTCTACGCCGAACACAACCTGCACCTGATCGCGCGCTCTATCAGCTACACCGTTGAGGCGGCGGTGGTGTTCAACGACAGCGCGGCGGCCACCGAGGCCCTTAGCCTGATTGCCTCCACCGAAGAGGTGGCGCGGGCAGACGTCTTCGATATCAACGGCAGGTTGTTGGCGCAGTGGATACGTCCGGAAACGGGCATGCTTTCGCGAGTTGAATTGGCGCTGGCGCATACCTTGCTCGAACAACCCATCAGCCAGCCGATTCTGCATCAAGGTCGCGCCGTCGGCAGCGTTAATCTCACCGGTCACGGCGGCAGTCTGCTGCGGTTCCTGCTCAGCGGGCTGGCTGGAATTCTCATGTGCACCGCGCTCAGCGCGTGGGTCGCCCTGCACCTTGCGCGACGCTTGTTACGTGGCATCACAGGTCCCCTGCAAAGCCTTGCCGCCGTGGCCCATGCCGCTCGCAGCGAACGTGACTTCGACCGCCGCGTACCGCCGGCGCAAATCGCTGAGCTCGACAGCCTGGGCAGTGACTTCAATGCCTTGCTCGGCGAGATGGAAGCCTGGCAAAGCCACCTGCAGAGCGAAAACGAATTCCTCGCCCACCAGGCCAACCACGACAGCCTCACCGGTTTGCCCAACCGGGCGTTCTTCGAAGGCCGTCTGATTCGTGCTCTGCGCAGCGCCGCCAAGGCCAAAGAGCAAGTGGCGGTGCTCTACCTCGACAGCGACCGCTTCAAAGAGGTCAATGACAGCTTTGGTCATGCCGCCGGCGATGCCGTCCTCGTGGCCGTCGCCCAGCGTGTGCGTGCGCAATTGCGTGAAGATGACCTGGTAGCGCGCCTGGGGGGGGATGAGTTCGCCGTCCTGCTGGCGCCGTTGCACGAGGTGGCAGACGCTAAGCGTATCGCCGACAAGATCATTGCCAGCATGGACCTGCCGATCCCCGTGCCCGGCAATACCGAGGTATTGACCTCCCTCAGTATCGGCATCGCCATCTACCCCGATCATGGTGCCACCCCCGGCACCCTGCTCAATGCGGCCGACGCGGCGATGTACCAGGCCAAGCGCCTGTCCTCGGGCGGCCAGCACACGGCGGAGTCGGAGCACGCCGCCGTCAATCTTCAACACAGGAGTTGACCATTGTTCACCACCGCACGTTTTATGTTTATCTCCCTGCTGATGGCACTGCTCGCCCTCGGCGGCTGTCAGACGCCCCCACCCAAAGGCCTGACCCCGGCGCAGGTCGCGGTCCTCAAGCTGCAAGGCTTTGAAATGACCGACGAAGGCTGGTCATTCGGCCTGTCCGGCAAAGTGCTGTTTGGCAGCGATGTCGAGACCCTCAACCGACCCAGCACCGACATCGTCCAGCGCATCGGCAAGGCCCTGCTTGGCGTAGGTATCGAACGCGTTCGTGTCGATGGCCACACCGATGCGTCTGGCAAGGAAACCTACAACCAACAACTGTCCCTGCGTCGTGCCAAAAGCGTGGCCACGGTGCTGACCGGCGTGGGCATGAAAGAAGAAAACATCCAGCTACGCGGCTTGGGCAGTAGCAAACCGGTAGCCTCCAATGACACCGCTGAAGGGCGCACCGAGAATCGGCGGGTGTCGATTGTTGTGATCGCGGATTGAGCCCGTCCCGCCGACCTCAATGTGAAACCCCATCAACTGTGGGAGCTGGCCGGCGATAGCGGTGTCTCAGTACTGGATGTACTGACGGACATACTGCCATCGCAGGCAAGCCAGCTCCCACAGTGGGTTTTGCGGTGCCTTGCTACAGCGTTCGCTTAGCGGCCCGGTGTCATCGCCTGCGTTGACGCACCATCACCGTATCTCAGCAAAGACCGTCAAGCATGTTTCCTGTAGGAGAAGTCTGCCATGACGAATCTTGATGGCTAGGCTGACGAGGTTTCGCTTTTTCGCAAAGGGTGGGCTTAGTTAAATGGCCGCTCGAACTAACCACCGTAAAGGACTGCGATGAGCATAAACGTCAGTAATTTCCGCCAGGAAGTTTCTAAAACTAGACTTTCAAACATTGCTTTTGACGAGCTGTTGAGCGCAAGAGAGTTGTTCGAGTCTGAGCGTCAGGGAATTCGATTCGATACCAACGCCGCGCACATCAATCCTCTACACTTACCCGTCCTGAATAGGGAGCTAGATAGAATCCGAACCATGATCGATCATGAAAGCCATATCTTGATTCTTGATGGCTTTAAGGTCGACAAGCTTTCGATTTTCAAGTCGCTGATATGGACATTTGGCTCTCTACTCGGTGTGCCAATGGTGCAGAACCATCTCGGTCATAAGGTGATTGAGGTTTATGACAGGGGCGGTAAGAGCATTGAGGACGGTGCGAGATACCATCAAACCCGCCAAGGTGCCTATGTGCACAACGATGGAGTGAGCGACCCGTTGCCTATCGATTACTTGATCCTGGCTTGCGGACAAAAAGCGCTTTTGGGAGGTGAGAGTATTCTGATTGATGCAAGCGCGGTATACGCGGAGCTGATGGCGTTTCCAGAAATATTGGAAGAGCTTAAGTGCGACTTCTTTTTTGAAAACCGCGGTATGTCAGATGAGGAACAGTTGTTCAAAGCACCTATTCTGAGCTTCTCCAATGAAGGTATTCCGCTGATCAGATACTTTCGCGTCTACATTGAGTCCGCTCACCTTAAAGCGGGAGTGCCATTAACAGTGGCCCCATCCCAAGCGCTAGACTTTCTTGACACCGCTCTCGATCAGTCATCGGTTCAGCATCGAGTGTTGCTGGAACCAGGGCAGGTACTCATTTCAGCCGATAACAAGTTTCTCCACACCCGCACGCACTTTATAGATATGAATACTCCACGTTGCGTGATTGATGATGCGAAGTCCTTGAACGATCTAAATCGCTACTTGCTACGGATGTGGTTGCGCAAGCAGTGATGCCCCGATGCTCATAACTTACATCCCCCCCACTATCCGCCATAAGCCGAACCCCATGGACAACTCCGATATCGCGATCACGCTGGTCCTGATCTCTGCCTTTATGCATGCCACTTGGAACGCCGTAGTCCGCGCCGGTAGCAGTCGCTTCATGACCTTGGCCATGGTGGATGGCACCGCGCTGGTGATATGCCTGTTGGCGTTGCCGCTTGTCAGTGTGCCCAGCCTGGAGGTAGGGGGTTATATCCTCGTCTCCGTGGTACTCAATACGGTCTATCGGTTATTTCTGATCAAAGCTTACGAAACGGGTGACTTCGGTCAGGTTTATCCGGTGATGCGTGGGGTACCGCCGGTATTTGTCGCATTGTTTTCCTACTTTCTGTTGCATGAACAGTTGTCACTGCAGGCGCTGGTGGGGGGGGCGCTGATATGTGTGGGAATTATCAGCCTGACCTTTGTGCGCAGGATGACGGCGCAGATGTTCAAGCCGATTCTGATGGCGGTGTGCGCTGGAGCATTTATCGCGTCTTACACGGTAGTGGACGCCAAAGGTGTAAGAGCCAGTGAGACGGTGCTGCAGTACATCATCTACCTGACGGTGTTCCAGAGTATTCCGATCCCACTGCTGGCGTTTTCCAAAGAGCGCTCGGCTTTGGCTCAAGCGATACGTGGGCATTGGCGAGTTGGCCTATTAGGCGGCGTTTTTTACTTGGCGTCCTACGCACTGGTGTTGTTTGCGTTGTCGCTGGACGCGGTGGCCAAGGTCTCAGCGCTGCGGGAAACCAGTGTTATTATCGGCGCCATTATTGCCGCGCTGTTCTTTCATGAACGGTTCGGTTGGCGACGGATGCTGTCGGCATTCGTCATTGTTAGCGGGATCATCTTGATCAAAGTGAGCACCTGATGGCTCAGCGTCCGCCTCCCACACCGATGCTTCAAGCGTTCGTCAGCGCTGCGCAAACCGGTAGTTTTGCGCGTGCGGCGTCTGAGCTTAACCTCACTGCCAGCGCCATTAGTCATCAAATTGCAGGCCTGGAGGAATGGTGGGGCGTGCAGTTGTTTGAGCGGCATTCACGCGGCGTCAAGCTGACCCAGGCGGGGCAAGCCTTGTTGCCGGTTACCGATGGTTTTTTCAAGGCGCTGGATGGGGTACTGCAATCTCTCAACCCCGGTAAATCCCGACCGTTGTACCTCTCATGCACGTCTTCTCTCTGTTCGACGTGGCTAATCCCCAGGATGCATGGGTCGCACACAGAGGCCTCGTTCAACCTTGATCTGGTGTTGACTAGCGCCGATATGAACAGCACCAGCCTGGAAGCTCATCAATACGATGTCGCGGTGGTGATGGGGTACGGCGATTATCCGGATCACCATGTTGAACTGCTGATGTGCGACGCAGTATTTCCCGTTTGCTCGCCGGAATTTCTACGGTTGAAGGGGGATATTTCACTGGAGGATGTCGCCCGGTACCCGCTGATTCATCGGGTGGACGATCAGGTGTGTCCAGGGTGGGAAAGTTGGTTTGCGTTTCAGGGGCTGGCGGCGCCTCCTTATCACCATGGGCCACGATTTCCGGATTCGAGCTTGGCGATCAGCCTGGCGGTGAAGGGCACAGGCATCGCACTGGGCAGGACTGCGTTGGTATACGACCAATTGGAAGACGGCGCGTTGGTTGCGTTGAAAAGCCCCGCGATGATGTCGCCAGCGGCGTACTACATCATTTGTCGAAACGGGCGGCAATTAGAGCCGGATATCGCTCGGCTGATTGAATGGCTCAAGACCAGTGCGAGTAAGTTTCTGCGCGAAGTTCGGGCTCGGTATCCGCAAATTGCCGGGGCTGGTGCGGTTTAAATGTAGGAAGGAGCAAGGCTCCTCCCGCATTCGAACGGTATTTGCTTATCGGCCCGCTGTCATCGCCTGCGTCAGGTCATCCACCACGGCCTTGCCCATTTCACACAGGTAATGCGCAGCCCATGCGTAGTGCTCGCCGCGTACATCCATGGCGGCTTCCATCGCGAGTTTCTTGGAGTAAAAAAGTAGGGTGGAGGCGTGTTCCAAAGCTTCCTCAATCGGCATGCCGGAGTTGACGCGGAACAGGGTTTTTTCGTTTTCGCCGTAGTCGCCGAATGTGACTACGCCGAGGGTGGTGATGGAGGAACGCGGTGGGTCGGGGACGATTTTAGTCATGATTCATACCTGGGAGTTTTAGGAACCACCCATTCATGTCGCTAAACATGAAAGGGTGGCAGCTGTACGCAGGTTAGCGAACCGGACCCAGGACCCGGCAGACCCGAGGGTCTCCCACGCACAGCCGCCATAACACGAGAACGACGAGCACGAAGCTCTTGCCGTTGGAGGCTGTGTCCGGGTTCGGGTCGCTAAACCCGTTCGCTGATGTCAGCGAAGTACGGAGGCTAATGACTCGAACCCTACGGCACAATAGGCCGGAGATTCTCTAGGAAACGTCCTGCAAATTAAAGCGAATCGTCGTTGATGGCGCTTTAATCCGCAAACCTAATCTCCCGCGTCTCCCCCATCAACAACCCCTGATTCTGCTCCGTCACTTCCCTGATGTAATCCCACAACAACGTAATCCGCTTCAGCTTCCTCAAGTCCTCCCGGCAATACATCCAGAACTGCCGCGTAATCGCAATCTGCTCCCCCAACACCGGCAGCAACCGCGGATCCTGCGCCGCCAGAAAGCACGGCAATATCGCCATCGACCGCCCCTGTTGCGCCGCCACGTACTGCGCGATCACGCTGGTACTGCGCAAACTGGCGCTGGCGCCGGGCACCACATTCGCCAGGTAAAGCAGTTCCGAACTGAACGCCAGGTCATCCACGTAGCTGATGAACGGATGCTCAGCCAAATCCGCCGGGCGTTGTATCGGCGGGTGTTGATCGAGGTATTCCTGGGTCGCGTACAGCTGCAGTTTGTAATCACACAGTTTGCAGCACACATAGGGCCCGTGTTCCGGGCGCTCCAGGGCGATGACGATATCGGCTTCGCGCTTGGACAGGCTAATGAAGTGGGGCAGGGGCAGGATATCCACTGAGATCGCCGGGTAGGTGTCGACGAAGTGGCTCAATTGCGGGGTGACGAAAAAGCTGCCGAAGCCTTCGGTGCAGCCCATGCGCACATGGCCGGACAGTGCCACGCCGGAGCCGGACACCTGTTCGCAGGCCATATGCAGGGTGCTTTCGATGGACTCCGCATAGCCCAGTAAACGCTGGCCCTCGGGGGTGAGGACGAAACCGTTGGTCCGGGATTTTTCGAAGAGCAGGGTACCGAGTGACATTTCCAGCGAACTGATGCGCCGTGACACGGTGGTGTAGTCCACCGCCAGGCGCTTGGCGGCGACGCTGGCCTTGCGGGTGCGGGCCACCTCAAGGAAAAACTTCAGGTCATCCCAGTTCAGGGAGCCCAGTGACGTGATGTTTTTTTGCATATTGGTCCGGCTTTTATGTGCGTTCTTATTAGAGATTTGCACATCTATACTCCAAAAACAGTCCGAACGCCTCATTCTTCAAGGCGATTCAACGCCTTGGTTCTCTGCATAAATATAAGATTGGAGACCACATGAACGCATCTGCCGATATTTCCGTGCAACAGGTCAAGTTGCTGATCAACGGCGAGTGGGTCGAGTCCAAGACCACCGAATGGCAAGACATCGTCAACCCGGCCACCCAGCAGGTGCTGGCCAAAGTTCCGTTCGCCACGGCCGATGAAGTGAACGCCGCCATCGACGCCGCGCATCGCGCCTTCCAGACCTGGAAGCTGACGCCGATCGGCGCACGCATGCGCATCATGCTCAAGCTGCAAGCCTTGATCCGCGAACATTCCAAGCGCATTGCGGTGGTCCTCAGCAACGAGCAGGGCAAGACCATTGCCGATGCCGAAGGCGATATTTTTCGTGGCCTGGAAGTGGTGGAACACGCCTGTTCCATCGGCACCCTGCAAATGGGCGAGTTCGCTGAAAACGTCGCCGGTGGCGTCGACACCTACACCCTGCGCCAGCCTATCGGCGTGTGCGCCGGTATTACGCCGTTCAACTTCCCGGCGATGATTCCACTGTGGATGTTCCCGATGGCGATTGCCTGCGGTAACACCTTCGTCCTCAAGCCTTCCGAGCAGGACCCGCTGTCGACCATGCTGCTGGTGGAGTTGGCGCTGGAAGCCGGGGTGCCTGCCGGCGTGCTCAACGTGGTGCACGGCGGTAAGGATGTGGTGGATGCGCTGTGCACCCATAAAGACATCAAGGCTGTGTCCTTCGTTGGTTCGACCGCCGTGGGCACTCACGTCTACGACCTGGCCGGCAAACACGGCAAGCGCGTGCAATCGATGATGGGCGCCAAGAACCACGCGGTGGTGCTGCCGGATGCCAACCGTGAACACACCCTCAACGCCCTGGTCGGCGCCGGTTTCGGCGCGGCAGGCCAGCGTTGCATGGCCACCTCGGTGGTGGTGCTGGTGGGCGCGTCGAAGCAGTGGCTGCCGGATCTCAAGGCGCTGGCGCAAAAGCTCAAGGTCAATGCCGGCAGCGAAGCCGGTACCGATGTCGGCCCGGTGATTTCCAAGCGCGCCAAGGCGCGAATCCTGGAACTGATCGAAAGCGGCGTGAAAGAAGGCGCCAAGCTGGAACTGGACGGCCGTGACATCAAGGTGCCGGGCTATGAGCAAGGCAACTTTGTCGGCCCGACCCTGTTCTCGGGCGTGACCACCGATATGCAAATCTACACCCAGGAAATTTTCGGGCCGGTGCTTGTGGTGCTGGAAGTCGACACCCTGGATGAGGCCATCGCACTGGTCAACGCCAACCCGTTCGGCAACGGCACCGGCCTGTTCACCCAGAGCGGCGCGGCGGCGCGTAAGTTCCAGAGCGAAATCGATGTAGGCCAAGTCGGCATCAACATCCCGATTCCGGTGCCGGTGCCGTTCTTCAGTTTCACCGGTTCCCGTGGTTCCAAACTCGGCGACCTTGGCCCGTACGGCAAGCAAGTGGTGCAGTTCTACACCCAGACCAAAACCGTCACCAGCCGCTGGTTTGATGACGACACAGTCAACGATGGCGTCAACACCACCATCAACCTGCGCTGATTCGGGAGACGACCATGAAGATTGCATTTATCGGCTTGGGCAACATGGGCGCGCCCATGGCCCGCAACCTGATCAAGGCCGGCCACGCGTTGAACCTGTTCGACTTGAACCAGACGGTGCTCAAGGAGCTGGCCGAGCTGGGCGGCGCTATCAGCGACTCACCGCGTGATGCGGCCAACGGCGCGGAGCTAGTGATCACGATGCTGCCCGCTGCTGCGCATGTGCGCAGCGTCTGGCTGAATGAAGACGGCGTGCTCGCCGGCATCGGCAAAGGCGTGCCGGCGGTGGACTGCAGCACCATCGACCCGCAAACCATCCGCGATGTGGCGGCTGCAGCGGCGAAGCAAGGCGTGGCCGTGGCTGACGCGCCAGTCTCTGGCGGCACGGGCGGCGCCCAGGCCGGTACGCTGACCTTCATGGTCGGCGCCAACCCTGAACTGTTCGCCACCCTGCAACCGGTGCTGGCGCAGATGGGCCGCAACATCGTGCATTGCGGCGACGTGGGCACCGGGCAAATCGCCAAAATCTGCAACAACCTGTTGCTGGGGATCAGCATGGTTGGCGTCAGCGAAGCCATGGCCCTAGGCGATGCCTTGGGTATCGACACGCAAGTGCTGGCGGGAATTATCAACAGCTCCACCGGGCGTTGCTGGAGTTCCGACACCTACAACCCATGGCCGGGCGTGATTGAAACCGCGCCGTCGTCCCGTGGCTACACCGGCGGGTTTGGTGCCGACTTGATGCTCAAGGATTTGGGCCTGGCTACTGAAGCGGCGCGCCAGGCCAAGCAGCCGGTGATCCTCGGCGCTGTGGCCCAGCAGTTGTATCAATCAATGAGCCAGCGTGGGGAAGGGGGCAAGGACTTCTCGGCGATTATCAACAGCTATCGCAAGCCCAAATAAGGTGCCGCTACGCGTAGTGAGCGGGCTTGCCCAGCGCGGGGCAAGCCCGCTCACTACAACAACTTCAAGCAAACACAAAATACTTACGCACCGTCTCGACCACTTCCCACGTCCCCTTCATCCCCGGTTCCACCACAAAGATATCCCCAGCCCGCAAATGAATCGGTTCCAGGCCTTCTGGTGTGATGATGCAGTAGCCTTCCTGGAAGTGGCAGTATTCCCACTTCACGTAGTCCACGTACCACTTGCCCGGTGTACAGATCCAGGTACCCATGATTTTGCTGCCGTCTTCGCTGGTGTAAGCGTTGAGGTTCACGGTGTGCGGGTCGCCTTCGAGCTTTTCCCATTTGCACGCGTCCAGGACCGGCAGGGGGTGGGTGTCGCGCAGTACGGTGATGGGCGTGGACATGATGACTCCAGGGCAGGGAATGGACAGATGAACCCTAAGGCCTCTGGCGTTGCGCCAGTGGTCTGAACTCGACATTGGGATGCTCAGAAGCGCAGGCGAATGCGATCCCTCTGGCACCCTGCGCTCCCACATTGGATCTTCAGTGGCTGATCCACCGTGCCGGAATGATATATCTAAGCGCCAATCCACCCATTCCTCGCAGTAAGTGCGAAAGATTTCCCGCTTCGCGCCAGAATTCGCAAGAAAATTCGCAGCAGGCCCTCGTATCATTCACCCCAGTAACCGCCGAGAGCCTTCAAATGAACCCAATAAAAACGTGGTGGGACATCAGCCCACCCTTGAGCACGGCGACCCCGACCTGGCCGGGCGATACGCCGTTCCAGGAAGAACGCGTGTGGCAGTTCGGCCCGGAGTGCCCGGTGAATGTCGGGCGCATTACCCTATCGCCGCACACCGGTGCCCATGTGGATGCACCGCTGCATTACAGCGCAGACGGCGCGCCGATTGGCGAGGTGTCGTTGGAGGTGTACATGGGGCCGTGCCGTGTGCTGCATTGCCTGGACAGCGTTGCGCTGGTGCAGCCGCATCAGCTGGAAGGCCGTGTGGATAACGTGCCGGAGCGTGTGTTGCTGCGCACTTATCCAAAAGCGCCACTCACCGAATGGGACTCGAACTTCACCGCCATTGCCCCGCAAACCATCGAGCTGCTGGCCAGCCTGGGTGTGCGTTTGATCGGTATCGACACCCCGTCCCTGGACCCGCAGCAGTCCAAGACCATGGATTCCCACAACGCCGTGTTCCGCCATGGCATGGCGATTCTGGAAGGCATCGTGCTCGATGACGTGCCGGAGGGCGACTATGAGCTGATCGCGCTGCCGCTGCGTTTCGCCAACCTCGACGCCAGCCCGGTCCGCGCTATTCTCCGTCCGCTCAAGGAACCCACGCGATGAGCCAATGTCCTTTCTCGCCTGATTACCAACCCCCGGAAGAATGGCATAACGCCGAACTGAATTTTTCCGAGTCCATGAGCTACGGCGATTACCTGGACCTGGGCAAAGTCCTCAGCGCCCAGCATCCGCTGTCGCCGGACCACAATGAAATGCTCTTCATCATCCAGCACCAGACCTCTGAGCTGTGGATGAAACTGATGCTCCACGAACTCAAGGCCGCCCGCGAGCACGTGCGCCTGGGCGAGTTGCCGCCGGCGTTCAAGATGCTGGCGCGGGTCTCGCGGATCTTTGATCAATTGGTGCACGCCTGGGCGGTGCTGGCGACGATGACGCCATCGGAGTACAAAGCCATTCGGCCGTTCCTCGGGCAGTCGTCTGGGTTCCAGTCGTTCCAGTACCGTGAGATCGAATTTATCCTCGGCAATAAAAGCGCGGCGCTGTTGCGGCCCCACGCCCATCGGCCGGAGCTGTTGAATCAGTTGAAAGTGGCGATTGCTACGCCGTCGCTGTATGACGAAGCGATCAACCTGATGGTTAAGGCAGGTTTGGCGATTGACCCGAAACGTGCCGAGCGCGACCCGACGGCGGCGACGGTTCACGATGAATCCGTGGAGGCGGCGTGGCGCGAGGTGTATCGCGATCCAAGCCGGTACTGGGATTTGTATCAGTTGGCCGAGAAATTTATCGACCTGGAGGATTCGTTCCGTCAGTGGCGCTTCCGCCATGTGACCACGGTGGAGCGGATTATCGGCTTCCAGCCGGGTACTGGCGGCACCGAAGGCGTGGGCTATTTGCGCAAGATGCTCGATACCGTGCTGTTCCCCGAACTCTGGCGAGTTCGCTCCACGCTGTAAACAAAAAGCCCCGGATCACCGGGGCTTTTCAGTTGGAACACATTCAAAACGGTGGGAGCTGGCTTGCCCGCTCCCACAGGGGTTATTGCATCACGGCTACTTTGGCGTTTTTCATCCGCAACCGGTAGGCAATGTAGATAATCCCCACCCACACCGGCATCGCATACACCGACTCGCGAATACCCGGGATCGCCAGCATCACGCTGATGATCATCAGCATGAACGCCAGGCACAGGTAGTTGCTGAACGGGAACCAGAAGGTCTTGAACGACGGCGTCACGCCTTGCTCGCCCATGGCCTTACGGAACTTGATATGGGTGATGCTGATTAGCGCCCAGTTGATCATCAGCGAGGCGACCACCAGCGCAAACAGCAACTCCAGCGCACTCTGCGGCGCGACGTAGTTGACCACCACGCACAGCATCGTCACCAGTGCCGAAATCGCCAGCGCCCGCAGCGGCACGCCTTGCTTGTTGAGTTTCATCAACGCTTTTGGCGCATCGCCTTGCTCGGCCAGGCCGAACAGCATGCGACTGTTGCAGTACACGCCGCTGTTGTACACCGACAGCGCCGCGGTCAGCACCACGAAGTTGAGGATGTGCGCAGCGGTGTCGTTGCCGATCAGCGAGAAGATCTGCACAAACGGGCTGCCGCTGTAGGGATCGCCCGACGCGCCGAGGGTTTGCAACAGTTGGTCCCACGGGTACAGCGACAGCAACACGGTGAGCGCGCCGACGTAGAAGATCAGGATCCGGTAGACGACTTGGTTGATCGCTTTCGGGATCACTTTGCGCGGCTCGCTGGCCTCGGCGGCGGTGATACCCACCAGCTCCAGGCCACCAAACGAGAACATGATGAATGCCATGGACATCAACAGCCCCATGCCGCCATTCGGGAAGAACCCGCCGTGGCTCCACAGGTTGCTGACGGACGCTTGCGGGCCGCCGGTACCGCTGAACAGCAGGTAGCAGCCAAGCACGATCATGCCGACAATCGCCACCACCTTGATGATCGCGAACCAGAACTCGGTCTCACCGAAGAACTTCACGTTCAGGGTGTTGATCAAGTTCACCGCGACAAAGAACACCAGCGCACTGACCCAGGTCGGGATCTCTGGCCACCAGAACTGGATGTACTTGCCCACGGCCGTCAGTTCGGCCATGCCCACCAGCACGTAGAGTACCCAGTAGTTCCAGCCCGCCAGGAAGCCTGCGTAACCGCCCCAGTATTTGTGGGCGAAGTGGCTGAAGGACCCGGCCACCGGCTCTTCGACGATCATTTCACCGAGCTGGCGCATGATCAGGAACGCGATAAAACCGGCAATCGCGTAACCGAGGATCATCGACGGCCCCGCCGACTTGAGCACCCCGGCCGAGCCGAGGAACAACCCCGTGCCGATCGCCCCTCCCAAGGCGATCAGCTGAATGTGCCGGTTCTTCAGGCCACGCTTGAGGCCTACCGGGTTAACCATGTCATCCGCCATTAACATTCCCTTCTACTTGTTTTTCTCAGGGTTGATTGCACGCAGCACCAACCCCTCAGAAGTGCTGAGGGGTCAGATATTACTCTGCGTAAACTTTTCGTAATACAGCTGAACGCCATCAAGTGCCTGATCCGCCAGCCATTGTTGGATGGACTCGACCATTGGAGGGGGGCCGCACAGGTACATATCCGCCGATCTGTCCCGCAATTCAGCCAAGTCGAAATGCTCGGTGAGGTAGCCCCGTTTGCCGGGCCATTCATCTGACGGGGCACTCAATACTTCGGTGTAGCGAAAATCAGCGATTTTTGTGGCATAGCCTTGGATGCGTGCCACCTCACATAAGTCTTCGGCGCCGCGCACGCCGTAGTACAGGTGCACGGGCTGGTTGCAGCCATTGGCAGCCAGTTCATCGAGCATCCCCAGCAAGGCCGAAAGCCCGGTTCCACCCGCCACCAGCACCAGCGGTTGGGTGACGTGGCGCAGGTAGAAGGCACCGAGTGGCGCTTCCATCAACAGCTCATCGCCCACCTGGCAGCGCTCGCGGATGTAGTTGCTCATCACCCCATCGGGCAACAGGCGGATCAGAAACTGCAGTTGATTGCCCGCAAGGTTGGCGAAGGAGTAAGACCGCCAACTGTCCGTGCCAGGCACCGACAGGCGTGCGTATTGACCCGGCAGAAAATCCAGCGCCTGATCCAACTGCACCTGCAGGATCGCCGTACTCGCCGACACCTGCTGCACCGCGCTCACCGTGCCTCGCACCTGCACCGGACCGGGCGCATTGCACAGGCTTGAATCAAAGTCGAAATAGAACGTTGCGTCGGACTTCACCCGCGTCTGGCAACTGAGCATCTTGCGCTGTTGCAGATCGAGGCTCGACAGTGCTTCTTCGTCCACATAATCCTGGCTGTAATCGCCTGACTCGCAACGACCCTGGCAGGTGCCGCACACGCCTTCGCGACAGTCCAGAGGGATCTTGATGCCGTTGCGCAGTGCTGCGTCCAGCAGGATTTCATGGGGGCCTACCGGGAAAAACAGCGTCTTGCCATCGGCAAAACTGAAGGCCACTTTGTGATTCATCTGATTGCTCTCCAAACACCCCGTAGCAGCTGTGGAGGTGTTCACAGGTGATAGAAGTCCAGCACCGAGTTGATGGTGTCGTTGAGCAGCAACGCGTGCTTGCGCGTAATCAACCAACTGTCGCCATGGGGCTTGAGGCTGTAGGTGGCATGCCCGTAAAACTGCTCCGAAGTGGCCAACCGACAAAACAACGTGTGCCAGTTCAGCCGCACTTCCAGCATGCCATCCGCCTGCTCGGCGATGCGTACGTTGTTGATCAGGTGAACGGTACGCGGCATGGGTGTCGCCGACGCGGCTTTGCCCGTGCGCAACCGGAACACGCGGTCTTCCAGGCCCGAACGGTTGGCGTAATAGATCAACGACATCTCGCGCTTGGGGTCGCGGGTGTAGACGTGTTCCGAGTCCCATTGCGGCAGGTGGAATTCACTCTGCGGATCGAACAGTTGCACATAGGCATCCCAGTCCTGGGCGTCGCACAGCTCGGATTTGCGGTAGAAAAACTGCTCTATCTGGTATTGCAGGTGCGCGTTCATCATTCCACCTCCCGCAGTTTCAGCGCTTGCCGGTCCAGGCCATCCAACAGAAATCGCTGCCAGTTGCGGTGTTGGTTCACGTAGAGGCCTTCGTGGGTGAACTCGGTGCCGGTCATGGCCGGCTGGATGCCGATGGCTTCGCTGTTGGGCGTGGGGCCGCTTTCCCAGCGATGGCTGCCGCGCGAGATATCGCTCCAGCGCTCCAGCCGGCCCTGGAAACCGCGCTGGGCTTCGCGAAACTCCACCAGGTCGTCCGGCGTGCCCATGCCCGAAACGTTGAAAAAATCTTCAAACTGACGAATACGGTTTTCGCGGTCGGCGTCGGATTCGTTTTTCACCCCCAGGCACTGGCTGATAATTTCGGTCTTGTTCCAGGCCACCGGCCGGATAATGCGCAGTTGCGAGCTGATCTGGTCGAGGAAGAACAGGCTCGGGTAGATGTTCAGGTTGCGCAGGCGGTGCATCATCCACTCGGCCTTTTGCTGGCCGTGCTCTTCGATCAGGCGCGGCATGATGGTGGCGTAGCCGGAACGTACGCTGGGGTTGGGCATGTCACTGAACAGCAGGCTGTGGCCGTTGTTGAAGGCGAACCAACCGTCGTCGGTATTCGCGTCGCCGGCGCCGAGTTTGCTGTAGTCCAGCGTGGTGCCGGACGCGCTGCCGTTCTCGGTATTCACCTGTTGGCGGTGCTGCACCGTGGCCACGTAGTTGTAGTGCACGGTGCTGACGTGATAACCGTCCAGGCCGTTTTCGTTCTGCAATTTCCAGTTGCCATCGTAGGTGTAGGCGGACTTGCCCGGCAGCACTTCCAGCTCACCGGTGGCGGACTGGGCGACCATCATGTCGAAAAACACGTTCGCATCGCCGAGGAAGTCTTCCAGGCTGTCCGTGCCATTCACGTCCAGGCTGATAAACACGAACCCTTTGTAGCTTTCGATGCGGGCCTTTTTCAGGCCGCGTGTGGCTTTGTCGAAACCTTCCGGGTATTCCCCTGGCGCCTTGACCTTCACCAGCCGGCCATCGCTCTTGTAGCACCAGGCGTGGAATGGGCACGTGAAGGTCGACTGATTACCTTTGCCGACTCGCGTCAACGTGGTGCCGCGATGCTGGCAGGCGTTGATCAGCGCGTTGAGCTGGCCGTCGCCATCGCGGGTGATGATCATTGGCTGGCGCCCGGCACGCATCGTCACGAAGTCGTGGTTGTTCGCCAGTTCGCTTTCGTGGCAGGCGTAGATCCAGTTTTTCTCGAAGATCAGTTCCATCTCCAGGTCGAACAGTTCCGGTTCAGTGAACATGTCGCGGGCGATGCGGAACACTTCATCTGCCGGGCGAAAATCCAGGCAACTGTCGATAAAGCTTTTCCATTGCTCGACGCTTCTTGCACCACTCATGGGAGGCACCTTTTTGATTGGGGCTAAACGGTGGTTCATTAGAGGCAGCGGGGCAGGGCGCGGGCTATCCACTTAATGGGGGAACCTGAGCCGGATAGTTGGGCAGCAAATACCCAACCCGGTGCAGGCCGGTGACGGGATGCGCTACTGTCTGGCAGGGCAAGAGGCGAAAAAAGCCGGCTACTTATCCACATAGTCGACCGTTGCTATCCATCGGGTTGCGATACGGCAGGTGTGGCTTGGAACTTGCCTTGATCGACAGGACGCGCCGTCAGAGCGCGCAAATGCCTAACCGCCGTGGGTGCACCCTGATGAGCAGCCAAACGATTCAACGCTTCGACCTGGAAGGCGCCCGCAGCTGGATGTCCGGCATCTGCGGGCCCCATCGCCTGGCCACCGCCACGCCCGAACGCCTGCGTTTTCATCACAGCGCCAACGTGTTCAAGTCGCGCGCCACTACCTTGGGCATGATCGAATACGGCACCGACGTGACCATCGACATCGAAGACGCCGAGCACTTCAGCAGCTATAGCCTGAGCCTGCCGCTGGTGGGCGAGCAGGAATTGAGCAAGAACGGCGAGCGCCTGAGTTCCAACCGTGACCAAGGGGTGATCATCTCGCCTAACGAGCACCAGGTGCTGGCGATTTCCGGTGACTGTCGCAAGTTGCAGGTGGTGATCACGCGCGCAGCGATGAGCGAGTCCCTGGAAGGGTTGCTGCATCGGCCGATTGAGGCGCCGTTGCGCTTTGAGTCAGTGATGGACGCGGTGGACGGCGCTTCAGCGTCGTGGTGGCGCATGGCGCGTTACTTCATTGCGGAGCTGGAACACGGCAGCGAGTTGTATGAGCAGGCTGCGTTCACCCGCGACCTGGAAAGTTCGTTGATTAAGGGCCTGATCCTGGCCCAGCCGAACAATTACTCCGAAGAACTGCGCGACGTATTGGGCGTGAAACTGCCGCACTACCTGATCCGTGCGCGCCAGTACATCCACGACAACGCTCGCGAAGCCGTGCATCTGGAAGACCTCGAAGCGGCCGCAGGGGTGTCGCGGTTCAAGCTGTTCGATGCGTTTCGTAAGTATTTCGCACTGTCGCCGATGGCTTATTTGAAGAAGTACCGACTGAGTTCGGTTCGCCAGGAAATCCTTGAGCATGGCTCCACTCGCACCATTTCCGAAATCGCTCTAGGTTGGGGGTTCACTCATCTGGGCCGGTTTTCAGCCGAATACCGAAAACTGTTCGACGAGTCCCCCAGCCAGACCCAGCAGCGCAAGCGCATGCGCAGTATCTGAAGGCAATGAACATCAAACTGTGGCTTGCCTGCTCCCACATTGGATTCTCAGTGTTTGGGAGGCTCAGATCAGTTCTTCCACCAGGTGCAGGCAATGATTCAGCCCCGGCGACTGATCATTCACTCGTCGGCTGAGGATGATCGGCGACGTCGCCGTGGCTTCCACAATCGGCGTGTAGCCAATATCCGCCCGGTGCAGCACCTGCACCGAAGCCGGCACCAACGTCACCCCCATCCCTGCCCCGACCAGCCCGATAGCGGTCTGCAGTTCGTTGGTCCACTGCGCCACTTTGAGGCTCAGGCCATGGGCGTCGAACAGCGCAATCACATGGTCGGCATAGCTGGGGCGCGGGTTGCCGGGGTAAAGCACAAACGGCTCGGCGGCGAGTTGAGTGAGGGTGGCGGGCGCGCCCAGCAAGGGGTGACCGGCGGGCAACACGGCGACCAGCCGATCCTGCACCAGCACACGCTGGACGATGGCCGGATCGTCGATACGAATCCGCCCGAACCCCACATCAATCCGCCCGGCCTTGAGCGCCTCGACCTGCTGCAAGGTGGTCATCTCCGAGAGCCCCAATTCCAGCTCCAGCGCCTCATGACTGCGCAATCGCCGAATCAATTCAGGCAGCACGCCGTACAAGGTCGAGGGTGCAAAACCGATACCCAGCCAGGTCTTTTCACCCTGGCCGATGCGGCGCGTGTTGTCGCAGACTTTGTTCAGTTGCTCCAGCAGCACATTGGCGTGCTCATAGAAGAACCGCCCGGCCTCGGTCAGCCGCAGCGGACGGCCACGCTCCAGCAAAATCACGCCCAGCTCATCCTCCAATTGCTGGATCTGCCGACTCAACGGCGGCTGAGCGATGTGCAGACGTTCGGCGGCGCGGGTGAAGTTCAGGGTTTCTCCCAGCACCTGGAAATAGCGCAAGTGACGCAGTTCCATGACGGCTCCTTTCATACCTTTGGGGTATTGGTCGAGACTAATTCTATATTGGAAGCCTCGAAAGATGCGGAACAGAATCGGCTCAACTCTAAAAATAACCCAACGGGTATAGCCATGCCGATTTGCGCCATCGAGTCGATCGACACTGTCATCGTCGACCTCCCCACTATTCGCCCGCACAAGTTGGCGATGCACACGATGCAAAACCAGACGCTGGTGATCATCCGCCTGCGCTGCGCCGACGGCATCGAAGGCATCGGCGAAGCCACTACCATTGGCGGCCTGAGCTACGGCAATGAAAGCCCCGACAGCATTAAGGTCAACATCGACCGCCATTTCGCACCGCTGTTGATTGGCCAGGACGCGAGCAATATCAACGCGGCCATGTTGCGCCTGGAGCGCAGCATTCGCGGCAACACCTTTGCCAAGTCCGGTATCGAAAGCGCCTTGCTCGACGCGCTGGGCAAACGCCTGAACCTGCCGGTCAGCGAGTTGCTCGGCGGCCGTGTGCGTGACGCGTTGCCGGTGGCCTGGACCCTGGCCAGCGGCAACACCGAAAAGGACATTGCCGAGGCAGAAAAGATGCTCGACCTGCGCCGCCACCGCATCTTCAAATTGAAGATTGGTGCGGGCGAAGTCAGCCATGACCTGGCCCATGTGATCGCGATCAAAAAGGCCCTTGGCGAGCGTGCCAGTGTGCGTGTCGACGTCAACCAGGCGTGGGATGAAGCCGTGGCACTGCGGGCATGCAAGGTGCTCGGCGACAACGGGATCGACCTGATCGAACAACCGATCTCACGCAATAACCGTGGCGGCATGGCGCGGCTCAACCTGTCGAGCCCGGCGCCGATCATGGCCGATGAGTCCATTGAGTGTGTCGAGGATGCCTTCAACCTGGCCCGCGAAGGCGCGGCGTCGGTGTTCGCCCTCAAAATCGCCAAGAACGGCGGCCCCCGTGCGGTGTTGCGCACTGCTGCGATTGCCGAGGCGGCGGGTATTGGCCTGTACGGCGGTACCATGCTCGAGGGCGGTATCGGCACCCTGGCTTCTGCACATGCCTTTCTCACGCTGAACAAACTGGCGTGGGACACCGAACTGTTTGGTCCGTTGTTGCTGACCGAAGACATCCTCACCGCGCCACCGGTTTATCGCGACTTTCAGCTGCATGTCTCCAACGCACCGGGCCTGGGCCTGGCCATTGATGAGGAGCGCCTGGCGTTCTTCCGTCGTGACAAACACTAAGAGGCGTCTGCCATGTTGTTCCACGTAAAAATGACCGTGAACCTGCCCGTCGACATGAACCCCGAACGTGCAGCCAGCCTCAAGGCCGATGAGAAAGCCTTGGCGCAACGCCTGCAACAAGACGGCAAATGGCGCCACCTGTGGCGCATCGCCGGGCACTACGCCAACTACAGCGTGTTTGACGTCGACAGTGTGCAAGAACTGCACGACCTGCTGATGCAACTGCCGCTTTACCCCTACATGGCTATCGAAGTGAATGCCTTGTGCCGGCACCCGTCGTCGATCCATGAGGATGACCGCTAGGTCGATTTTCAAACTAATAACTACAAGATGAGGAATGCACCATGTCCATCCGACTGTCCCAGACTGCCCATGCCCAACAGTTTCTCGAAGAAGCCAGCGGCAACCTTAACGACCGCGGCAATCCGCGCACTAAATCGCTGATCTACCGGATCCTGCGTGACGCCGTGAACATTATCGAAGACCTGGAGGTGACCCCGGAAGAGTTCTGGAAGGCCGTCAACTACCTCAACGAACTGGGCAAAAACCAGGAAGCCGGTTTACTTGCCGCCGGGTTGGGCCTGGAACATTACCTGGACCTGTTGATGGACGCCGCCGATGAAGAGGCCGGTAAGTCCGGCGGTACCCCGCGCACCATCGAAGGCCCGTTGTACGTGGCCGGGGCGCCGTTGTCGAAGTACGAGGCACGGCTGGATGATGGCAAGGATGATGCGGTGCCGCTGTTCATGCGCGGGCAGGTGCGTGACATCGATGGCAAGCCGGTGGCGGGGGCGATTGTGGATGTGTGGCAGGCCAACACCGCGGGTACGTATTCGTGGTTCGACCCGACGCAATCCGAATTCAACCTGCGCCGTCGCATCGAGACCGATGCCCAGGGCAACTACCGTTTTCGCAGCATCGTGCCGTCGGGTTACGGTTGCCCGCCGAGCGGGCCGACCCAGCAACTGCTCGATCAACTCGGGCGTCACGGACAGCGGCCGGCGCATATCCACTTCTTTATCTCGGCGCCGGGGCATCGGCACTTGACCACGCAGATCAACCTGTCGGACGACCCGTACCTGCATGATGATTTTGCCTATGCCACGCGGGATGAATTGATTGCGCAGATTCGCTTCAGTGACGACCCGCAACTGGCGCGCGGGTTTGGCGTGGAGGGTCGGTTTGCGCAGATTGATTTTGACTTTGAATTGCACGTGGCTGACGCGCCGGTAGAGCAAAAACGCATGCAACGCGTACGCGCTTTGGAAGATTAAACGCGGTTAAAAATGTGGGAGCGGGCTTGCTCGCGAATGCGGTATCTCAGTCAATATATTCGGCGACTGATACATCGCATTCGCGAGCAAGCCCGCTTGGGTTCTGGGGTGTTACGGTTATTTGCGGATGACCAGATCCAGCACCTCATCCCGATCCTTGATCTTCTGCAACACAATCTCCGAACGGATATCCATCACCCCCGCCGTGCGGTTCAAGTGGTTCACGATAAAGTCGGAAAAGTGCTTCAGATTCCTCGCCTGCACGCGCAGCACATAGTTGCTGGCACCCGTGATCACATAGGCACTGGCGACTTCCGGCCAGCCCTGCACCTTTTTGATAAACGTCTCATGCCAATCCTCCACGTCCTGGCGTAACGACAGGTGGACGATGGCTTCCAGCTCGATTCCCAATTGCTCGGCATTCAGCACTGCGCGATAGCCGCTGACGATTCCCTCACTCTCCAACAGGCGCAAACGGCGCAGGCAGGCGGAAGGCGACAATGCAACTTTTTCCGCCAGCTCCTGGTTGCTGATACGACCATCCTGTTGCAGGAAATGCAGGAGGCGCAGGTCGGTGGCGTCAAGAATCATGGTTAGAATAAATCCGCGTGTTTGGGGGTTAAATTCGAATTTCCTACAGCTTAATTAGCCTGTTACCCACCACTTTGCACGAAAATTCTCTAAAACTTCGTTCATTATTTGGTCCATTCTCACTTATAAAAGCCAGGACAACCCATGACCACTCGAAGCCATTGCCAAGCCCTCGATGCCCAGGATTCGCTGGCAGCGTTGCGTCGTCAGTTCGCCTTGCCTGAGGGCGTGATCTACCTCGACGGCAACTCCCTCGGCGCGCGTCCGGTGGCGGCGCTGGCGCGGGCGCAGGCGGTGATTGCCGAAGAATGGGGCAATGGCCTGATTCGCAGCTGGAACAGCGCCGGTTGGGCGGACTTGTCCCAGCGCCTGGGCAACCGCCTGGCGCCGCTGATGGGTGCGCATGACGGCGAAGTGGTGATCACCGATACCACCTCGATCAACCTGTTCAAGGTGCTCAGCGCGGCGTTGACTGTGCAACGTCAACGCCAGCCTCATCGCAAAGTGATCGTCAGCGAAGCGAGCAACTTTCCTACCGATTTGTACATTGCCGAGGGCCTGGCCGAGCTGCTGCAGCAAGGTTATTCCCTGCGCCTGGTAAACAGCCCGGACGAATTGCCCCAGGCCATCGATGAGGACGTGGCGGTGGTGATGCTTACCCACGTCAACTACAAGACCGGCTACATGTACGACATGCAGTCGCTGACCGCCCTGAGCCATGAAGGTGGCGCGTTGAGTATTTGGGACCTGGCGCATTCGGCAGGCGCCGTGCCCATCGACCTGCATCAGGCGGGTGCCGACTATGCGATTGGCTGCACCTACAAATACCTTAACGGTGGCCCGGGCTCCCAGGCGTTTGTGTGGGTCAACCCGGCGTTGGTGGATGTGGTGCGTCAGCCGTTGTCCGGCTGGTTCGGGCACAACCGCCAGTTCGCCATGGAGTCGACTTACGCACCGAGCGCAGGCATCGCGCGTTACTTGTGCGGCACCCAGCCGATTACCTCGCTGGCCATGGTGGAATGCGGCCTGGAGATTTTTGCCCAGACCGACATGGCGAGTCTGCGCAGCAAATCCCTGGCGTTGACCGACCTGTTCATCGCGCTGGTCGAGGCCCGTTGCGGCGCCCACGGCCTGGAACTGATCACCCCGCGTGAACACGCCAGGCGCGGCAGTCATGTGAGCTTTGAACACCCCGAAGGCTACGCGGTGATCCAGGCCTTGATCGCCCGTGGAGTGATCGGCGATTACCGTGAACCTCGCATCATGCGCTTTGGTTTTACCCCGCTGTACACCAGCTTTACCGAGGTATTCGATGCGGTGGAAATCCTCGGCGACATCCTCGACAACCACACCTGGGACCAGCCGCAATACAAAGTCCGAAACAGCGTCACTTAAGCACAACCCAAATCCAATGTGGGAGCTGGCTTGCCTGCGAAGACGGTAGTGAATTCACCATCGCCATCGCAGGCAAGCCAGCTCTCACAGGGTTCAGCGCCAGCAACAACCCTCACAATAATAAAGGGGCACACCACGTGACCACGCCAGACAACGGCTTTGCAGAGATCACCCACCGCGAACTCGGCCTGCGGCGCCAGCTCACTTGCGGCCAGATGAGCATGATCGCCATCGGTGGCGCCATCGGCACCGGGCTGTTCATGGGCAGCGCCTACGCCATCGGTTATGCCGGGCCCAGTGTGCTGGTGAGCTACGCCATTGGTGCGTTGATCACCTTGCTGTTGATGGGCTGTCTGGCGGAAATGACCGTGGCGCATTCCACCTCGGGCTCCTTTGGCGCCTACGCCGAGTTCTATATCAGCCCGCTGGCGGGCTTTCTGGTGCGGTATGCCTACTGGGCAGCGATAGTACTGGCGGTGGGGGCCGAGGTCACGGCGGTGGCGATGTACATGAAGTACTGGTTCGCCAACGTACCGGAATGGGTGTGGATCGTGTCGTTTTCCAGCGTGTTGATTGTGCTCAATGCGATCAGCGTGAAGACCTTCGGCAACTTCGAATACTGGTTCTCGACGATCAAAATCAGCGCGATCGTCGGCTTCATTATTCTCGCGGTGTACGTAGTATTCGGCTCCGGTAACCCGGACTACGGGGTGCAGAACTACACCGCCCATGACGGCTTTTTTCCCCATGGCTTGAGCGGCATGTGGGTCGCGGTGATCGTGTCGATCTTCAGCTACTTGAGCGTGGAGATGATCGCGGTGGCCGCCGGTGAAGCGGCGGACCCGCAACAAGCAGTGAAGAAAGCGTTCCGCGCCACCATCGTGCGCCTCGTGGTGTTTTACCTGCTGACCCTGGCGCTGATGCTCGCCATCGTGCCGTGGAACCAGGCCGGGCAAACCCAGAGCCCATTCGTCACAGTGATGCAGACCATCGGCATTCCCGGCGCCACCGGGGTGATGAATTTTGTGATCCTGATTGCGGCGCTGTCGGCCATGAACAGCCAGCTCTACATCACCACGCGCATGATGTTCAGTTTGTCCCGCGCCGGCTTTGCGCCCAAGTCCATGGGCGCCTTGAGTAAGAGCGGCATTCCGTTGAACGCGTTGTTGCTGTCCAGCTCGGGCATCGCCCTGGCGACGTTGCTCAATGTGGTGTACCCGGAAAGCTCGTTCACCCTGATGATGGCGATTTCGATGTTTGGCGCGATCTTCACCTGGTTCATGATCTTCCTCACGCACCTGTTTTTCCGGCGCTATCGCACGCGTCACGGCGGGCCGACGTTATCCTTCCAGATGCGGCTGTTCCCGTACAGCACCCTGCTGGGGCTGGTGCTGATGGGCGCGGTGATGATCACCACCTATTTCACCGAGGCGTTCAAGATGACGTTGGTGTTTGGTGTGCCGTTTCTATTGATTCTGTCGGCGGTTTACTACGGGTTTTTCCGCAAAGGCAGGGCCAAGGCGTCGAACAAGGCCTTGGCGTAGCCCGGCAGCTGTTCGAACGAGCGCGCACATAGCAGCAGCTTTCGGCAGGCCCAATCCTCTTGCAACGGTTGGGCCTTGAAGCGACGTTCCGGCTGCCCACGCTCCAGTGCGGCCTGGGGCACGATACCCAGGCCGGCGCCACCGGCGACCATGCGAATGACGCCATCAAAACCCTCGGCACGGATGCGCGTCTGCAAGCGAAAGCCTGCGTGCAGCGCCTGTTCTTCCAGGTACACCGACAGCGCGCTGTTGGCGGCGAGGCCTACGTAGTCGTGTTGCAGGCTGTCGATGAAGCTCACGTGTTGCGTCGTCAGTGGATGATCCAGCGGCATGATCAGCGCCAGCGGATCGTCACGAAACGCCAGGGTCTGCAGGCCGTGGGTGTCTACGGCGTCGGAAATGATCCCAAGGTCCGCCGTGCCCTGACGCAAGGCCTGGGTAATGCGCAGGCTCGGAAGCTCTTGCAGGTCGATATCGAGGTTGGGGTGCTCGCGCAAAAAGTCCGCCAGCAACTCGGGTAAGTATTCGCTGAGGGCGGTGGTGTTGCACAGCAGGCGCACCTGGCCTTTGATGCCGTTGGCGTATTCCGCCAGGTCCTGTTGCAGTTGCTCGGCCTGTTGCAAGAGCAGGCGGGCGTGGCGGGCCAGCGCTTTGCCGGCGGGCGTAGGGGTGACACCCCGGCGCCCGCGTTCGAGGAACTCGATGCCCAGCGAGGCCTCCATTGCGCGAATGCGGGCGCTGGCGGCGGCCAGTGAAAGATGGCTGCGGGCCGCACCGGCGGTGATATTGCCGGTGTCAAGGATGTGCAGGTAGAGGCGCAGGTCGATCAGGTCAAAGTGCATGGCTGTTTCTCGGGTGACTGGACCGGCGTGATCGCAGGCATCAGCCTCACACAAAACAAGAGGCTGCCTCAGTATATGGCGAATTTCAGCCCTCATCGAAAAGCTCCACAATCCCTCCATGAATACCTTTCTCGCCTTCTACCAAACGATCGGCCCAGCCCTGACTCTGCTGGTCATCGGCACCTTCCTACTGGCCGGCACCGTCAAAGGTGTGATCGGCCTCGGACTTCCCACTGTAGCCATGGGCCTGCTCGGCCTGGCTATGCTGCCGGCGCAGGCTGCGGCATTGCTGATCATTCCGTCGACGGTCACCAACCTCTGGCAATTGGCGGTCGGCGGCCACTTGAGCGCGTTGGCCGAACGCCTGTGGCCGATGCTGCTGCTGATATTTCTCGGCACCGGGTTTGGTACTTTGTGGCTGGGCATGGACGGTGGTGGCTGGGTGGTCCATGCATTGGGCGGGGCGTTGCTACTTTACGCACTCAGCGGATTGTTCCTGCCCACGGTCAAGGTCAAGCCCCAGACCGAACGCTGGCTTGGTCCTCTGTGCGGAGTAATCACAGGCGTCATTACCTCGGCGACTGGCGTATTCGTGATTCCTGCGGTGCCGTATCTGCAAGCCCTGGGCTTGAGCCGCGACCAGTTGGTGCAGGCGCTGGGGCTGTCGTTCACCGTATCGACCCTGGCGCTGGCGGCCGGGTTAGCCTGGCGCGGCACCCTGGGCGGTGGCGAAATCAACGCGTCGCTGCTGGCGCTGGTGCCGGCGCTGCTGGGCATGTGGCTCGGCGAGGCGCTGCGCCAGCGCATCAGTGCGGTGCTGTTCAAACGCGTATTTTTCATCGGCATGGCGCTATTGGGCGGTCACTTGCTGATCAGTGGTTAAAGGCGCAACAGTTCAATCTCTCGGTGTAAGCTGCTGCGAACGGATAAGAGAGAACGCCGTGTGAAAGCCCGATCCGATGAGCTACAGATCTTCGTCAGCGTGATTGAGTGCGGTTCGATTTCCGCCGCCGCCGAACAGGTCGGGTATACGCCCTCGGCGGTCAGCCGCACCTTGTCGCGCCTGGAAGCCAAGCTCGACACCACGCTGATCAACCGCACCACGCGGCGCATGGACCTGACCGAGGAGGGCAAGTACTTCTTCGAGCAGGCCAAGGTGATCCTGGCGCAGATGGATGAGGAGAGGGTGTGATGTTCGCTTGAGACCGAGCTGCTGCCTTCGCGAGCAAGCCCACACATTTGACTGCATTCCAACGTTGAAACTCGGTCAAGTGTGCGCGGGCTTGCTCGCGAAAGGGGCCACTCGGTCTGTCTGGTTCACCCGACACTGGCCCCGCCGCGCTCAATTCCGTACCATTCCCCGCCTTATCCCCCGCATTACCCTGGTACCTCATGAACCTCACCCGTCTGCGCGCCGATGCCCTGGCTGGCCTCACCACCTCTTTTGCGTTGCTGCCCGAATGCATCGCCTTTGCCCTGGTGGCCCATCTCAACCCGCTGATGGGGCTCTACGGCGCTTTTATCATCTGCACCCTCACGGCATTGTTTGGTGGTCGACCCGGCATGGTGTCCGGTGCGGCAGGCTCGATGGCTGTCGTGATTGTTGCGTTGGTGGTGCAACACGGCGTGGAGTATCTGCTGGCCACGGTATTGCTGGGCGGGTTAATCATGGTTGCCTTCGGCCTGCTGCGCCTGGGCAAGCTGGTGCGCATGGTGCCG
This sequence comes from Pseudomonas sp. EA_15y_Pfl1_P101, assembly GCF_963970835.1. Classification (NCBI taxonomy): domain Bacteria; kingdom Pseudomonadati; phylum Pseudomonadota; class Gammaproteobacteria; order Pseudomonadales; family Pseudomonadaceae; genus Pseudomonas; species Pseudomonas sp. EA_15y_Pfl1_P101. Next base: position 423,033 of record NZ_CAXAPA010000003.1, on the reverse strand, counting down.
CACCCGGTGATGCTCGGCTTCGTCAACGGCCTGGCGATTATCATCGCCCTGGCACAGTTGGAGCATTTCAAAAGCGGTGAAACCTGGCTCAGCGGTACGCCGCTGTACGTGATGGCCGGCCTGGTGCTGGTGACCATGGCCATCGTCTACCTGCTGCCGCGCATCACCCGCGCCGTGCCGCCCGCGTTGGTGGCGATCCTCGGCGTCGGCCTGGCGGTCTACCTGCTTGGCCTGCCAACCCGCACCCTTGGCGACATGGCCCACATCGCCGGTGGCCTGCCAACGTTCGCGCTGCCGCAAATCCCCTGGACCCTGGAAACCCTCGGCATCATCGCGCCCTACGCGTTCCTGATGGCGATGGTTGGGCTGTTGGAAACCCTGCTCACCCTCAACCTCACCGACGAAATCACTGAGACCCGTGGCTACCCCGACCGCGAAAGCGTGGCCCTGGGCGCAGCGAATATGGTTTCGGGCCTGTTCGGCGGCATGGGCGGTTGCGCGATGATCGGGCAAACCGTGATCAATCTCAGCTCCGGCGGGCGCGGGCGTTTCTCCGGGGTGTTTGCCGGGGTGATGATCTTGCTGTTCATTCTGTTTCTGTCACCGTTTATCGAGCGGATTCCGCTGGCGGCGCTGGTGGGGGTGATGTTTGTGGTGTCGCAACAGACTTTCGCCTGGGCGTCGCTGCGCGTGATCAACAAGGTGCCGCTCAATGACGTGCTGGTGATTATCGCGGTGACGGTGATCACCGTGTTCACCGACCTGGCCACGGCGGTGCTGTGCGGCATTGTGATCGCAGCGTTGAATTTCGCCTGGCAACAAGCGCGCGAGTTGTATGCCGATGAACATCTTGAGGCCGATGGCAGCAAGCTCTATCGCCTGCACGGCACGCTGTTCTTTGCCTCGACCACACCGTTCCTGAATCAATTCGATACGCCCAATGATCCGGACCGGGTGACACTGGATTGCCGCCACCTGAGCTTTGTCGATTACTCGGCGATTGCTGCACTGATGACCCTGCGCGAGCGCTACACCAAGGCTGGCAAGCATCTGCGGGTGCTGCATTTGTCCGAGCGCTGCAAGAAGTTGCTCAAGCGCGCCCGGGTACATCATGAGTAAGTGATCAAGGCCCGACCAGGGTTTCCAGTTCCTGGGCGCGGGTCTGGGTCATGTCCAGCATGCAGCCGGTACCGTTGACCTGGTCGATGGTGCCGCCGGTGGCGGACCCTGCGAAGCCGCAATTGGCGTCACGGTACTTTATCCACAGGCGCTGCACGTCTTGCAGTTGTTGCTTGCGCGCGCCTTTCTGGGCGGCGAGGGCGGTTTTGTAGGCCTTGTTCAGGCGCGTGTCCTGGACCTTGGCTTCCTTGACGTTGCAACTGACCATTTCTACGGTCGTGTTGGCGCCGTCCATGCATTTTTTCCAGGCCGCGTTGTCGGCGGCTGAAGCAGTGCCACACAGGGCTAGAAGCACGGCACCGGCAGCAAGGGATGTGCGAATCATGGTCGATATTCCTGAGCTTAAAGGGATGTGCATTCTATGACTCAAGCGCTCGCGCTGAGTTTCCAGCCTTTTCTGAACCTCATGTAAGAACACCCCCCGAGTTTTCATGTACGGCTGTCGCGCATACCCCAACGCGACAGCGCTTACTCGTGGGCGAAAATCACTTTCATAGCATTTGAAAATGCCCTTCGGTAATGATTTATGAGTTTCACAACCCACTCGACGTGACCCTTTCCGAGGAGTACCGCATGGCCGCATCACCGGGCTTCGGGCTATTGGCATACGCTGCCATCGCTATCATTGCTTTGATCGTGCTGATTGCACGTTACCGGCTCAACCCGTTTATCGTCATCACCCTGGTGTCCATCGGCCTGGCGCTGATGGCCGGGATGCCGGCGGATACCATCATGGGCTCCTACGAGGCGGGCGTCGGCAAGACCCTGGGACATATAGCTTTGGTGGTTGCACTGGGCACCATGCTGGGCAAGATGATGGCCGAGTCTGGCGGTGCCGAGCAGGTGGCGCGCACGCTGATCAACCGGTTTGGCGAACGCAACGCGCACTGGGCGATGGTGTGCATCGCGTTCCTGGTGGGGCTGCCGCTGTTTTTCGAAGTCGGTTTTGTGTTGCTGGTGCCGATCGCCTTTACCGTAGCGCGGCGCGTGGGCGTGTCGATCCTGATGGTCGGCTTGCCGATGGTCGCCGGTTTGTCGGTGGTGCATGCGCTGGTGCCGCCGCACCCGGCGGCGATGATGGCGGTACTGGCGTACAACGCCTCGGTAGGGCAGACCGTGCTGTATGCGATTTTGATCGGCATTCCCACGGCAATCATTGCCGGCCCGGTCTATGCCAAATTCATCGTGCCGCGTATTCATCTGCCGGCGGAAAACCCGCTGGAACGCCAGTTCATCGAGCGCGAACCGCGCACGCGCCTGCCGAGCTTCGCGCTGACCATGGGCACTATCCTGTTGCCGGTAGTGTTGATGATGATTGGCGGCTGGGCCAACGTGATTTCCACCCCGGGCACGGGCTTTAATCAATTCCTGCTGTTTATCGGTAACTCGGTGATCGCGTTGTTGGTGGCGACGTTGGTCAGTTTCTGGACCTTGGGCCTGGCCCAGGGCTTCAACCGCGAGTCGATCCTCAGGTTTACCAATGAGTGCCTGGCGCCGACCGCCAGTATCACCTTGCTGGTGGGGGCGGGCGGCGGGTTGAATCGAATCCTTGTGGACGCTGGCGTCACCCACGAAATCCTCGGGTTGGCCCATGCCTTCCATCTGTCGCCGCTGGTGATGGGTTGGCTGTTCGCTGCACTGATGCGTATTGCTACAGGCTCTGCCACTGTCGCTATGACCACCGCCTCCGGCGTGGTGGCGCCGGTCGCCATGGGCCTGGGTTATCCACACCCCGAATTGCTGGTGCTGGCCACCGGCGCGGGTTCGGTGATCTTTTCCCACGTGAACGACGGCGGCTTCTGGCTGATCAAGGAATACTTCAATATGACGGTGATCCAGACATTCAAGACCTGGACCGTGCTGGAGACATTGATCTCTCTTGTCGCCTTTGGTCTGACGTACGGTCTGTCCTGCATTTTGTAACCCGGAGACCCCATGGACATCCTCTACCAGATCCGCGCCCGCCAGGATTCCTTCAGCGCCGGTGAAGGGCGTATCGCCAGGCTGATGCTGGAGGACGTGGGCTTTGCCGCTTCGGCCAGCCTGGAAGCGTTGTCCCAGCGGGCCGAGGTCAGCACGGCGACCTTGTCGCGGTTTGCGCGCAGTGTGGGGTGCCGGGATTTGCGCGACTTGCGCCTGCAATTGGCCCAAGCCAGTGGCGTCGGCAGCCGCTTCCTGGACCCGGCGGGGTTGCCGGAGCAATCGGCGTTTCATCGGCAGATTCTGGGTGATATCGAGGCGACTTTGCGTCAGCACTTGTCGGGGTTCAACCAGGCGAGTTTCGTTGACGCGGTCAGCCTGCTGGGCAAGGCACGGATGATCCACGCGTTCGGCATGGGCGGCCCGTCGAGCCTGTGCAGTGATGAATTACAGGTGCGCTTGGTGCGCCTGGGCTATCCGATTGCGGCTTGTCATGACCCGCTGATGATGCGCGTCACGGCAGCGACCTTGGGCCCGGACCATGCATTGATTGTGTGTTCCCTGACCGGCCTCACCCCCGAGTTACTGGACGTGGTGGAACTGGCGCGCAACTACGACGCGCGTGTCGTCGCCATCACCCTGGCCGATTCGCCCTTGGCCCAGTTGGCGGATGTGCTGCTGCCGTTGCAACCGGCCGAAACCAGTTTTATCTACAAGCCCACCGCCGCGCGCTACGGCATGCTGCTGGCCATCGACCTGCTCGCCACCGAGCTGGCGCTGGCTATGCCCGACGACAACCAGGAACGCCTGCGCCGGATCAAGCTGGCCCTGGACGATTACCGCGGCGGCCCCGATAGCCTGCCGCTTGGAGACTGATATGAAGTACGACACGTTGATACGCCAGGCGCTGATCATCGATGGCCGCAATACGCCCGGCTACGTTGCTGATGTAGGGTTACGCGACGGGCGCATCGAGACGATCGGTGACTTGTCGGCGGCCGTGGCCGAGCATGAAATCGACGCCATGGGGCGCGTGCTGGCGCCGGGTTTTATCGACGTGCACACCCACGATGACACCGTGGTGATTCGCCATCCGCAAATGCTGCCCAAGCTCAGCCAGGGTGTGACCACGGTGATCGTCGGCAATTGTGGCATCAGCGCCTCGCCGGTGGTTTTGCGCAGCGATCCGCCGGACCCGATGAACTTGTTGGGCACGCGCGAGGCGTTCACTTATCCACGTTTTGCCGACTACCGCGCGGCGGTGGACGCGGCGCATCCGGCGGTGAACGTTGCCGCACTGGTCGGTCATACGGCGCTACGCAACAACCATATGGACGACCTGCACCGCAGCGCCTCGCTGGATGAAATCACCGCCATGCGCGTGCAGTTGCAGGAAAGCCTTGAAGCCGGCGCCCTTGGTTTATCCACAGGCCTGGCCTATGCCAGTGCGTTCAATGCCGAGACTGATGAAGTGCTGCAACTGAGTGAAGAACTCACCGCGTTTGGCGCGGTGTACACCACCCATTTGCGCAGTGAATTCGAGCCGGTGCTGGAGGCGATGGACGAGGCGTTTTTGATTGGCCGGCATGCCAAGGCGCCGGTGATTATTTCCCACCTCAAATGCGCCGGCGCGGGGAATTGGGGGCGTAGCCCGCAGCTGCTGGCATCGCTGGAAGCGGCTGCTAAAACCCATCCAGTGGGGTGTGATTGTTATCCCTATGCGGCGAGTTCTTCGACCCTGGACCTCAAGCAGGTGACTGACGCGTTTCGGATCACCATCACCTGGTCGACACCGCACCCGGAGTTGGGCGGGCGCGACTTGCAGGACATCGCCGCCGAGTGGGACGTTTCGTTGATGGATGCAGCGCGTCGCCTGCAACCGGCAGGGGCTGTGTATTACGGGATGGATGAAGACGATGTGCGCAAGATCCTGGCGCATCCATTGTCGATGGTCGGGTCGGATGGGCTGCCGGAAGACCCGTTTCCACATCCGCGTTTGTGGGGGGCGTTTCCACGGGTATTGGGGCATTTCAGCCGGGATGTCGGGTTGTTTGCGCTGCACACGGCGGTGCACAAAATGACCGGCTTGTCGGCGGCGCGTTTTGGTTTGGCCGAGCGCGGTGAAATCCGTGAAGGGCACTGGGCCGACCTGGTGTTGTTCGATCCGCTGCGCGTGCGCGATGTGGCGGATTTCAAAGCACCGCAGCGGGCGGCGGAAGGCATCGATGGTGTGTGGGTCAACGGCGCGTTGAGCTACAGCAATGGGCGCGCGAATGGCCGGCGCGCAGGGCGCTTCCTGGCGCGCAGTGGGGATTTGCGCCGTGGATTCGTGGCGGGTGGATAGACCGGGTTATCGTTCATCGCAGGCTTGCCTGCGATTGCGATCTGTCATTCAACACGGGAAACCCTCTATAGTTTGGGTTTTCAGACACGGAGGCGGATACATGCACTTAGGAAAAGTTACCCCCATAGTGCGAATTTTCGACGAGGCCAAGGCGTTGGAATTCTACGTCGACTTCCTGGGGTTCAAGGTAGATTGGCAACACCGTTTCGAGGCGAATTATCCGTTGTACCTACAGGTGTCGCTGGGTGAGTGCGTGCTGCATTTGACTGAGCATCATGGCGACGCCTCGCCGGGCTCGGCAGTGCGTATTCAGGCGCAGGGAGTGGATGCGTATCAGCAGCAATTGGCGGGCAAGGATTACCGGTATGCCAAGCCTGAAGTTGAGGACACGCCTTGGGGCTCGCGCGAGATGAGCATCAAGGATCCGTTTGGGAATCGGGTGGTGTTTGTCGAGGAGAGCGAGGGCTGAGGGGTAAATCGCAGGCAATAAAAAACCGCCTTAGTAGGGCGGTTTTTTATTGCAATCCCAGTTAGTGGCTGGGGTTGCGACTTCATTGGAAGCTATGACCCGCATCCTAAGGCTCACGTGTTCCGGTAAGTGCGCTGGAGGTAAGGCCCAACTTACGGAGGGCCGAGTATGTTTAAGTTTGCACGACGTACATGGAACCTCGTAGTGAACTGCCTGCGTGCTTATCACGTATGGAAGTTCCTGCGGGACAGTTTTGATGACCGTTAAGGTCTGAGAAGGGGAGCCGCTTCGGTGTAGGCCGAGGCGGCTTTTTGGTTTCTTAAACCCGGAAGTGGCTGACCATCTGCTGCAACTGGCTACCCAACCGCGCCAGTTCCACACTCGACTTGGCCGTCTCATCACTCGCCGTCGCCGTCTGCTCCGAGACATCACGCACATTCACGATGCTGCGGCTGATCTCTTCGGCCACGGCGCTTTGCTGTTCGGCGGCGGCAGCGATCTGCTGGTTCATCGACTGGATGTTCGACACCGTCCGGGTGATGTTTTCCAGGGACACGCCAGCCTTGCGTGTCAGCTCGACGCTGCTGTCGGTGAGGCTGCGGCTGTTGTTCATCACTGAGGCGACTTGTTGAGTACCGTTCTGCAAACCGGCAACCAGGCCTTCGATTTCTTCAGTGGATTTCTGGGTGCGCTGGGCCAGGCCGCGCACTTCATCGGCTACCACGGCAAACCCACGACCGGCTTCACCGGCACGCGCCGCTTCAATCGCCGCGTTGAGGGCCAGCAGGTTGGTCTGTTCGGCCACGGCCTTGATCACGTCCATCACGCTGCCAATCTTGTTGCTCTCTTGTTGCAGGTGCGCCATGGCGTCGGTGGAACGCGCCACTTCGGCGGCGAGGCGCTCGATCTGGGCAATGGCCTCGGCGACCACTTTGTCGCCGGCGCGGGCTTGGCCGTCGGCCTCGGCCGCGGCCAGGGAAGCTTGCTCGGCGTTGCGCGCAACTTCCTGCACGGTGGCGGTCATTTCGTGCATCGCCGTAGCGACCTGATCGGTTTCGATCTTCTGGCTGTTCACACCGGCGCTGGTCTGCTCGGTCACGGCCGACAGTTCCTCGGCGGCGCTGGCGATCTGGGTTACGCCGTCGCGAATACCACTGATCAACTCGCGCAGGGTGGTGCCCATGCGCTGGATGCCTTGTTGCAGCACACCCAGTTCATCGCGGCGGGTCACTTGGATGGTGTGGCTCAGGTCGCCGGAGGCAATGCGTTCCACCACGGCCAGGGTGTCCTGGATGGGGCGAGTGATCTGGCGAGTGATGACCCATGCGGCGATAACGCCCACCAGCAGCGCCAGCAGTGTGCTGATCAACTGCAGGCTGCGCGCCTGGGTGCTTTCGGCGTCGCGACGGGTCAGCTGGATCTCGTACAGCTTGTCGCTGATCGTGACGATGTCGGCGCCCTGGGTGGTCATCTCGGCACGGGCGGATACGATGTTGGCGTTGGCGGCCTTGTAGTTCTGCACGGCGCTGCGATAGGCACCCAAGGCTGTTTCCAATGCGGTCAACGCGCTTTGCTGGCGGGTGCCAAAGGCAGTGTTCAGGCCTTTCAAGCCTGCAATGGCATTCTCGATTTGCGCTGCGGCGCGGGCTTCGGTCTCCGGACTGACGTTGGCGGTGTAGCCACGCACTTCGTAGCGGGCCAATTGGAATTGCATCTTCGCGTCGGTCACTGCCTGGAATTGTGCAAGGTACTCCGAACTGTCGGGCATCTGTTTAACGCTGGCTTCCAGCGCGTCGATCTGAGCATTGGCGATATCAGCCTTGTCGCCCATTACCTGGCGCGAGGCGTTGCCGTTACGGTAAGCCTCGCGCATTTTGTTCAGCGATTGCTGGTAAGCGGTGATGATGGATTTCTGCTCGTTGAGCAGCTTGAGGTTTGCCGGGCTCTTGAAGCTGTCCAGCAGTTTCTGCTGCTGGGCAGCGAAGGTATCCAGGCTCGTCTGTACGTTCTGCGCCACGGCTTCGTCGCCGTTGGCGAGCATGTACTGCAGGCGCACGATTCGCAGTTTGGTCAGGGAGGCGTTGAGCTGGGTGATGTCGCTCATCCAGTTGCTGCGGTCGATCAAGCCGCCCAGGCTGGTCCAGCCGGTGAGCGCCAGGATTGAGGTGAGAACCAGCACCAGGCCAAAGCCCAGGCCGAGTTTGAGGTTGACGCTGATGTTGCCGAACCAGCTGTTCATCGATACTCCGCAAGAATGATTTCGGTGTGCTGGACGGTGTTGTTGTTGGGGCCAGCTGAGTTATGTAGGCCTGTATCGGCGGCAATGCGTGAACCTGAAATACTTTTGTTGCCCGAATGACCAAACGGTCCCACCCTGGCAATGGGCGGGGCCTTCAGGTGTGAGTCAGGTCACCGGTCGCAGGCCCGGCCCAATGCCCAGGGGCGGATGGCTCTTGAGCGCCTCGATCAATTGCGACAGGTGCAGGAAGCGCTGTTCGTTGAGTCGGTCCCATCGATTGATGAAGTAGCGTCCGCGCTCGTCGATTTGAATGGCGGTGGTCACGATTTCATCGTTTCTGGAACGATGCACCAGGTTGATTTCAGTCGACGAACGCCGCTCAATCAGGAACTCACCGGCCTGCTTGAGTTTGCTCCGATCAGGTAGTGCTACTGGCGCCGGGAGCGCTCGGCCCGGCACGCCGACGGTCAGTTTGAAGTCGCTGCGCAAGGCTATTCCGCCGGCATCGTCAGCCGTTTCCCAGGCGCCGACGTGCAACGGCTTTGCGAGGCTTGGGGCTACATCGTGAATATGCAGGCTGACGGCGTTCTGCAATTGCGCAATCCCCGGTACCAGGTAATGGGTGTCGGTGTGGGCCGTGCCCATCAGCGCCACCCATTTATGCGCACCTTGCGCCGCCTGGTCGGCCTTGATCACTTCGTTGGCGAAATAGCTGAACAGCGTAGGCCGAACGTTGGCGCCGCCGATGCCCTTGGTGTGGTAGCTGGCGGTGCAATCAAGCGCTCGCACGCGGATCCCGTATTTATTGGCCGCGCTCAGCACACCGATGTAGGTATGGGGCCCGCTGTAGTTCCACATATGGCCGAGGTCTTGCCGCTTTACATAACGTTGCAAGCGCTCGGGCATTTTCAAACCGCTGTGGAAAGCGTCCAACTGTGCCTGATGCAAGTCCGTCAGCAGGTGTTCCACATAGAGGGTCCGGACCCCCTGTTTTTTCAGCCATTTCATGTGTTTGATTAGAAACTGCTTAGGTGATACGGCCGAATGCACTTCGCCAATCACCAGCCCGAGCCTTGACTGATAAAGGCGCTCCAGAAACGCCACTTCTGTGGTTGCCGTGGCCAGCAGCGTCAATGACGGGCGTTTCGTGAAGGTGTAATCGGCAACGAAACGGCTGGCTTGCCGATGAAGCTGTTCTCGCTGATCGATAAAGCTCTGGATAGCGGCCTGTTGCGTCTTCGACCGGTGCTGCGAGGCGTAGCGCGTGTCGAGGCCGCGGTGCTCGCTGGCCAGTTGCGTGATGTCCTCGTGAAGTGTCGCAGGGAGGTCGAACGTGTCGAAATGCGATGACACCGCCGCCGCCTGCACAACCCGTGACGAGCCGGGTGATGGCAGCACACGGGGGGCTGTCGTCATGGCGAGCCTGTAATCCCCTCGGGATTGGGCGGCACCGCTGACGTCGGGCCAGATACCGTTCACCCCGCCTGGCGGTACCTCCTCGACCCGTAAGGCCAGCGCATTTTGCAGGTCGGCCAGGCCCGGTATCTGATCATAGGTGCCTAGGCGATTTTGTTCGACCAAAGCGATCCAACCGTCTGCGGCATCGCGTTCCAGGATTTTGTGGGAATAGAAGTTTCTCAAGGTGCTGGCGCGAGGGATAAAACGCTCGCCGTCCCCCAACGCGAGTACGTGTTCCAGATGGTAGGAGGCAGAGCCATCCAACGCCTCCACCGCGATAGTGTGCCGGTGGGCGGCAAGCATCAGTTTGCGGTAAGTGAAGGGGGCGTCGCGGTGCAGTCCGAGCGCGCTGTCGACCTCGGCCAGGTGGTCTTCCACCTGCTTCAGTGCGCGTGCGATATCGCCCTTGGCCTGCTTGTTCAGCACCTGCAGTTTGCTGCGCAAAATATCCGCCGGCAGGTTTTCGAGATACAGGCGCTTCAAGCCTTGCTTGGCCAGCGCCGGCATGTGCTCGATGAGCAATTGCTTGCTGGCGATGGCGTTGTGTTGGGCCCCGATGATCAAGCGTTTGGTGGGCGCGAACAGGGTTTGCAAAATGCCCGCGTGGGAGGCGTCGGGGGCCAGTGCCGGCGCGGCGGTCCGGGCAGGACGCGGTCCTGGGGTCTGGAAGAACTGGTTGGCATCTTCAGTCAGGCGTAATACCTGCGCGGGGTACGTTTCTCTGAGCGGGGCCAGCGCTGCGCTGGCCTGTGTGCGGGACGCATCGGCCAGGCCGGCGCCCCAATCGCTCTGCTCCTTAAGGAAGTCGGGCGCCAGTACAGCCCTGAAATTCTTGCTCTGATCGGGAGCAATCTCATACGGGGCCAAGGGGTTATCGACGCCCTCCGCCAGCTTTTCGTATTTCGTCTTACCACCTCCCGTCAGGCCGGAACGCGTCCAGTTGCCGCTGGCGTCCTGATTGACCAGGCGTGCCGTTGAACGATAGTCGCCCGTTCGCGCGTCAAGGCGATAGAGCAGATGCCGGCCCAGCGCATCGGATTGTTGCGCGGCCCACAGTGACTGGCCATCAAACAGCACGGGTTGCAGGCCGGGTGGCACGGTGCTTTTGAGTGGCTTGAGTGCAGCGATTTTCAGGGCCTGCTTGCTGGCGGGAATCAACGGACGCAGGGGCGACAGCAAATTGAACGTCCCCTTCAGAACCTGGCGGTAATCAAACAGCAAGGCACCGCCGCTGTTAAGCAAGTAACCGAGAAAGTGCTGCAGCGCCAGGGCTTTATCGCGCTGCTGATAGGCGTTGAGCGCCAGCATGGCGTCCTTGAATGCCAGTAGGCCGCCCAGGCTCAGGCTCAGGGGCGGGAATGGGATCGTGGCGACGGCGGTGAGCCATTCCACGCAGGTCCAGAGAATGCCGGTGATTTTCTGCATGCGGTTGACGGTGGTGGCGTTGACCTCATCGATCTTGCGTTGCAGCGCCATGTTGTAGAACTCATGGCGCAGATCGGCCAGGGGGGCCGCGTGGGCGATCGCGTCATAGCGGGCCGGGCTTGGCGTAGTGCGGTTGATATCACTGGGCAGGCCTTTGCGCACGCTCTCCAGAAATCCGCTGACCCGCGATCGGGACTGTGTCGGCACGCGTCCACAGAAGTAGGCCGGCATGCCGTCGACCTGCTTGAGCAGATAGTTGAACAGCCTGGCCTCGCGAAAACTGATGCCATCCGGAGCATTCGGGGTATAGAGCAGCGTGGGGTTGTCGGCGTGACTGAGCAGGTAGTTGCCGATCGCCCATTCACCGTCGATGAACAAACGGTACACGCGGTAGCTGTTGCGTTGGCTGACGGCCTTGTCGCCCAGGCCATCGATGCCTCGCTCCAGCCAGGCCAGGTCGGCACTGGCGATGTGGCCTTGGAGGCGGGACTCGAGGGCGGCGCTTTTCATCTGCAATTGGTTGATCTTCAGGATGGCGTTGCGCCGGTCGTCATACCCTGGGCTTTCGGTTTGCAGTTGCAGGCGGACCCGCTCGGTGTAGCGCTGGCCGATCCACACCCCGGTCACTGAGCGAGCCACGTTCTGCGCGGTCAGCCGGCTCAGGTCCACGCCAGCGGGGCCGCGGAAAGTGGCGCTGGCGGAGAACTTTTCGTCGAGGAACCCCACGCCGTCTTCGTAACCGTCGCGGTACAACTGGGTGTAGGGCATTTCGGTTTTCGGCCCCAGCAACGGCTTGGGCGAGTAGACGAAAACCGTGTCTGGATCGACATCATTCTGCTGACGCCCCAACAGCCGATTGAGGCTGGCTTTGGCGTGCTCATGCACATACGCCTCAAAGGTCGGCAGACGCGCCTCCGAATCCGGCCGGGCATCGTAGGTGCGCTGTGCGCCCTGGGTATCCTCGGCCAGGCTGGTGAGTTTGATTCGGTTGGCTGCCGACGCTGCTCGATACCAGGGTGGGCTGCTGTGTTGGTAATCGTCCAGCGCCTGGGATTCGAGCCAATGGGCGACCATCGCGTCCAGGCAGTCGGCATGGTTACACGCCGGGCCGAAGGTGACTTCCTGATACTCGTCGTCCCCTGGCTTAAAGCTCAGGTTGTTCATAAAGGTCGCCATCTTGGGACGAAAGCGCACGGGGACTTGCTGGATCACATAGTCACGCATCGCCCCGGACGCTTCATCCGCCCAGCCGATGATGTGGGTCTGGCATTCCCGCAGGCTGTCGAAGGCCATGAACTGCCGAGCGCGCGGGGCTTCGGGAGTGCATAGCAGCAGGCGCTTGACCTGGCCGCTGGCAGCTTCGTCGCGCAGTAGCCACAGGTCCTTGAGTTGCGCGCCATGTACCAGCACCGGTTGCGCCCGCAGGTGCGGATGAAGATTGGCGCGCAGTTGTTCGAAGCGCCGGTAGTCGGCCGTGTCCAGATGGCCCTGGAGCCTGGCGAGGGTCGCCAGCGTGAGCAGGCGTTGATCGAGCAGCGCCCTAGTCGCCTGTTTGATTTCAGGCGTACCGAGCATGCTTTTTTGCTCGGCGGCGAAGTCCAGGCGCGGATGCAGGTGTTGTAACAGGAGGGACAAAGCTTGCGGAGTCAGTTGGGCATGATCACCCTGCAACGGCGCGTCGGCGTAGGTGAGTTGGCTGCGATGCAGGAAGTCGGAGCCAGGCAACCCGTCGTCGGTGTGCAGGCCTGCCAATGCCAACGCCACCAGGTCATGGCGTTGTGCATAGTCGCCGACGAGGGAGACCTTGCGCTGGGTGGTGATGTGCAGTTGGTGCGGATCGAGGTCGTGGATATCCATGTCGTCTGCCAGCCGCTCTACCAGTTGGTAGTGCGCCAGGGCCTGTGGTGTGGCGGCAGGGCCGAACAGGTCGAGGAATGACTGGCGAGCCTGATTGTAGTTCGCCAGTTTCGCGATTAACGCGTGTTGGTCAGTCGCTGCGGCATTGCGGTACCAGGCGGGCAAACGGTTGTAGAGGGCTTGTTCCAACAGGCGTTGGGCGCGAAATTCAAGGCGTTCGCTGAGGTCGGGCAGCGCCGCCTGAATGGCGGCGTCCAGCAATGGAACCCGCGTGGCAGGCGTTTGGTTCGCCAGGGCGGCTTCGATGTCGAGGCTGCGTTTGTTCAGCAGCGCCTGGTAGCTGAATTCGAACAGCGGCTGGCCGGTGATCGGTTGCAGTTCCAGGGGCCAGATACCGGCGCTGTGCACGTGTTGATAAGCCACAGGCAGGTGGCGAGTGAGCGCGTCCCGGTCGGTGGCGGTTGCCATGATTGTCAGCAGGCCCTGGTCGAGGTCGTGCAACGAGTCGAAGGGTTCCAGGCCACGGGATGGCGTGAATAGCAGTACCGGACCGACCGGCTCGCCGCAGGTCAAGTCGTTCACCACGGGGCTGGCCTGGCGCGTGAGCACGAAGGCGCCGGCAAAGGCCACGGTCTGTTCCTGATAGGTGAACGTCAGGGCATACATGCCTGGACGAAACGCCGGGCCGCGGGAGCAGTCTTCCACCATGCGCTGGTCGGACGGTGTGAGCAGGTAATCCTTGGCGTTGAGGCTCGCTTCCTGTTCCAGCGCGGTGCTGCCGGCGGTATAGATCATGTAGGCCTTGCGGCCCTGGCCGTCCACGCGGCTGGTTTCATCCAGGGTTTGCAGTTGCTGGTCTAGATTGGTTTTCAAGCGCGCGAGCGAGGTGTCGTCTTCGGCAAGGCCTTTGTAGAGCGCGCGGGCCTGGGTGAAGAAAGCCGCGTTGGCTTGCTTGAGCGTGGCGTTCACTTTTTCCAGCGCTTGGAGCGTGTGCGGCAATTGGACGGGGCGCAGCGTCTGGCCGCGCAGTGTCGGGTCGATCTCGAGCAGTTGGGTCTCGAGCTGCTCGAGGGTGGGTTCGGTCTGGGTGCTCATCGGCACAGTCCCCATGATGATGGAATGAATCCTCAGCATGAGGTAACGCCCGGGCGGCGCAGCGGTAGATAGCTAGGGGCAGGGGTGGGGCTCATCAGGGGCAGGTTTTCTGTGCTAGTCTGCTGGCCCTTTTAGTTCTGGATGGCACGGGAAGCGCAGCGCTCATGCAGCTTTTTCGGTGTCTTCCTACAGCGGAGCCTCTTCATGTCCGAAGTTAATCTGTCCACCGACGAAACCCGCGTCAGCTACGGTATTGGCCGTCAGTTGGGTGACCAACTGCGCGATAACCCGCCGCCGGGCGTGAGCCTTGACGCGATCCTGGCCGGCCTGACCGACGCCTTCGCCGGCAAGCCAAGCCGTGTGGACCAAGAGCAGATGGCCGCCAGCTTCAAAGTGATCCGCGAAATCATGCAAGCCGAAGCGGCTGCCAAGGCTGAAGCCGCAGCGGGCGCCGGCCTGGCGTTCCTGGCTGAAAACGCCAAGCGTGATGGCATCACCACCCTGGCTTCCGGCCTGCAATTCGAAGTGCTGACCGCAGGTGATGGCGCCAAGCCAACCCGTGAAGACCAAGTGCGTACTCACTACCACGGCACCCTGATCGACGGCACTGTGTTCGACAGCTCCTATGAGCGCGGCCAGCCTGCAGAATTCCCTGTTGGCGGCGTGATCGCCGGTTGGACCGAAGCCCTGCAATTGATGAATGCCGGCAGTAAATGGCGTCTGTATGTGCCGAGCGAACTGGCTTACGGCGCTCAAGGCGTTGGCAGCATCCCGCCGCACAGCGTTCTGGTGTTCGACGTCGAACTGCTCGACGTTCTGTAAGACTGGGTAGCATTGACGCCAGCTTGATGTGGGAGCTGGCTTGCCTGCGATAGCATCACCTCGGTAGCAAGGTTGACCGAGTCGTCTGCATCGTGGGCAAGTCGAACCGCCGACTCCCACATCAGGCCGGTGCATTCATGGCTTGTAGTGTCGCTCATGGATGAAACTTGCCATTGAGCTCCGTGGCCGGGCGCAACGCTCGGGCATAGCAGAACAGAAACAGATTGCGCACCACTTCCTTCAACACGCCAGGTTCACTTGAACTCAGCCCGTTGACGTCCAGGTCACCCTGATCCTGCAGTTCATTCAGGGCTTCTTCTTCCAGTACCGCACAGACTTCGCCGGTTTCCCGATGCAGGATCCGCAGGTAAGGGTGTGGGCGGTCCAGCCAGGCATCTATCAAATAAGTCATGGGTCGCATCTCCTTGATGGGTTTCAATGAGAATAATTCTTATTCGTAGAATAGCAAGTGACTATTGGCGGTTTCTGGTTTTTTCTGTGTGGATATTGCGTAGGCTCAACGTAGAGGGCGAAACGCCATCCCGCGGCGGGCGCGGGATGGAGGTAGCATATTCAGACTTTGCGCACGAACTCGGACTTGAGCTTCATCGGGCCGATACCGTCGATCTTGCAATCGATATCGTGGTCGCCGTCGCACAGGCGGATGTTCTTGACCTTGGTGCCGACCTTGACCACTAGGGAGGTGCCCTTGACCTTGAGGTCCTTGATCACGGTGATGGTGTCGCCGTCCTGCAGCACATTGCCGACGGAGTCTTTCTTCACGGTTTCGTCGCTGGCCGCTTCGGCCTCGCCATTGGCGGACCACTCATGGGCGCATTCCGGGCAGATCAGCTGGGTGCCGTCTTCGTAGGTGTATTCGGAGTTGCATTTCGGGCAGGGTGGCAACGTGCTCACTAAAGCTCCTTAAAAGTCAGGATGGCTAAAAGTCGCACATTATATAGGGTTTATCGCAAGGTTGGGGCGCCGCAGAACTCTGTGGGAGCTGGCTTGCCTGCGATAGCGGCAGTGAACTCACTAAAGTCATCGCTGGCAAGCCAGCTCCCACATGAAACCGGGCAGTATCAGTGCGTACGTGCGACCGCAAACTCACTCAGCTCAACCAGGGCGTCCCGGTATTCACTGGCCGGCAGGGCGTCCAGGCACTTGATCGCACGGGCGACATAATCACGCGCCAACTGCGCGGTGTACGCCAGCGAGCCTGACGCCTCGACGGCGGCACGGATGGCCTCCAGGTCTTCGATCCCGCCTTTCTGGATCGCCTTGCGCACCAAGGCGGCCTGTTCCGGCGTGCCTTCGCGCATGGTGTAGATCAGCGGCAAGGTCGGCTTGCCTTCGGCCAGGTCGTCGCCGACGTTCTTGCCCAAGGTCTCTGCGTCGCCAAGGTAGTCGAGCAGGTCGTCCACCAGTTGGAAGGCTACGCCCAGGTGGTCGCCAAACGTGCGCAGGGCTTCGGACTGTTCGGCCGTCGCGCCACACAGTGCAGCGGCGCTGTGTGTGGAGGCTTCGAAGAGCATCGCGGTTTTGCCGCGAATCACTTCCATGTAGGTTTCTTCGGTGGTGCTGGCGTCCCGGACCTTCGACAGTTGCAGCACTTCGCCCTCGGCGATGATGCGCGTGGCCTGTGAAAGAATTTTCATCACCGGCATCGAGCCAAGTTCAACCATCATTTCAAACGAGCGCGAGTACAGGAAGTCGCCCACCAGTACGCTAGGCGCATTGCCCCACATGGCATTGGCGGTCTCGCGGCCACGGCGCATGCCGGACATGTCGACCACGTCGTCATGCAGCAGGGTGGCGGTGTGCAGGAACTCGATAGTGGCCGCCAGCAGGCGCAGGTCATCGCCTTCGCGACCCAGGGCCTTGCCGCACAGCAACACTAATAAAGGACGCAGGCGTTTACCGCCCGCCGACGTAATATAGTCGCCAATTTTGGAGACCAGCGGCACTTTAGAAGTCAGCTGCTTCTTGATGATGCCGTCGACGGCGCTAAAATCGTCCGCGACCGCGCGGTAGAAAGCTTGGGGTTGCATCAGCGACAGTCGCTCCAGAAGGGTTGCGCGGCATGCTAGGACCCAGGCCCCCGGGTGTCAAGGCGCGATAGACGGCCACTTGCAACGCGTCAAAGCCTTGCGTACAATCGCGCACCCTGAACTTCCTGGGCAGCACCTGCCTTACGCAATTGCATTCGGGACGTCCATCCCATGCAGCCATGCCAGCCAATACCTCTTCTTATAAAGCGCTGGGTGAGCAGGATTATCGGAGAAATACCATGTCGTACGCAGTAATTGTTACTGGTGGCAAGCAATACAAAGTCGCCCCAGGTGAATACCTGAAGATCGAAAAACTGGAAATCGCTACCGGCGAATCCGTTACTTTTGATCGCGTTCTGTTGGTCGCCAATGGCGATGACGTGAACATCGGCGCTCCAGTTGTTGCTGGCGCTACCGTTGTGGCTGAAGTGATCTCCCAAGGTCGTCACGATAAAGTCCGCATCATCAAGTTCCGTCGTCGTAAGCACCACATGAAACGTATGGGCCACCGCCAGTGGTACACCGAGATCAAAATCACCGGTATTCAGGCTTAATTTCAGCCTAATTCCTCACTAGGAGAATTGACTCATGGCACACAAAAAAGCTGGTGGTAGTACCCGTAACGGTCGCGACTCAGAAGCCAAACGCCTTGGCGTTAAGATGTATGGCGGCCAGAAAATCATTCCGGGCAACATCATCGTGCGTCAGCGCGGCACCCAATTCCACGCCGGTTACGGTGTTGGCATGGGTAAAGATCACACCCTCTTCGCTAAAATCGAAGGCGTGATCAAGTTTGAAGTAAAAGGCGCGTTCAACCGCCGTTACGTGAGCGTTGTCGCAGCTTAACTGCGAGATCGCTGGAAAAGCCCTGTCTCGCGACGGGGCTTTTTCGTTTGTGGGGTGAGTCTCTTGCAAAGCTGTTTGTAATGGGCTCAGGCGCGGGATGTGCGGTCGTTGATTGAGGTCGCTGCGCTCATTTTTGCAAGAGTCTTATGTCTTGGTTTCTTAAGCTCGTCCGTGCGGCGAGAGGCGTTTTGTTATGAAGTTCGTTGATGAAGTTTCCATCCGAGTAAAAGCAGGCGACGGCGGTAACGGTTGCATGAGTTTCCGTCGCGAAAAATTCATCGAAAACGGTGGCCCTAACGGCGGTGATGGCGGTGACGGCGGTTCCATCTACATGATGGCCGACGAAAACCTCAACACCCTGGTCGACTACCGTTACACCCGGCACTTTGATGCCGAGCGTGGCTCCAACGGCGGCAGCACCGACTGCACCGGTAAAAAAGGCGAAGACCTGGTACTGCGCGTACCGGTTGGCACCACGATCATCGACTCGGCCACCCAGGAAGTGATTGGCGACCTGACCAAGGCCGGCCAGAAGCTGATGGTTGTGCAGGGCGGCTGGCACGGTCTGGGTAACACCCGATTCAAGTCCAGTACCAACCGCGCGCCACGCCAGACCACGCCAGGCAAGCCGGGCGAGCAGCGTGACCTAAAACTGGAAATGAAAGTCCTCGCCGACGTAGGTCTGTTGGGCCTGCCAAATGCCGGTAAAAGTACCTTCATTCGCTCAGTATCGGCCGCCAAGCCGAAGGTCGCCGACTACCCGTTCACCACCCTGGTACCTAACCTGGGCGTGGTCAGTGTCGACCGTTGGAAAAGCTTCGTGGTCGCCGACATTCCTGGCCTGATCGAAGGTGCTTCCGACGGTGCTGGCCTGGGGATTCGCTTCCTCAAGCACTTGTCGCGTACCCGTTTGCTGCTGCACCTCGTCGACATGGCGCCGCTGGATGACACCAGTGCACCGGACGCCGCCGAAGTGATCGTCAGCGAACTGACCAAGTTCAGCCCGGCCCTGGCCGAGCGTGATCGCTGGTTGGTGCTGAACAAGTGCGACCAGATCCTCGAAGAAGAGCACGAAGAGCGCGTCAAGGAAATCGTTGACCGCCTGGAATGGACTGGCCCGGTCTACGTGATCTCGGCTATCGCCAAAGAAGGCACCGAGCGCCTGACCCGCGACATCATGCGCTACCTCGAAGACCGTGCCGACCGCCTTGCGGCCGACCCGGTGTTCAAGGCCGAACTGGCTGAACTCGATCAGCAGGTCGAAGACGAAGCCCGTGCCCAGTTGCAGGCCCTGGACGACCAGCGTGCCCTGCGCCGCAGCGGCGTGAAGTCGGTCCATGACATCGGCGACGATGATTGGGACGAAGAAGACGTGGATGATGACGACGGTCCGGAAATCATTTACGTGCGCGACTGATCTGTTGCGATAAACTTGAACGCCGCTCCTTTTAGAGCGGCGTTTTAGTATCTGGGTATAACGTTATGGGCGGCGCTGGGTCGCGCAGCCATCACTCTAGGGTTGAAGATGATGCGGAGCAAAGTGACAGGTGCGCAGCGCTGGGTCGTAAAGATCGGAAGTGCGCTGCTGACGGCGGATGGCAAAGGTCTGGATCGCGCAGCCATGAGCGTCTGGGTCGAGCAGATGGTGGCCTTGCATGAAGCAGGCGTCGAGTTGGTGCTGGTGTCGTCCGGGGCCGTTGCTGCCGGGATGAGCCGTCTCGGCTGGACCGCGCGACCCAGCGCGATGCACGAGCTGCAAGCCGCCGCTGCCATCGGCCAGATGGGCCTGGTGCAAGCCTGGGAATCCAGCTTTGCCGAGCACGGTCGCCACACGGCGCAGATCCTGCTGACCCACGACGACCTGTCCGACCGCAAGCGCTACCTCAACGCCCGCAGCACCCTGCGTGCGCTGGTGGAGCTCAAGGTCATCCCGGTCATCAACGAAAACGACACGGTGGTCACCGACGAAATCCGCTTCGGTGACAACGACACCCTGGCCGCCCTGGTAGCCAACCTGGTGGAAGCCGACCTGCTGGTCATTCTTACCGACCGCGACGGCATGTTCGACGCCGACCCGCGCAATAACCCTGACGCCCAGCTTATCTACGAAGCGCGCGCCGATGATCCGGCGCTGGACGCCGTGGCCGGCAGTGTCGGCGGCGCCCTGGGCCGTGGCGGCATGCAGACCAAACTGCGTGCCGCACGCCTGGCCGCACGTTCCGGCGCGCACACCATCATCGTCGGCGGGCGCCTGGAGCACGTACTGGACCGCCTCAAGGCCGGTGAGCGCATCGGCACCCTGTTGTCGCCGGAACGCGGCATGCTGGCGGCGCGCAAACAGTGGCTGGCCGGTCATCTGCAAACCCGAGGCACGCTGGTGCTGGACGAGGGGGCCGTATCAGCGTTGTCCCAAGGCAACAAGAGCCTGCTGCCGGTGGGCGTCAAATTGGTGCAGGGCAGCTTCCGCCGTGGCGAGATGGTGGTCTGCGTTGCGCCGGACGGTCGTGAAATTGCCCGTGGCCTGGCCAACTACAGCGCCCTTGAAGCGCAGAAAATCATTGGACAATCCTCTGATGCGATTGTCGGACTATTGGGTTACATGGCGGAACCTGAACTGGTGCACCGCGACAACCTGATCCTGGTCTAACCAAAGGAATACACGATGCGTTTAATGAAGGGAATGCTCGGCCTGCTGTTGGCCATGCCGCTGCTGGCGTCCGCCGAGGAAGTCGGCCAGGTGTCGACGGTGTTCAAGTTTGTCGGCCCCAACGACCGGATCGTGGTCGAAGCGTTTGATGACCCCAAGGTCGACGGCGTGACGTGCTACCTCTCGCGCGCCAAGACCGGCGGCGTCAAAGGCGGCCTGGGCCTGGCTGAAGACCGCGCCGAAGCCTCGATCGCCTGCCGTCAGGTAGGGCCGATCCGCTTCAAGGGCGAGCTCAAGGATGGCGACGAAGTGTTCAAGGAGCGCACCTCGCTGGTGTTCAAGACCATGCAGGTGGTGCGTTTCCTCGACAAGAAGCGCAATACCCTGGTGTACCTGGTGTACAGCGACCGACTGATCGAAGGCAGCCCGCAGAACGCCGTGACGGCGATTCCGATTTTGCCCTGGCCGACCGCTCAGTAACCCGTAGGCGAGTTTTGCAATCGGCGTCTATGATTGCAGGCTTGCGGGCTGTAATCTCGAAGCGCCGCAATGCGAAGAATATGGGATATCTGGAGTTCGTCATGAGTGCTTTCCACGACCTGAAACTCAAAGCGTTGGACGGACACGAGCTGCCGCTTGCGCCCTTAAAGGGGCAAGTGGTGTTGGTGGTCAACGTGGCCTCCAAATGTGGTTTGACCCCGCAATACGCCGCGTTGGAAAAACTCTACCAGCAGTACAAGGGCCAGGGCTTTACCGTACTTGGCTTGCCGTGCAATCAGTTTGCCGGCCAGGAGCCGGGTACTGAGGAAGAGATCCAGGCGTTCTGCAGCCTGAACTACGGGGTAACGTTCCCGCTGGGCAGCAAGCTCGAGGTCAACGGCCCTGATCGGCATCAACTGTACCGCTTGCTGGCAGGTGAGGGCGCCGAGTTCCCCGGGGATATCACGTGGAATTTCGAAAAATTCCTGCTGGGTAAAGACGGCCGGGTGCTCGCGCGCTTTTCGCCGCGTACAGCGCCGGATGATCCGACGATCGTCCAGGCCATCGAAAAAGCCCTGAGCTGAACCCCTTCCGGTGTAGCTTCAAGTCTCAAGTTGAAGCCGCAAGAATAAGCGCCAGCGCTCCTCTTGCAGCTTCAAGCGTGTAGCTACTGACTGCTTTCATACCCCTTAATCACTCGGATCAATAGTGCTACTCAGCGCTGCGCACTCCCCATATTATCTGCGTCATAAACTAAGTCTCCCGTGGAGTGCTCCCATGCCTGTCCAAGCCTTGTTCAAACCGTTCCAGCTCGGTGCATTGCAACTGTCGACGCGCGTGGTCATGGCGCCGATGACCCGCTCGTTCTCCCCGGGTGGCGTCCCTAATTCCAACGTGATCGAGTACTACCGTCGCCGCGCCGCCGCAGGCGTGGGCCTGATCATCACCGAAGGTACGGTGGTCGGCCATCAAGCCTCAAACGGCTACCCCAATGTCCCGCATTTCTACGGTGAAGCCGCCCTGGCTGGCTGGAAGAAGGTAGTCGACGCGGTGCACGCTGAAGGTGGCAAGATCGTTCCGCAATTGTGGCACGTAGGCAGCGTGCGTCGTATCGGCACCGAGCCAGATGCCAGCGTGCCAGCCTATGGCCCGATGGAAAAACTCAAGGATGGCAACGTGGTCGTCCACGGCATGACCACTCAGGACATCAAAGAAGTGATCAACGCTTTCGCCCAGGCCGCCAGGGATGCCCAGAGCATCGGCATGGACGGTGTAGAGATCCACGGCGCCCACGGCTACCTGGTGGACCAGTTCTTCTGGGAAGGCAGCAACCAGCGCACCGACGAATACGGTGGCAGTCTGGCCAACCGTTCGCGCTTTGCGATCGAGCTGATCGAGGCCACCCGCGCCGCAGTTGGCCCGGACTTTCCGATCATCTTCCGTTTCTCCCAGTGGAAACAGCAGGACTACACCGCTCGCCTGGTGCAAACCCCGGAAGCGTTGGGCGAGTTCCTCAAGCCGTTGTCTGACGCCGGTGTGGACATTTTCCACTGCTCCACCCGTCGCTTCTGGGAACCGGAGTTTGAAGGCTCCAACCTCAACCTGGCCGGTTGGACCCGCAAGCTCAGCGGTAAGCCGACCATTACCGTGGGCAGCGTGGGCCTGGATGGCGAGTTCCTGCAGTTCATGGTCAACACCGACAAGGTCGCGCAACCGGCCAGTCTTGAGAAACTGCTGGAGCGCCTGAACAACGACGAGTTCGACCTGGTCGCCGTGGGCCGCGCACTGCTGGTTGATCCGGATTGGGCCGTGAAAGTGCGCGAAGGCCGGGAGAGCGATATCCTGCCATTCAGTCGTGAGGCGTTGACGACCCTGGTGTAAGCGGCGACAGGGCGGGCACTGGGGGCCCGTCCTTGCATACCCCGCGCAGTTGGCGCTCAAACTGTTCGATAATCGCCGGCCAACCCTGGCGGCTCGCATGCTGACGGGCATTCAGGCGCATGCGGCGCAAGCTTTCTGCGTCCTCCAGTAACCAGTTAGCGGCCTCACAAAACGCATTCTCATCTCCCGGCATCGCCAGCACACCGTTGTAGCCATGGCGAATATGCTGGGTCGCAGCCGCCTGATCGTAGGCCACCACACCCAAGCCCGAGGCCATCGCCTCCAACACCACGTTGCCGAAGGTTTCGGTCAGGCTGGGGAACAGGAACACATCGCCTGACGCGTAATGCCGCGCCAGTTCCTCGCCTCGCAAGGTGCCGCAAAAGATCGCTTCCGGCAGTTCCTTTTCCATCATCGCCCGTTGCGGGCCATCGCCGACGATGATCAGCTTCATCTGACACTGGGGATAAGTGTCCTGCAACGTCTCAAAGCAACGTTTGAGCAATCCCAGGTTCTTCTCCTGCGCAAGTCTGCCTACGTAGAGCACGGCAGTTTGCTCACTGTTCAATGCCCAGCTTTCCCGCAGCGCGTTGTCGCGTCTGGCCGGGTGGAACAACTGGCTGTCCACCCCGCGTGACAACATCCCCAGACGCTCGAAATGCCTGCGCTCCAACTCCAGGCGCTGGCTGGCGCTGGGCACCAGGGTCAAGGTCGAACGGTTATGAAACCAGCGTAGGTAGTGAGTGACCATTCGGCTCAGCATGCTCAAGCCGTATTGGTTCGAGTACTGCTGGAAATTGGTATGAAAGCCACTGACCACGCTGATCCCCAGGCGCCGCGCGGCGCGCAGGGCAGAGAGACCCAATGGCCCTTCGGTGGCGATGTACAGCACGTCCGGACGCTGACGGGTCCAGCGTCGCAGCAATTTGTGCATCGACGACTGTCCCCATTGCAGGCCCGGGTACCCGGGTAGCGGCCAGCCACGGCACAGCAGCAACTCATCGTCGCTGGGGCGGCTCTGGTCGACGCCCTGGCGCGGGCGCACCAGCTCGACTTGATGGCCGCGCGCCCGCAAACCCTCGCACAAGCGGCCAAGGGTATTGGCCACCCCGTTGATCTCTGGCGGGAAGGTTTCGGTAATCAGAGTGATGTGAAGCGAGGCTGTCATCATGACCCACAGTGTCGCCGTGGGCCATGTCGTCATTGTGTCATCGGCATGATGGATTTATGACTGGGTCACTTTTTTCGGCTGCGCCATCGCTTCGGCACCTTGCTCTCGCACCCAGAACAACGTGGCCCCGGCTACTGCCGCCGGCATCATCAGCAGGTTGACCACTGGCACCAGCAGCACCAGGTAGACGATGCCGCCGAAACTCATGCTCTGCCAACGTTTCTGGCGCAGCCAGGCGAGCATCTCGTTCCAGCCCAGCTTGTGGTTGTCTGCCGGGTAGTCGATGTACTGGATCGCCATCATCCACACGCCAAACAACAGCCATAGTGGCGCGGCGATCAGGTTGACCACCGGAATGAACGACAGGATAAACAAGCCGATGGCCCGTGGCAGGAAGTAGCCCAGCTTGCGCATTTCCCGGGCCAGCGTGCGCGGGACCATGGCGACCAACTCGCCCCAGCTGAAGGCCGGAAAATCGTCCGTGCCACGTACCACCACTTCGACCTTCTCCGAGAGAAAGCCGTTAAAGGGCGCGGCGATGATGTTGGCCAGCATGGTGAAGGTGAAAAACACCATCAGCACCACTAGCACCACAAACAGAGGCCAGATGAGGTAATTCAGAAAACTCAGCCAGCTCGGCAGCGTCGGCATCAAATGGTCGACCCACAAACTGAATTGATGACCGGCGAAATAGATCAAGCCGACGAACAGCACCAGGTTGATCGCCAGCGGTAGCAAAACAAACAGGCGCAGGCCAGGGCTCAACACCAGTTTGAGGCCTTCACGCAGGTATTGCGGGCCGGAAAGAGCAGGGTCGGGCATGGAGAACTCCGAGCAAAGGGGCGAACGCGCCGACCTTACCGACTTTGCACCTTAGGCGAAAGCGGCGACATCAGCGGTAACAAACGTGTCGATGGACCAAGCCGACTGCATAGAGACCACCTATGAGCTGGATTGTTATTCCGTATTTCCTTAATCTTGCCCCCCTCGATACGCTGCACCCATTATTTTTCAGGGTCTGCGAGTTCAAGCCTTCCCCAAGTGCTTCGTGGTCCCTTTTTTATTCCAGCCGCCTTGTAGTCCGGGCGGTCGATAGGAGTGAGTCATGTCTGATACCCGTCATTCGCGAGTGATTATTCTCGGTTCCGGCCCTGCCGGTTATAGCGCTGCTGTCTACGCTGCCCGGGCCAACCTCAAGCCGCTGCTGATCACCGGCATGCAGGCGGGTGGTCAGTTGACCACCACCACCGAAGTCGACAACTGGCCGGGCGACGTCCATGGCCTCACCGGCCCGGTGCTGATGGAGCGTATGAAAGAACACGCCGAGCGCTTTGAAACCGAAATCGTGTTTGATCACATCAACAAAGTCGACTTCTCGAAAAAGCCTTACAGCCTGACCGGCGACAGCGGCGTATACACCTGTGACGCGCTGATCATCGCCACTGGTGCCAGCGCCCGCTACCTGGGCCTGCCATCGGAAGAAGCGTTCATGGGCAAGGGCGTATCCGCCTGCGCGACCTGCGATGGTTTCTTCTATCGCAACAAACCGGTCGCCGTGGTCGGCGGCGGCAACACGGCCGTGGAAGAGGCGCTGTACCTGGCGAACATCGCCAGCACCGTGACCCTGGTTCACCGCCGCGAGACCTTCCGCGCCGAGAAGATCCTGATCGACAAGCTGCACGCCCGTGTCGCTGAAGGTAAGATTATCCTCAAGCTCAACGCCACCCTGGACGAAGTCCTGGGCGACAACATGGGCGTGACCGGCGCCCGTCTGAAAAACAATGACGGCAGCTTTGACGAACTGAAAGTCGACGGCGTGTTCATCGCCATCGGCCACACCCCGAACACCTCGCTGTTCGAAGGCGTGCTGGAAGCCAAAGACGGTTATCTGGTGGTGCAGGGCGGCCGTGAAGGCAACGCCACCGCCACCAACATCGAAGGTATCTTCGCTGCCGGTGACGTAGCCGACCACGTTTACCGCCAGGCCATCACCTCGGCCGGCGCCGGTTGCATGGCGGCACTGGATGCCGAGCGTTACCTGGACGGCCTGCAGAACGCTTCGTTCTGACCCCGTTGAACTAAAAAACCGGCTGTGAGGCCGGTTTTTTATGTCCGCGATTCAACTAACACCCAGGTCATGAAGTGTTAACCCAGTCCTTGTGGGAGCTGGCTTGCCTGCGATAGCGGCGTATCAGTCACCATCGCCATCGCGGGCAAGCCCGGCTCCCCCAGTGAACGGGTTTCTAGATTGAATCAGCGGCGTGTCAGGGGTTGTGCGGTGAACTTCACGCCGGCCAGGCCATGCGCGATCAGTGCGCGGATGTTGCCGTGGTCGCTGCCCTCAGGCGTCGCCACCACCGAACGGTAATGCTCGCCAAAAGCCAGCAGCGCTTCCTGATCGCTCAGACTTTCCAGCAGGGCCAAACCCAGTGTCTTGCACGAACCCTCATTCTGCCCGGCCGCATTTTCTACATGGCCGTTGGTGAAGGCCTGCGGCTGGTAGTCGTAACCAGCAGCAACAAACGCCAAGGTATCGGCAAACACATGTTCGCCACTGTTGAGGCTAACGCGCAGGGTGTTCAAATCAGTCATGGCATATGGCTCCTTATTAACTGTTACATGTAATAATCACTAAAGTATTCAAGCACTTATAGATCGTAACTGTTTTTGTATTTTTTTAGGTCATTGCGAGCCACATGCAGGCTGGGTAATCGCATGGGCTTGACACTTGTAGTCGAACTGACCTGACATTTGAGTTGTACTTGAACAAGATACGTCGTTGCTATGGCAGGCCTAATCCAACCCGGCCTGTGTAAAAAAGCACGTGTAATGGCAAAAATGCCACAACTTTAGGCCGAGTCCGGAGGCTTCAGCACAACCTCAAATGGGCATTTCGAGTGCGCTCAGATCTAAGAGGACTTATTCGTCAAGCCTGTGGAACGCCCCGGAGATGCTCAATAGCGAATAGAGCTGTCCGGGATCATATATAACTTCAGATAAATTTTTTTTCTTTGATATCATAGTGCCCCTATGCATCCAGGGACCGCATGCCGGGGGGGAGCTTATGCCTGCAGTTTTTGTTCACGTGTCCGATATTCATTTCGGTCAAGAAAAAGATGACAAAGTTTACATTCATGCTGACGTGAAGCAGCAACTGATCACAGACGCCAAGGCCGTCGTCTCGAGTATCGCAGGTGGGGTCGCTCACGGCATTTTGGTAACAGGTGACATAGCACAGTCGGGAAAATGGGCTGAATATGAAGAAGCTGGTGTTTGGTTAGATCGGCTAGCCGAGAACATAGGCGTCGAGATCCATCGCGTACAAATGGTACCAGGTAACCATGATCTGGACCGTGAAAAGCTGTCGTATGCAGGAAAGCAGATCCTCGATCACATTCGTGCCGGCGGAGCGAAGGAGTACGAAGAGATCCTAAACAACGCTACGGACCGAGCGGCGCTATTTGTCCGGTTTGAAGACTACGACCGGTTCAGTTTTGGGTACGATTGCCCTCTCAATAACGAGGGGGCATATGCTTCAGAGATGGAGGTCAGCCTCGCCCCAGGGAGAGCGATACGCTTCATTAGGCTCAATTCCTCCCTTCTTTGCCATGGTAAAGAGCGCGATGAACATCCTGAGCTAATGATAGGCGAACGCCAGTTCACCATTCCTCGCACGGATGGCGTGGAAAATATTGTGTTGGTTCATCACCCTCTGAATTGGTACAAGGATCAAGAGCAAGTTCGAAATTACATACGCAGCCGAGCCAGAGTTTTCATTTCTGGCCATGAACACAACCCAAGAGTATCGATTGACAACGTCGAGTCGGGTAGTGACGTTATGATGCTCGCAGCTGGGGCTACCGTTCCCTTCAAGTCCAATGACGTCTACACCTTCACCTACAACATCATCGAGTTCGAATGGGATTCTGAGAACGATGGGCTGTTGGTAACCATGCATCCACGAGCATGGAATGCTCAGCGGACGTGCTTCGAGGCGGATCATAAGCGGCTGGGGGGAGAAAATCCGCAATTCCGGCTTGCCTGCCCATCTTTTCGAAAAGCAGCCCGCCCTGAGACTTCCCTATCGGCGCAATCCTGTGGTAGTCAGCCTGTAGCCGCGAGTGAATATACCGCTGGGCCTATCATCGAGATGATTCCAATGGAACCTTCAGGTGAGGAGCATCAGTCCATGGAGCCGATGGCAGAAGGTTATGAGACTGCTCGCCTCAGATTCTTTCGCGATCTGTTGGAAAGCGAACGATTGCGCATACTCGTTGAATTGGATGCACTCCAAAACAACTTCAATGAACCTATGTCCCAAGGGTTGGAACGAAAATTGTTCGACATGCTTGTACGCAAAGGAAAGCTGAACCGGGTGGAAATGATGATCGACCAATTGATTAGTGAGCGTAAGGACGGGCAAAAGTAATGGATAATATTGCACTACATATGCGAATTTCCGGAGTTTCCGTAAACGATGACGACGTGAACTCCCGGCGTTCAGCGGCG
The DNA here is from genome assembly GCF_963970835.1 of Pseudomonas sp. EA_15y_Pfl1_P101. NCBI lineage: Bacteria > Pseudomonadati > Pseudomonadota > Gammaproteobacteria > Pseudomonadales > Pseudomonadaceae > Pseudomonas > Pseudomonas sp. EA_15y_Pfl1_P101. The sequence goes on along the minus strand of NZ_CAXAPA010000003.1, from coordinate 394,640 downwards.
ACCAGCCTTGCTACCAGTTGGAAGAAAGTAGATAACGTTTCGAAAATCATTGCCAAGGCGGCGGACGTAGCGAAGGCCCTTGGTGGTGACGGCTATCCTTCTTCAGAGCTCGGTACTGAAGTCCAAGGGGTAATCCAAAAAAAATCATCCTCGTATCTGTTTGATGAACGCCCACTGGATGTTGGTGTGTGTACGGGTATGGCTGTGGTATCCATGCTGAGTGGAAGCCCTAGCAACCATGGGTGGAGCATCCTTGATCTCTACGCTGCTGCGCTGCAGTCAGCATTAGCATATCAACCTGTTCTTGAGGATGTCCGACGCGAAAATCTCCGGCGCGAGGTTCTAACAGTTGCTACAGACTGGTGCAACGCCGCGAGCGAGAAGGCCCGAGAGCGTTCAAAAGTCCCCGATCCAGCTGAAGTGGAAATTGCTATTGAGGAAGGGGGCAAACCGACTCATAACGTTAAAGAGGCGATGGCCAGCACGGTAAACTCACTTCGCCGTAACTCTACGTTGGATCGAGAGGAGCTGGACTTTTTGTGGTGGGCGCAATTAAACCGCAGTCGGTTGCTCAAAAAGCAGCTTTCCAGCATCCCCGAACCGTTACGAATAGTGGCGACTGGGATTGAAGCAGCAACCCTGCTTCGCCGGTTTCCGTGTGAAGTGCATCGTGAGCTCGTTCTTAGAACATTGGATCTAGATCCAGAACTCAATGCTCAGGATCTACTCGAGGTCATCGGTGAGGAGCGTACGACTCTTAGCGAAGCACTCACGGTCACCCAAGTTGAAGCATATCCGACAGTTTTCCCGCTACTTTATGCATTGAGTAACAGTGACGCTTCTGACCCAGGTGCGGCCGTGAAACGACGTGTTTCTGAATGGGGGGAGCGTGCATTATCAGAGGCTGGGCTTGTCAAGATGATTATTCAAGGCGAAGCGAAGCTATGAGTCGATCTTGCGGATTCGAGGGATGCACTGTTGATGAAACGGGCGTATGCGCGCTCGAACGCGATCCAGCTACTTGCAGCAACCGTGCTACTAAGGATTCAGCTGAAACCGCACCTGATAATTTGCAAGATGATGAAAAAGCTGTATCGGCTGACAACGAGCGACTTGGCGCGCCGGTTCTCAACCAGCCAAAGAGTACTGCTGCATTTCCATCCAGCCGTGCACTTGGATTGGAAGATCTAAATGCAATGATGGCTACTAAGTATGTGAATGTGGTCGGTATTCTTGGTGACCCAGAGTCAGGGAAAACAGCTTGTTTGGCCAGCCTCTACTTACTCCTCTCGCACGCAAAGCTAGAAGGTTGGTCATTTGCAGATAGTAAAAGTTTGACTGCTTTCGACGAAATTGCACGCGGTGCACGTGACTGGAATAATGGCACTGCGCCTGAGCAAATGACTGTCCACACGGAATTGGCAGATGATCATGGTCCAGGTTTTTTGCACCTAAGGCTAATAAGGAGCATGGACGGAAGGCGTGTGGATTTCGCGCTCCCTGATATACCTGGTGAATGGACGCAAGCACTCGTCAGCTCGGCCCAAGCTGATAGATTGGAGTTCTTAAAGTCAGCAGAGATCATCTGGATTGTGCTCGATGGTCGATCTCTCGCGGATATCGAGAGGCGTCATGGAGTTATTGCCCGGGTGGGTCAGCTTACTGCCCGATTGAAAACCATGCTGGATGGTCAAGACCTTCGATTGATAATCGTTGTAACTCACCATGATTTACAACCGGTCGATGATAGTGTGGCGAAGCGTCTAAAAACAGAACTTGCACGGCGCGGCGCCGAGGCCAAAATTGTAGGGGTTGCTCCTTTCTCCGACCACCCAGACACTGTTCCGCCGGGATACGGCATAGCCGATCTGATTAACTTGACTGCTGGGCAAAAACTTGAACGCCCAATACTCTGGCGCTCGACTGAACCAGCCGAAGGCGATCGTGCCTACTTGAACTATAGGAGGCAGCGATGAGCAGATCAATCATACTACTTGGCGGTCCCGACTCGGGGAAAACCAATTACATCGCACCTTTATGGCGAGCACTCGATAGCAAGAGTGGTGTCTTGCATGCCGTTAAGCAGCCTGAAGACATCACGTTCGTCCTTGAGATCACAGATCATATATTTGCAGGCGGCTTTGTTCCTCGAACCGAGCACAGTGAGGCTCGTCGGGATTTTGAAGTTGTCGTAGCTGAGACTTCGGGTGGACCAGAAGCCAAGATCGTGATACCCGACATTTCGGGCGAGCTCTGGCGTAATGCTGTTGTGGAAAATGAAATAGATCTGGACTGGATGAAGGAACTCTGTGAAGCAGATGGCGCCTTACTCTTTATACGAGTGGGTTCTGATCAAGATGTTCGTCCCTTGGATTGGGTTACTTCACGACGCATGCTAGAAATGCTCGGTGACGAAGATGAGCAAGGCCTTCCTACCCAAGTGGTTCTGTGCGAACTGATTCGCTTCCTTGAAATTTCTCTTGCCAACCGTGACGATGGTGAGCGCCCAAGGCTGTCAGTGGTGGTCACTGCTTGGGATTTAGTGGATGCAGGTGTGTTTCAAAAAGGCCCCTTGGCCTATCTCGAACGCGAATATCCCCTTTTTGCCGGTAGGCTGATGGACATAGAGAATCTTGATATTCGAGTATTCGGCCTAAGCAGTGTTGGCGGAGACCTGAAAAATGACGCTCAGTTCCGGCAGATTTTCCTGACGGAAGGCCCAGACGGTCTTGGCTGGGTTGCAACGGACGATGGAAATGGTTGGAAGAAGGTTTTTGATATCACGACCCCCATCGCTTGGGCGGTAGGCCTGTCACCCTGTGATTAGTGCCGAAATCCAAATCCATGGTTATCGCAAGGGGCATCAGTTGCTTGCGTCTTCTGTGACGCTGGCCAAGGATGATCAAGCTGTAGTTGATCGCATGTCTGACATAGCTGGTCCTTTGCGTCCAAAGGAACAATTTGCGCCCTACCTTTCGGCATACCCGCTACCGAGCGGCAAGTACTATGTCGTTGCTAGAACTTGGCAAGACCTTACTGTACCCAGGGCAGGCTGTGTTATAACCAAAAGCATATTCATCGACGCGCAGACTTGGGCTTCAAGTCCGCTGATCATTCAAGTGCTAGAGCTTCTCAATGCGATCGAATTGCCGGGCGCAATAGATGCCGTAACTACCAAACTAAATGAATCACTTAACGTAGGAGGGGGGGCATCTTTTGGACTCAATGCGAAAGAGCTGTTAGAGGCGCTTTTTCTGGAGGATACCAAGCCGATAGTGGTATTTGATGCACCTAATCCCGAACTAACCTCCATGCGTTTAATCGCCGCTCTTTGGCCTGAAATTCGACGGCGATTCGCGCTATCAACGTTCGCCTTATCGCCGAGGAAGATAGGTGGGCGAGATATGGATCTCGTCTTCGCTCCGCTAAATGCTAAGTCTAAATTTTCAGATTGGCCCGGACGTCGTGTGGACGGGCGTTCACTTCAACCCGAACGGCACAAATGGACTAGTACTATCTTCAAGCGTGTTTTTGAAGAATCTGTACCAAAGCTCCTTTCGGAACAAGACATTCAGTTGTTAGGCAGCCATGCGGGGGATAGCTCATCAGCATTACGGATTACTTTGCTTTGGAATGAACTGCTTGAGAAGCTACTGCAGACACCGACTGCGGTTTTGGGGCTATTGGACATTGCCAACTCTGGAATGGTGAGTAACGCAGCAGCAATAAAACTTATTGAGCCTCACTTGACTGAGGCTGCGCTCCGCGCGAGGACGATTCCTTCAGACGATGCTTGGGATTTTACTGGCGCCATCGCACGAAAGATGCAGGGCCATGATATGCCTGCTAGCCAGAGTGCGATTAGACTGCTCGCGACCCATCTCGCGGAGCATGCACCCGACGGCGCGGTCAAACTCTTACAGCAAATAGACCCTAAGAAAGCACTCAGTGATTTAACCCCAAGTATTGTTTTAGGTCTAGAGAAAGGGGCAACGCCTTTAGTTGAGCAAGCACTTATTGCGGCGCCGGCAGATGTTATAGCTCGAATTTTATTGCAAAACAGTATGCTCAATCGCCGAATAGCAGCGAATGATGAGTTGATTAAAAAATTAGGAATGGCATTTGCAGGGCTAGATCAGAAACTTGCTCGGGCGGCAGGTAGGGCGCTCCTTCCTCATTTGGTTGAGGATCGTCACCTTCCAGTCGCGATACCTATATTCAAAGGTTTGGATGAGCAAGAGTTTATTGCAGCGTTACGGCAGTTGGGGGAGGCCAATGGTTACGAGGCGGAAAAACTAAGCTCAGTGCTTGTCGATTGTGCAAGCAATATTTGCGATCTTTCAGTAATTCGAGATGTATTAATTAATGTTGAGCCATCCATATCGCGAGACAAGCTGCTGGAGCTCATAGTTCGCCCAACTCGCGAAGACCTGACATGGTTGTTAACTGAGAAGCGTCTGTCGCAAACTGCGTCTAATAAGCTGATCAAAGCTGTATTGGGGCGCGCCAGTGCTCGTGACTTGGCAATACTAGTATCTGCACATGCCATCGCCAATAAAGTGATTGAGCTCCTCCCCAAAAATGCTTTAGAAAAATTGCTCAAAATAATATCGAGCGGTGGCCTTCCGATAAACACTCTTGTCAGAATTATCGGATCGATCTTTTCAATACTTGATTATGAACAAAAATCCTCTCTGGCCGAAGCTACGCTTGAAAAACTTCTCCAAAGTCGATTTGACGGTAACGAAGCTGAGACGCTGCGTATGCTTTTTGGCGAGATTGGAAATAAGATTGATGCGAAGTATTTAATTAGAACTGGTTTGGCTAGAGAATTAAATTTTGAAATAGCTAGTCGCAATTTAATCGCATTTGAAAATGCTCCGCTCGCTGTCCGTCAACAGATAGTTAAAGCCGCGAGAGATATAGCTTATGCGCTAATTGGACGGCATAATATCAATTTGACTGAAGCGGCATGTAATGCTTGTGCGAAACTAATGATGGATGCAGATAAAGTTTTAGGAAAGGAATTTGTTAATGTCTCCGGCGAACTAATGCCCACTTTGCTCCACTGTCGATATGAGCCGGTTTCTTCGATTGTTGCGGTGCTTTTTCCAATTGTTTATCGAGAGTTTGCAAAGGCCGATGATGTGCCCGATCTATTAAAGTTTGTACCTTTTGTAGATTGGGATCGTTGTAAAAGCGCACGTAATGAACTTGTAGACGTATTTATTTCATCTTCTTGGGCTCCTGTTGACTTGGCTATTACTGCATGTCGCTGCAGTGAGGTCGAAAGAATACTCAATCGAGTAGCCAAATCGAAAGACGGAGAAAACTACATAAAGAAAATTGAAAGTGATCTTGAGCGCCTAGATGATGAACAACGTCGATCAGTCAGATATACGATTTCTCAAATCAAACACAAAAGGTAATCGTTTATCATGCCGGCTACGCCAAGAAATCGCGTCCATTTACCATCTTGGGTTCTCCTCAAAAATTTTACACCAGTTACGGGTGTTATGTTGGCAAGCGTACTAATTCATGCATAATGAAAATTTCGAGGCATGCCAAGTAGTATCTGCTAGGCATTGAACTGCTCCAGTTTCTCGGTCCGCAACAACAATTTTAAGAACACAGTCCATCTCATGAGCCGATACCGATCACTCTAGGGGCGTTCTGCTTAGCTTTTAAAATTCGATTTTCGTTTGTCAGCACTTCGTTAAGAGAAGTAAGGCGGGCAACCTTGCTGCGCAGTTCCTCGATTTCCTGACGGAGTGCACGGCTCTTCTCTCGCTCTGCACACAGATCCTGGTGCTTAACGTCGCGCTGAGCGCGGCTAGAACGGCCTTGAACTTCACGGATGGTCTCGGCGATGTTCGGATAATGGTTATGGATCAGCGCCGCCGAAACGCCCGCCTCACGTGCTACCGCCGCGATGGTAACTTTCTTTTCATCTGTTTTTGCCCGACCACGTTCAATACGGTGGAGCGCGAGCATTAGCTCCTTTTCTCGGGCGTCGGCGGGCTTACGTTTAATTGTCACGCTACATCGCTCTCTGGGTCATAGCCAAGCCGCATGAATACATCGCGACACCGTTCTAGATCACGCAGAACTCGCACACGACCACTCTCGCCAATATCGTTGCACGTTAGCAATTCCTTGAGGTTGCTGTAGAGCTGGCGGTAGATGCCAAGATGGCCGCGCCCGATCACTGCATTGTTGCAGTCGCCGCAGCGCGTCGGCTCTAGTGTGTTGCCTATGCAACCATCATTGTCGGCCGTGCACCAGGCATGCCCGTTGCTGCGGATTGCAGTGCTTTCGGCAATCGAAATCACCATCGTCTGATGATCCTTGAAGAGGGCAAGGTTGGCCGGGTCTCGCTGCCATCGCTTGATCGAGCGGCCGTAACCGCCAGCCAACGGATAGTCGCTGAGCCAGCTATCTACCGTACAGAGCTTGATGTCTTCAAGCTCAGCCTGAATGTCATCGTACAGTTCCAAGTCAAGGTGACTGCCCCAGCCATCATCCATCGCATATCCGAGAGTCATATCCATACTCCAGTGCGCAAAATGCTCACGCAAGTAACGTAGATCGCCAAACTGGCTGTGTGCTACGTAGTTGGCGAACTTGCGACGGAACTGGTGGCTGGTAAGCGACCAACTCAGTCCTGCACTCTTGGCGAATGCCTTCAGGGAGTGACCCCATGCTTCATTCGAAAGAGTGCGAACTTGGTTGCTCTTCCTCGGGGTTACTCCGATAAACAGCGCATGACGATGTTTCTGCGCGCGGGCGATTTCCGTGTCGAGCGGATTGGTTTTGCGTCGCTCGACGATTTCGGCGGCGATCATGGCCTGATAAGGTTCGGCCCAACGCTCAATAAGACGAAGCGCCCGCACGGCTGCCTCAGGGATCATCCAGTCGTGTACCCCGGTATCGGTCTTTTCCGACTTGGAGCGCATCCAATGGAAGATGGTGCCTTCATCATCCTCGGTGCGGTGGTGCGCACCTAACTGGACGTTGGCCAACTCGTGGTTGCGGCAACCGGAGGTGCTTGCCAGTACGATATAACAGGCGGTGCGCAGATTTAGAAGTGTTTGGTTGAGCGCTGCCAAGCCGCCTTTCCAGCCAAGGGCGGCAAGCTTTTGGTTCTTGGCACCAACGACAGCCCAAGGCTTCTGTGCTCTCCGTTCCGCTACAACAGCTGTGACGGCATCGCGTAGATCGAGCAGGTGCTTACCGCATTGAACTTGCTCGTAGGCTTTCTCGAACAGAGTGCAGAACACCGTATCAGGCATCAGTGGCGTCTTGCCAGCCTGCTTACGGGGCGCACCGCTGCCAGTCATTCCGGCCATAGCCTTAGAAGATGTTCCATGCCAAGGATGTTGCGGTATTGGATCGTGGGTGTATTGACTCAAATCGTAGAGCGCTTCGACGGCCGAGAGGCGGTTCAAAAGGCCTCTCTGCGATAGCGGCTTGTCTTCACGTTGGTGAGGTTGGCGGTACTCCCGGCACTCAGCAGCATAATTTGTGCAGACAATGGGGGTGACCAATTCCAGGCGGTCGAGCGCGAGCGTGTCTAGGTAACGCAGGAAGACCGTTATATTTCTAAAAAGTTGGCTCAGCGTGCCCCCTTTCGGCCGTTGCTGGCCCTCCCGGCCGCGCCGCAAGTAACGGTACATCACCTCTTTCATCACTGCTCTGAACGAAGTCGGCACATGTTGGAAATTCAGGTGTTTTTGACTGTCACGCATGTTGCTTGGCATACCGTCTAGCTGCCAACAGTCGTCGCCATATTGACTGAGAATAACCCAGTGCCCCTCGACCTGAGTGGCGCTCACGATAAGGGTACTGCGCTGGCTCTCGGGTAGTTCACGTACATCCCCAGGCTGTGATTCGACACACGCCCAAGGCAGTGAGAACTCGGCATTGTTGCTCATGCGAAGACCTCTAAGTGCGACACTACATCGTACGACCAGAATGGGTGTGGCTCGATGCGAGCTCGCTCGCGTGCAGTTTCGACGGCCGCGAGTTTGAAGACTCCACGTCTTAGACTCTCAGCCACGATGTAGTGGTCAATCAGCCGTGGGATGTGCGCGTACTCTCGCGTCCAGCGCCGTTTGTCCATGTGCATGCGTTCGGCGAACACGCGGAAGTAGAAACTGAATAGCTTGTGCAGGTCATTGCCCGTCACCGCGTAATGCCGGCAGCGGAGACAGTTGAGGAAGTTGATGCATGTAGCACCTTCTCGCTTGGGGGCGTACTGGCCGTTTACGGGATCACTACAGTGCCCCATAGGCGTCTTATAGGTCGTGCCGATGGTGTAAGTCAGCAACTCCTCGACCATGACGTCGCCCATGAACCGCCAGTTGCGTTTGGCATCCTCGTCCGGCAGCAGATAGTTTCGTCCGGCTACCTGGGGCGTGTTGCCAAGGGCAATTGCTGTAGTCGCTAGGTCACCGTCCAGAATCTCGAAGATGCGGTTGGCAAAGGTCTTGCGGAGGCGTGAGATGTTGATGCGCAGCGGCTGTCCATCGCTGTCCGTGAGTCCGTATTTAGCCACAAGTTTCTGAGTGCCGTACTGCAAGGTACTGTCAGACAGTGCAGTGACTTGGCCCGTCCCTTCGTTGCCGCGTGATCGATACAGCCAGACACGTGCCTGAAGGTCGTCAGGAGCCTCTGCGCGTAGCGGCTCGGTGCGGGCGATCACGTGTCGGATCAGGCGCTCGACATTAATTTTGATGGTTGGTGTGGATTCCAGAAGGCGCTCATTCGTGCTTTCGCCCCGAAGTACTACTTTGCTGGTGTTGTGACCTCGCCGTTTCCACAGGATCAGGAAGGTGCTGTTGTCTTTGGGGTGGGCGCGTAGACAATCGCGCCCCATCTCCAGCAGCGGGGTAGTGTTGCGCCCCGTGTGTAATGCCACGATCAGCAGAGCATAGGTTAACAACTCGCCGGTCAGAGGCACGTCGTCGCGCCAGATCGGCATGACAGCCTGTTTGACCGCCGCCGCGAGCGCATGACGCTGAGCCTTCGGTAGTGGGGTCTCGCCCTTTACTTTTTGGTTGTTGTTTGGGAACGGGTTGCGAGGAAAGGTGGCCGCGTCACCTGCGGCGACCAAGGCAATCAGTCCACGCTGGCCGAGCGCCAGAAGCACGGACTTTGTACAGTCATAGAAGCGCTTCTGGGAAGTTGTAACCACTCCTTGGCCAACCAAGTGACCGAGATAGCCGTCGATCAGCGCGCGGTCAATGTCAGCTAGGGTCAGTTCGTATCCGAAAGCGATTGCACGCAGCAGCAGGTAGTCAAGGAAGTTGCGTAAGCCAGCACGGCAGTAATTGACCACTGTACTGACCTCGACCGTAGTATCCTGCCCGGCCAAGAATCGCTCAATTTGCCTCTGGCAGGCATAGGTGATCGGATCAATACCTGAACCGTACCAGGGGGCAAAATCGAAACTTCGGGAACCAGTAGCATTTCGTCCAAATGCGATCAGGGTTCTTGCGGGAGGAATGGCCTCAGGAAGCAAGACGACATTTCCTTGCTGATCGAGGCTGTGCTCAACTTGCGGAACGCTGAGATCGGTTCTGACATAGACCTTGCGCTTGCCCATCAGGCTGTCTCCAAACTGCCATTCAACTCGTCGTCGTAGGCCAGCACCGCGCTATCGGCCAATTCGTTGATCAAATGCAGATACACCATCGTTGTCTGGATCGAGCTATGGCCCAGCTGCCGTTGCACGAATACCAGCGGTTCTACGTCGCCACGATTACGCTGAAGGGCAACCAGGGTATGGGTGGCATAGGTGTGGCGGAGCATGTGGGGATAAACCCAGATGCCGACCTTCTTGCCGATATTGCGGACGATGCGCTCGATGCCCTTTCCATCATTGGAGAAGGGCTCCCCAAACTGGTTGAGGAACAGCGGCTTGTACTTTGCCGGGCTTAGAGAACTCCGCTCACCGCGAACTTGGATCACGTAACGGTGCAGATCGGAGAGGAAGCGGCGACTGACGTAGATGTCGCGTGCCTTGCTACCTTTCGTCAGCATGCCATGACCATCGTGCGGATCGAGACGAATCCGAATGTTGCGCTCGCGCCTGCCGGTTTTATCGGGATCGAAGATGTAGGCCAGTGGGAGCGTGGCGATTTCCTCCCGACGCAGACCGCTCTGAAGCCCGAGCCGGATCATCATTCGATGATGGGGATTCTCAGCGGCCCGCAAGAGCGCCCTGATCTCATCCATGCTCAAAAACTTCGGTAATGTTCTATGCGCGCGCGGCATCAGGTCGTTTGCCATGGCCTTGCCACCACTGGCATCGACGTGGGCCAGGAACCCGACCTCACGCTTAACCGTCCGCTCTTCATAGCTAAACGGTAGACGGCTCACCCATCCCTGTGTCTGGGCATATTCGTAGAGTTTGCAGATGTAGTGCAATCGTTGTCGTGTTGTTGAGCGAGCCAACTTGCACTCGACCAGGCAGTAGTCCCGGTAGGCAGCAACAGTACTCTTGGCCTCGCCACGGTCAACATCGCGCCAATCAAGGTCATGTGCCTGGAGGAAGCTGAAGAAGTCGTACAGCGCACGGCCAGTACTTGGCCAGGACTTCGTTGACCCTATGGCCCCGCGCAGAAGGTAGTAACGAAGGAAATCATTGGCGGGAACACAACTCTCCATCGTGTCCCAAAGCAGAATCGGAAAGCCGGTATACGGACGCCCAGCAATCACCAAATCTTCGGTAGCCCAAACAAGCTCCATCAGCCAGCCCCCACTCTGATGAATCGAAAATCCTTATCGAAAGGACTCAGAGTCAGAGGCTTGAGCCATAGCGTCTGAAGCTTTTTAACTCCTTGTTTGTAAAGCTAGCCTGTTGTTAACACTTAGCAAGCGCCTAATCATGGGTCTTTCCTTTCGCGAACGCTGCCTGTTGGTCGGCGCTGGCTTCTTTCTGGTAGGTGGCTTTCCACTCGGCGTATGGCATGCCGTACACCACCTCACGGGCGTCATCGAGGCTCAGCTCGATCTGACGCTCGTCAGCCTCGGCCTTGTACCACTTGGACAAGCAGTTGCGGCAGAAGCCCGAGAGGTTCATCAGGTCGATGTTCTGCACATCCTTGCGGCTGTCCAGGTGGGCTACCAGCCGGCGAAAGGCGGCGGCTTCGAGTTCGAGGCGTTGTTGATCGTTCATGGTGGTCTCTTCGAGACAGCTATCGGCGGGTAAGCTTCAAGCTGCAAGTTGGAATGAGGTTGGCTTTAACGTGTGGCTTGAAGCTTATCGCTTGAGGCTGAGCGGCTCGCCGCGAGCGTTATCGAAACCGATTCGGCAAAGCGCAACGCGTGGGGCTTGTCCACTTCGACTTCGGCGTACAGCACCGACTCATTGCTCATCACCAGGTCCAGCAATTCCTGGGTCAAGCGCTCCAGCAAGGCAAAGCGGTTGCCTTCCACATGGGCGATGATCGCCTTGGTGATGGTGCGGTAGTTCAGCGCATGGTCGATGTCATTGTCGCGCACGGCTTCCTGGGCGGCATACAGGATGGTCAGGTTGATCAGCACATCCTGCTTGTTGAGGATTTCCTCCTCGTTGATACCGATATAGGTGCGCAGGCACAGGTCCTTGACCCGGATACGCGCCATGCCTGGTTGAAGTTGTGGCATTGCTACTTGCTCCGTCCGATCAGTTGCAGGAACTCCATGCGCGTGGTGTTCGACTCGCGGAACGCGCCGAGCATCACCGAGGTGTTCATGGTTGAATTCTGTTTTTCCACGCCGCGCATCATCATGCACATATGCTTGGCTTCGATCACCACGGCCACGCCGGCCGCCTGGGTCACGTCCTGGATGGCGTCGGCAATTTGCCGCGTGAGGTTTTCCTGGATCTGCAGGCGCCGGGCGAACATGTCGACGATACGCGCCAGTTTCGACAGGCCCAGCACCTTGCCGGTCGGAATATAGGCCACATGGGCCTTGCCGATAAAGGGCAGCAGGTGGTGTTCGCACAGCGAGTACAACTCGATGTCCTTGAGGATCACCATCTCGTCATTGTCAGAGGCGAACAGCGCGCCGTTGACGATCTCCTCCAGGTTCTGCGCGTAGCCATGACACAGGTATTGCATGGCCTTGGCGGCGCGCTTGGGGGTATCGAGCAAGCCTTCGCGCTCGGGGTCTTCGCCCAGGCCTTTAAGGATCTCGCGGTAGTGTTGGGGCAGGGATAAGGTCATACAACATCCTCACAAACGGCTTACTTGATATGCCGCCCGCCGTTGACGGTCAGGGTGGTTCCGGTGACATAAGGGTTGTCCAGCAGGTAGCGCACGCTCTGGTAGATCACCTCGGGCCCAGGCTCGATGCCCAGTGCCGACTTGGCCAGTACCTTGGCGCGGTAGGCAGCATCGTCGCCGTCGTTGAACATCACCATCGCCGGTGCGATGCCGTTGACCTTGATCAGCGGCGCGAACTGCGCGGCAAATGACAGCGTAAGGCTGTCGAGCCCGGCCTTGGTGGCGCAGTAGGCGATGTGCTGGCGGCTGCCCTTGCGCACCACGTCATCGCTGATATGCACGATGTCGGCCGGTGTCGAGCGTTGCAGCAAGGGTGAACAATGCAGGTTGATCAGGTACGGCGCAAGCATGTGCACGCTGAACATGTCGGTAAAAGCGCGGCTTTCGTCGCCAGGCGTTTCCGCGACCCAGGCCGAGGCGTTATGGATGATCGCGCGCAGGCTCTGGGTGTGGGTGTGCAGCTCGGCGATAAACGCGAGAATTCCGGTTTCGTCAGAGAAATCGGCATATACACCGATGGCCCCACGCTCGCGCAACGCCTGCACGCCGGGCCGCTCGCTGCGGTAGCTGAAAATCACCGAGTGGCCTTCGTCCAGCAGGCGCTGGGCGCAATGCAGGCCGACACGCTGGCCGGCGCCGGTGATCAGAATCGGGGCGTTCGTTGCAGTCATGAGAGGCTCGGGTCGCTGGCAGATTGAAACTATACCAGCGACCGCCCGCCCCTGTACTCATGCGGCAGCTTCAGTCACCTTGCGCGGTGGGGAAGGATGTAGCCAATTCGCCAGCAGGTGGGTCGAGAGTGGGATAAACAGATAAACCATCAAGGGCGTGAGCGCCAGGGTGCTGACCAGCACACGTGGCACCAGCTCCAGTTCATTGAGCAGCGGGCCCAATACAAAGTTGAACAGCAGCGATACCGGGAAGAACGCCAGCCAGATCGCCACGGCCTGCTTCCAGCGTGGCGGGCGCGCACCCACCGCGCCGAACCAGCCGTCGATGCCGCGTACGCGGTGCTCGGACGGGTCGGCAAACAATTCGCTGCCACGGCTCAACCAGGCACTGCGGGAGGCAGAAAACTCCCAGGCATGCAGGGTGTGCTCATCGGCGAAGCGGAAAATGATCTGGAACTCATCATCATTGGGCGGCGGGGCAAGAACGCCTGAGCCCAGGTAGCCAGGAAAGTCGGTGGCCAATTGCTCGCCTTCGCGCAGCCAGGCCATCAGTTCTTCGTAGCGACCCTTGGCCACGCGGCGCGCAACCATCAGGGTGACGGGTGAGGTAGACATTGTGTATCTCCAAGTGTGCGGGTGCGCTGGGCCGGGTAGGCGGCACACAAACGAGGCTGCGGGGTGTGGCAGCGACGTAGAAAAAACAGGCAAGGATTATTCCTGTTTTATCGAAATACACCAGATACTTTGGTCGCGTCGCCCTGTAACTTGTATCGCGCCGCCGAATAAGCGTTAAATAGTGTTCAAATTGACACGGATGTTTTTCATCTCTGATGCCCGAAATTACTGCTCCCCAGCGCGAAAAGACGCCTGACAATGTCACTGATTGCGACGACCTTTTCCCTATCCGTGAAGTCGCCCGGCTGACCGGCGTCAACCCGGTCACTCTGCGCGCCTGGGAGCGTCGCTACGGCCTGATCCAGCCAACGCGCACCGAAAGCGGGCATCGGTTGTATTCGCGCAACGATATCGACACCGTGCACCGGGTACTGGACTGGATCGAACGTGGCGTCGCGGTCAGCAAGGTAGGCAAACTCCTCGCACGAGACGAGCCGCTCGGCGAACCTGGCACCGCGCCTGAAACGCAGGTGGAGTGGGTTCAGTGGCAGGGACGCCTGCGCCTTGCAATCAGCGCATTCGATGACCGTGAGTTGGACCGACTGTACGACCAGATCTTTTCCGCCTACCCGATTGCCGTCGTGTTTCAAGACATTCTCATGCCGCTGTGGCAGGCATTGCTGCGCCACCAAGGGCGCTTCGGCCAAGCCAGCGAGTGGCTGTTCTTCGACAATCACCTGCGCTCGCGCACCGCGCAACGTCTGCAAGTGACAGCGGCCGCGTCGGTGCCTCGGGTATTACTGGCGGCCGTTGCCGGGGAATGCCGCGAGTTGGAGTTGCTGGTCGCGGGCCTGCTGATGTCGGGGGAAACGCTCGCGGTGAAGGTCATGGGCGTAGGCCAGCCATTCGATGAATTGACGCTGATCTGCGAAAAGACCCAGCCGCAAGCCTTGGTACTGTTCTCCAATCGCGCACCCGGCAGCGAACTGCCGCTGCGACTCAAGCGCCTGGCGCTGACCCTGAATTGCCCGTTGCTGCTGGCAGGTGATGCCGCCGACCTGGCGCAGGAAAGCCTTAAGGGCTCGCCAATCGGTTGCCTGGGTAACGAGGGGCGGCTGATGCAGCGCCGCTTACAGCAATTCCTGGCGGGTGGCCTGGATACCTGAGCTCAGGCATGAACCTCTGGATGGGCCAAGCGGTGCTGGTGCAGGATGAACTGGCGCAGGCGCTCGATTTCTTCGGCGTCGCTCTGGTTCAGTCGATAGGCGAACAACCCGCGCGCGGTTTCTCGTTCGAACGTTCCGCGCAACGCAATGCGCTCATAGCCCGATGGGCTGAACCACAGTGAAAAAGTTTTGGGTGGCTTGATCCGGCTCCGAATCTCCACCAGTACGCCTTTGAACGACACCTCATGCACCCACATCGCGCCCGGGTTGCCCTTGATATTTTCCAGCGCCACTGGGGTTTCAAGCGTCAGGCGCCACGGCCGGATCATTGGCCCGTCTTCGAAAATACTCGGCACACCCAAGCGCAGGTGAACCGCGTGAAACTCATCTTCGACCAAGTGCAGCGGGAAGGTGAGTTGCTGGTTGTCGAACTGCGCCTGGATGGTGAGATGGTCGTGGGCGGCCAGGCGAGTGAGCAGGTCGCGAATTTGCGCACCCCCGTTAACCGTCAGGCTCGACGACGCATCCCGCAGGTTCAACTGTGGGTTGTGCTGCATGGTCTGGATAAAATCCAGTTCGTCCTGCGTCAGGAGTGCGTCGCGTTGCATGAGGCCTGCTCAACAGGTAGGGGTTAAAACGCCATTATCCTCTTAATCACCGTTTTATCTAATCTTTGTTAGATTCGATCGTCGTCTTGAGTGCGGCTAGCTCTGCCTTGAGTTCGGCGACTTGCGCTTCCAATTGGGCCACGCGCTGCTGGGCTTTGACTTGAACGGTGACGTCCTTTTGAACGCCGATGAAGTAAGTCTGTTTGTCTGCCGCGTTGTAAAGGGTGGATATCGACAGCTCATTCCAGAAGTGCGTGCCGTCCTTGCGGTAATTGCGCAGGGTTTCGCGACAATTGCCATCATTGCCCAGCGCTTCTCGAATGGCGATAAGGCCCGGTTGGTCCCGGTCTCCCGATTGCAGGAAACGGCAATCCTGGTAGAGGATTTCATCGCTGGCGTAGCCGGTCAGCCGCTCGAAAGCCGGGTTGACGTAGATCAGTGGCAAGTCCTTGCCTTCCCGTTCAGCGATAACAATGCCGTCATTCGAGGCGTCAATGACCATTTGCATCAATTGAGCGTTAATCATGCGGGGTTTCATCCAGGTGAGGTGTCGCAAGTCTAAGACACCCCGGCATTCTTTCCATCCGGGCGCGACGTTTTTTTGAAGGGGTCGGTTGAGCTGCTAATATCCCACGCTTTCGCTCAACTACAGGATTAGATTGATGAAAGTCGCCATCCTTTCCGGCTCGGTCTACGGCACTGCTGAAGAAGTCGCTCGCCATGCTGGCAGTATCCTCAATGCCGCAGGTTTCGAGGCCTGGCACAACCCCCGCGCCAGTCTGGCGCAGGTGCAGGCATTTGCGCCGGACGCTTTTCTGGCGGTGACGTCCACCACCGGCATGGGCGAGTTGCCCGACAATCTGCAACCCCTGTATTCGACGATTCGCGACCAACTGCCCGCCGCCTGGCGTGGCCTGCCCGGTGCAGTCATCGGCCTGGGCGACGCCAGCTATGGCGATACTTTCTGCGGTGGCGGCGAGCAAATGCGCGAGCTGTTTGCTGAGTTGGGCGTGCGCGAAGTGCTGCCGATGCTGCGCTTGGACGCCAGCGAAAGTGTCACCCCGGAAACTGACGCCGAACCGTGGCTGGCCGAATTGGTCACTGCGCTGCGCGGTTGAGCGCTCATTCGCGCACCAATGCCTGTGCCGCCCCTTTATTGGCGGCACTTCTCTGACGTTGTCCACACGAATTTAAACTATCCTCAAGACTGACTCGTACGGTCATCAAGCTGGCTGCCAAGGCAACTACGGCGGCCACGACGTCTGACTAGACTGGCCCATCACTCAAAAAAACAATAAGAAAGTGCGCCAAGGAGGTCGTTACCGTGAGCCTAGCCCCCGTTCTATTGCCACAGAATGTCAAAGACCAGGTCAGCGCTGCCGAGTGGCAAACCCGCGTCGACCTGGCAGCCTGTTATCGCCTGGTGGCGCTGCATGGTTGGGATGACCTGATCTTTACGCATATCTCGGCCAAGGTGCCGGGCACCGATGATTTCCTGATCAACCCTTATGGGTTGATGTTTGACGAGATCACCGCGTCGAGCCTGGTCAAGGTCGATCAGGCCGGCAACAAGCTGATGGAGAGCCCCTACGAGATCAACCCCGCGGGCTACACCATCCACAGCGCCATCCATGAAGGTCGCCACGACGTGACCTGTGTGCTGCACACCCACACCGCTTCGGGTGTTGCGGTGGCTGCGCAGAAACAAGGCGTGTTGCCGATAAGCCAGCAGTCCCTGTTCGTGCTGTCGAGCCTGGCGTATCACGCCTACGAAGGGGTGGCGTTGAACCATGAAGAGAAGGCCCGCTTGCAGGCCGATCTTGGCGAAAACAATTTTCTGATGCTGCACAACCATGGTCTTCTGACTTGCGGCAGCACCATCGCCGACACTTTTTTGATGATGTTTACCTTCCAGCGCGCCTGCGATATCCAGGTGCTGGCGCAAAATGGCGGCGCTGAATTGATCGCCATCGGGCCACAGATACTCGCCGGTGCCAAGGCAATGGTGGCGGCGGTCACAAAGAGCGCACAAGGTATGGGGGGCGCGCTGGCCTGGCCCGCGTTGCTGCGCAAGTTGGACCGCGTCGATCCTGGGTATAAAACCTGATGCCACTCGCCGAGATTCCGCTCAGTGTCTGGCGCAAACGCAGTCAGACATTCGAATTCCACGGCCGCACCATCCGTTACTGGGTGGCGGGGCAGGGCGAGCCGTTGCTGCTGATCCATGGCTTTCCCACTGCCAGTTGGGACTGGCACTACTTGTGGCAGCCCCTGGCCCAGCGCAACTTGGTGATCGCCTGCGACATGCTCGGTTTTGGCGACTCGGCCAAGCCGCTGGACCACGGTTATTGCCTACTGGAACAGGCGGACTTGCAGCAGGCACTGCTGGAACACCTGCGAGTCGAGCAGCCGGTGCATGTGCTGGCCCATGACTACGGCGACAGCGTCGCCCAGGAATTGCTGGCGCGGCACTATGAAGGTCGCTTTCAGATGGCCAGTTGTGTGTTTCTCAACGGGGGGTTGTTTCCTGAGACCCATCGCCCGGCGCTGGTACAAAAGCTCTTGCTCAGCCCCCTGGGCTGGATGATCGGCCGTGCGTTTGGGCGCAATGCCCTGGCGAACAGCTTCAGCCAGATATTCGGCCTCAATACCCGCCCCAGCGAAAGCGCCCTGGATGATTTCTGGAGCCTGATCGAGTGCCACGAAGGCACGCGCATCCTGCACAAGCTCGTCGCCTACATTCCTCAGCGTCGGCGCCTGCGTGATCGTTGGGTCGCGGCAATGCAGCAGGCTGAAGTCCCACTGCGGGTGATTGATGGCGAGATAGACCCGATCTCCGGCGCCCACATGGTTGAGCGTTACCACGAGTTGGTGCCCCACGCCGACACGGTCTTGCTGGCCAATATCGGCCACTATCCGCAGATCGAGGCGCCGGTGCAGGTGCTCAAGCACTACCTGGCGTTTCGCGAGCGAATTGCTGGCCCAGTGGGGGAGCTGGCTTGCCTGCGATAGCCATAGTTATCTACACACAATTAGATTTTCGTTAGCCCATCATAATCATCCCCCTACCTTATCGAGCACCATTCAGCCCCTGGCGTATCTATTGTGACCAGAGCCCCGGTGCCTGACACTCGACCCATTCCCATTGTCGCCATTGGAGTTCGGTATGAGTGAGTCAGTGCAGTTCCAGGATAAGGTCGTGATCGTCACCGGTGCCGGCGGCGGATTGGGCCGGGCCCATGCGCTGTTGTTCGCTAAACATGGCGCCAAAGTGTTGGTCAACGATCTCGGTGGTTCTACCCAGGGTGAAGGCGCGAATGCCTCGGCCGCCGACCGGGTCGTGGCCGAGATCCGTGAAGCGGGCGGTATTGCCGAGGCCAACCATGACTCTGTCACCGACGGTGACAAGATCGTGCAGAACGCCCTCGATGCCTTCGGCCGTATCGATGTGGTGGTCAATAACGCTGGCATTCTGCGTGACAAGACCTTCCACAAAATGGACGACAGCGATTGGGACCTGGTTTACCGGGTGCATGTCGAAGGCGCCTACAAAGTCACCCGCGCTGCTTGGCCCCATCTGCGCGAGCAAGCTTACGGTCGGGTGATTTTCACGGCGTCCACCTCGGGCATCTATGGCAACTTTGGCCAGTCCAACTACGGCATGGCCAAGCTTGGCCTCTATGGGCTGACCCGCACGCTGGCGCTGGAAGGGCGCAAGAACAACATTCTGGTGAACGCCATTGCCCCCACCGGCGGCACGCGCATGACCGAAGGCTTGATCCCGCCGCAAGTGTTCGAGCGCCTCAAGCCGGAGCTGGTCAGCCCGCTGGTGGTGTACCTGGGCAGCGAGGCGTGTCAGGAAACCTCGGGGCTGTTTGAAGTAGGCGGCGGCTGGATCGGCAAGACCCGTTGGGAGCGTAGCCTGGGCGTGGGCTTTGACCCGGAAGCCGGCTTCTCGCCCGACGATGTGGCCGCACACTGGCAGCAGATCTGCGACTTCGACGGTGCAGCCCACCCCAAGGACAATATCGAGGCATTGAAGGAGATGATGGCCAATCTGCAGAAATACAGCCTGTGATCGTTGCTTGAAAAAGATTGAATCCTGCGGGGCGCTGATGGCGCCCCGTTTTATTTAAGGCATAAAAAAGGCCGCTGCATAGGCAGCGGCCGAAGTAAGACGTTGGATCAAGGAGCGACAAATCAACGTCAGTGAACACCGGTAACGGATTGAAAATAATCATCAATCCATTTGAATCTGGCTTTTCTTCCGGTTAGGAAAGCGAGCCGTTGGCTCTGAAAGCCCGGCAAGAATAGCCGTTAGTAACAAAATGAGTAATGGCGATTCATGACAAGGACTGTTGCTGAATCAGCAACAGTTATGACCTGCTCCATCCATCTTCCTGATAACCCGCCATCCACACGGTGCATGCCCGCGCGCAGACCCAGGCCAGAGCGCCCGGTAATCCTTTCGAGCGACAACACGAATCCCTCCTTGGTGCGCTTATCCCTCCTGATGGTCGGCAGTAGGGTGGGGCCTTCTGTCACTCATCGGGGAAGACGCATGACAAGAACAACAATGCGCGCCATCTTCAGGCCACAGGCGCTGGCCGCTGCGGTTGCGTTGGGTTGCTGTGCGCAGGCACAGGCTGTTTCATTCAACATTGGCGAGATCGAAGGGCAATTCGATTCCTCACTGTCGGTGGGCGCAAGTTGGGGCATGCGCGATGCGGACAAAAAACTGGTGGGCACCGTCAATGGCGGTAGCGGCCAGGCTTCCACCGGGGATGACGGGCGCCTGAATTTCAAGAAGGGCGAAACCTTCTCGAAAATTTTCAAAGGTTTGCACGACCTTGAATTGAAGTACGGCGACACGGGCGTGTTTGTCCGTGGCAAATACTGGTACGACTTCGAACTCAAGGACGAAGATCGCGAGTTCAAGCAGATCAGCGACCACAACCGCAAGGAAGGCGCCAAGTCCAGCGGTGCGCAGATCCTCGATGCCTTCGTTTATCACAACTACTCACTGGGCAATCTGCCGGGCACCGTGCGTGCGGGTAAACAGGTGGTGAGTTGGGGGGAAAGTACCTTCATCGGCAACTCCATCAACAGCATCAACCCGATTGACGTGTCTGCCTTTCGTAGACCGGGTGCCGAGATCAAGGAAGGGCTGATCCCGGTCAACATGCTGTTCGCTTCACAAAGCCTGACCAACCAACTGACCGTAGAAGGGTTCTACCAGTTGGAATGGGACCAGACGGTACTGGATAACTGCGGCACGTTTTTTGGCAGCGATGTGGCGGCGGATGGTTGCACCAACAACTACACCGTGGGTAACCCTGCGATCGCGCCGCTGCAACCGGTGGCCGCAGCGTTCGGCCAAGGATTTGGCGCGACCAATGAAGGCGTGATTGTACGTCGCGCCGGCGACCGCGATGCGCGGGATTCCGGCCAGTTCGGTACGGCCTTGCGTTGGCTGGGGGACGACACGGAGTACGGCCTGTACTTCATGAACTACCACAGCCGTTCGCCGAACGTGGGCACCATCACCAACAATACCAACTTGGCGACACTCGGCGCGATCTCCGGCACCGCCAACGCCATAGCGCCTGGCTCTGGTGCGGGCCTGGTGCAGAGCCTGATGCTCGGCCGCGGCCAGTACTACCTCGACTACCCGGAAGATATTCGCCTGTTCGGCGCCAGTTTCTCCACCACCTTGCCCACCGGCACGGCGTGGACCGGAGAGATCAGCTACCGTCCAAATGCCCCGGTGCAACTCAACACCACCGACCTGACCCTGGCCCTGATCAATCCTGTCGCTGGCCAGCTCGCCTCACCTATCCGCAGCAACTTCGGTTCTGACAACAAAGGCTACCGCCGCAAGGAAATCACCCAGATCCAAAGCAGCATGACCCAGTTCTTCGACCAAGTGCTGGGCGCTGAACGCCTGACGCTGGTGGGCGAAGCGGCCATCGTGCACGTCGGCGGCCTGGAGGATAAATCCAAGCTGCGTTACGGCCGCGACTCGGTGTACGGCGCTTATGGTTTCCAAGGCGACACCGATGGTTTTGTCACGTCCACCTCCTGGGGTTATCGCGCGCGGGCGATCCTTGACTACAACAACGTGATCGCCGGGATCAACCTCAAGCCGAACCTGTCCTGGTCCCACGACGTTGCCGGCTACGGCCCCAACGGCCTGTTCAACAAAGGCGCCAAGGCGATCAGTGCAGGGGTCGATGCGGACTACCGCAACACCTACACCGCCAGCCTCAGCTACACCGACTTCTTTGGTGGCGACTACAACACCCTGACCGACCGTGACTTCCTCGCCCTCAGCTTCGGCGTGAACTTCTGATTTGGCTTAAAGAAGGACAAGACTCTATGTGTAAGATAATTGCGGTAATGGCCCTCAGCCTGTTGGCCGCCAACGTGATGGCGGCGGTGTCGCCGGAAGAGGCGGCCAAGCTGGGCACCACCCTGACCCCGGTGGGCGCCGAAAAAGCCGGCAACGCCGATGGCTCGATCCCGGCCTGGACTGGCGGTATTCCCAAAAACGCCGGTGCGGTGGACAGCAAGGGCTTCCTCGCCGACCCGTTCGCCAGTGAAAAACCGTTGTTCGTGATCACCGCCGCCACTGTCGACAAATATAAAGACAAGCTGTCTGACGGCCAGGTAGCGATGTTCAAGCGCTATCCCGAGACCTATAAAATTCCCGTGTATCCAAGCCACCGCACGGTCAACCTGCCGCCGGACATCTACGAGTCGATCAAGCGCAGCGCGCTGAACGTCAAGGCCATCAACGACGGTAATGGCCTGGAAAATTTCACCGGCAACCGCTACTACGCGTTCCCGATTCCCAAGAATGGCGTGGAGGTGCTGTGGAACCACATCACCCGTTACCACGGTGGCAACCTGCGCCGCATCATCATCCAGGCCACCCCGCAGACCAACGGCGGTTACACGCCGATCCGCTTCGAAGAAGAAGTGGCGGTGCCGCAAGCGATCCCGGACATGGACCAGGCCAAGGCCGCCAACGTACTGAGCTTTTTCAAGCAATCGGTGACGGCGCCGGCGCGGCTGGCGGGCAACGTGCTATTGGTGCACGAAACCCTCGACCAGGTGAAGGAGCCGCGCCTGGCCTGGATCTACAACGCTGGCCAGCGCCGCGTGCGTCGCGCGCCGCAGGTGTCGTATGACGGTCCGGGTACTGCATCCGATGGGCTGCGCACCACGGATAACTTCGATATGTTCTCCGGCGCGCCTGACCGTTATGACTGGAAGCTGGTGGGCAAGAAGGAGATGTACATCCCCTACAACAGCTACAAGCTGGACCAGCCGACGCTCAAGTACGACGACATCATCAAGGCCGGCCACATCAATCAGGACCTGACCCGCTATGAGCTGCACCGCGTGTGGGAAGTGGTTGGCACGGTCAAGCCGAGCGAGCGGCACATCTACGCCAAGCGCCACATGTACATCGATGAAGACAGCTGGCAGGTGGCATTGGTGGATCACTACGACGGCCGTGGCCAACTGTGGCGGGTTGCCGAGGGGCATGCGCAGTTCTACTACAACCACCAGGTGCCGGCCTACACGGTGGAGACGCTGTACGACATCATCGCTGGGCGCTACATCGCCCTGGGGATGAAGAACGAGGAGAAGAGCAGTTTTGTGTTTGGGTTCAAAGCCAAGGCTGCGGATTACACACCGGCGGCGTTGAGGACTGAAGGCGTTCGCTGATGTTGGTGTGAAAATGCAATCCAACTGTGGGAGCGGGCTTGCTCGCGAATGCGGAGTATCAGTCACCGAATTCTTAGGCTGATCCACCGCATTCGCGAGCAAGCCCGCGCCCACATTGGGTTTTGTGCATGTCTTACAATCATTGTGCTGAATCTTTCTTCAACAACCGCCGACCACAGGACTAGGGTAGTCGCCACGTTGCATAACAATAAAAACGCAGGATGCAGCAATGACCGCCATGACACGCTGCCTGGACCGTCCTGGATTCATGCCTCGGCTGTCCGGCCACCATCTGCTGCGCCCGCGCTTGGCGGGCCCTTTGCTGGTGGCTTCGGCGCGGGTGAAGCTGTTGTGCGCGCCGGGTGGCAGTGGCAAGAGTGCGTTGCTCGCCGAGTGCGCATTGCAGGCACCCAAGGATTGCCAAGTGTATTGGTTGCCGCTCAATGGTGTTGCCCTCAGCCCTCTTGATCTGTGCCTGCGCCTGGCGCAAAGCCTCGGCTTGCCATTCACCGATGAAGCCACGCTGCTGCTGGACCTTGGCCGCTGGCACACCTCGGCGTGGGTGTTCCTCGATGACTTCTGCCGCTTGCCCGCGCCCGACACCGACGCCTTGCTCGACCGCCTGCTCACTGCCAGCAGCCCGGCGTTGAGCTGGTGGCTTGGGGCGCGGCGCCGGCCGGCGTGCAACTGGCCGCGGCTGTTGCTCGACGATGAGTTGCTGGAGTGTGGCGCCGAGTTGGCGTTTGATGCTGAGGAAATCAAGCAACTGCTCAGCCATGCGCCAGGGCAGTCCGTCGACCGTGTGTTGCAGTTCAGCGCCGGCTGGTGCGCCGGTGTGCGCATCGCGCTGCTCGGCGATGGTCACCCGGACAAAACCTTGCTCGACTACTTGCAACACGAGCTGTTCAGTACCTTGCCGACCGAGCTGGCTGAAGCCTGGCGCGTACTGGCCCATCTGCCGCGTTTCAATACGGGGTTGTGCGAGCACCTGTTCGGCGTTGGCGACGGTGTCCAATACCTGCGGGGCTTGCAGGCCCTCGGTGCGTTTATCCAGCCTTGGGAAGACACGGGCTGGCAACAGGTTTTCCCGCCGCTGGCACAGCTGATGCGTGATGAGCCCTGGCCGGCCAAGCGCTCCTGGCACCGGCGCGCCTGCCAATGGTTCACCGCCGAACAGGACTGGCAGGCAGCATTTGAACAAGCCTTGCTGGCCGAAGAATATGAAGCCGCGGTGAGCTTGCTGAAGTACTTCAGTTTCGAGGACCTGTTCCGCCAGCAGAACGCGGTGTTGCTGTTGCGTCTGCATGAACAGCATGGCGATGAATTGATGCTCGGCTCGGCGCAACTGGTCGGGCTGGTGACGGCGGCATTGCTGTTCGCCGGGCGTTTTGACCAGGCCGCGCAATGCATCGACCAGCTTGCGCGGTTCGCCCCGCAACCGACGGCGGCGCAACAACGCTATCTGCTGGCGCGCTGGCAGGCGCAATGGGGCTGGCTGCTGCATTTGGGCGGCGATGCCGAGCGCTCTCGCGAACATTTCCTTGAGGCACTGCAAGCCTTGCCCGACAGTGCCTGGACGTCGCGGCTGATGTGCCTGTCGGGCCTGACCCAGCAAGCCTTGCTGCGTGGCGAGTTGGACGTGGCCCAGAGCCTGAGCCGTGAGGCGTTGTGCCTGGCCCGGGCCCACGGTTCGTTGCTGCTCGAGGCCTTGCTCGAACTGGATCACGCGCAATTACTGGAGCAGCGCGGCGCGCCGTATCGGGCGCAAAGCCTGCTGGAAAATGTGCAGGCGATGTTGCTCGAACAGCGGCTCAAGGCCGGGCCCTTGGTTGGGCGCATTGCCCTGCGGCGCGGGCATCTGGCGTTGCGCCAGGGGCAAGACAGCCTGGCCGCCGAATGCTTCGAAACAGGCTTGAAGGTGTGCCTGCACAGCCAGGACAAGCGCGTGCTCTACGGGTTTCTCGGCTTGGCGCTGATGGCAGCCAATCGTGGCGATTACGCCCAAGCCTTTGACCAACTGCGCGAAGCCGAACGGCTGATGCAACAACGCCAGGTGCCCGACAGGGTGTATCGCGCGGTGCTGCTGTTGGTCAGCGGGCATTTCTGGTTGCAACAGGGGCGCGCTGACCTGACGGTGGAAGCGGTGCGCCGCGTACTGCGACACTTCCGGGGGCCCCAGGCCAAACAGGCGCCGCCGGCCACCCTGGAACTGATCCCGCGCCTGGAATACCTGCTGGTGCTGGCGGAGGTGAAACTGGGCTGTGCCGAGCACCCCGTAGCACGGCTTACGGCCTTGCTGGGCAGCGCCCACCAACGCGGCATGCTCTGTCTGGAAACCGAGCTGTACCTGGTGCTCGGCGAAGTGGCCTGGCAGGTCGGCGACGCCTCCCTGGCGCGCCGTTCGCTGCAAACCGGGTTGGAGCTGGCGGAGCGTTGCCAGGTGCAGCAGGCTATTCGCGAGCTGCGGCTGCGCTCGCCGGGGGTGTTGAGCGAGCTGGGCATGGAGCCCCAAGCCTCAACGTCAGGCGCGGTCGAGAACCCACTCAGCCAGCGCGAGCTGGAAGTGCTGCAGTTGATCGCCCTGGGTAACTCCAACCTGGAAATCGCCGACCGCCTGTTTATCTCCCTGCACACCGTCAAGACCCACGCGCGGCGCATCCACAGCAAACTCGGCGTGGAGCGGCGTACGCAAGCGGTGGCCAAGGCCAAGACACTGGGGTTGATGATCTAGCTGCAGAACGCCTGGCGATACTCGCCGGGTGTGGCGCCCATGGCCTGGCGAAAGCGATGGGTGAAGTGGCTGGCGCTGGAGAAACCGCACATCAAGGCGATCTCGCCCAGGGGCAGGGCGCCGCTGCGCAGCAGGGCCTGGGCACGGGTCAATCGCCGCGCCAACAAATATTGATGGGGCGGCAGGCCGAACGTCTGGCGGAACATCCTCGCGAAATGGTACTCCGACAGCGCACACATCCCGGCCAATTGACCCAGGCTGATCGGGTCTTCCAGGTATTGGTCGATGTAGTCGACCAACAGTCGTCGCTGGTACGCCGCCAACCCGCCTTTCAGACGGAGCCCTTCGCGCGCGCCCACCTGGCTGAGCAGGGTGTGGCTGAGCATTTCATGGGCCAGGCTGCTGGTCAGCAAGCGCTCTGCGGGTTCGTGCCAGTTCAGCGCGATCAATTGATGAAAGCGCCGGGCCTGGCTGGCGTCTTCCAGGAAGGTGCTTTCGCGCAGGTGCAAGGTGCGGGGCTCGCGGTCGAGCAGGGTGATGCAGCCCAAGGCAAACTGCTCCGGGCTGAAATACACGTGGGCCAGGCGAATCTCGCCGTTGATCACCCATGCCGACTGATGCTCGGCGGGCAGGATGCACAGCTTGTCGGGCCCGCCCTTGGTGCCCGGCTGGTCACGCCGAAAGGTGCCGGTGCCGCCGCCGATGTAGCACGACAGCGTGTGATGGCTCGGCGCTTGATAATCCTGCGAGTCGTGGTGGTTGCTCCACAAAGCCGCAGACAAGCCGTCACCGAGCTCGGCGCAGGCCTCAAGGCGTGCGTTGGGCGAGCGATTAAGGGCTTGAAAGACTTGCAGGGATTCCAGATCAGGCATGGTGAGTACTCTCCGACGCTTTGCATCCTACTCCCCGCGGTTGGCGCTGTGATCCCGTCGCCCAACAAAAGCGCAAGATTGTGCAAGAGCGCGCCACGGAGGGAGGGCCAGACTGTGGCTCAACCGATGGAGCCCGCTATGAACCTTTCCCTGTATTTACTCACCGTGCTGATTTGGGGCACCACCTGGATCGCCCTCAAGTGGCAGCTGGGCGTGGTGGCAATCCCTGTGTCCATCGTTTATCGCTTTGGCTTGGCGGCGCTGGTGTTGTTTGCGCTGTTGTTGCTCAGCCGCACGTTGCAGGTGATGAACAGGCGTGGGCACTTGATCTGCCTGGCCCAAGGGCTGTGCCTGTTCTGCGTCAACTTCATGTGCTTTCTTACGGCCAGCCAGTGGATTCCCAGTGGGTTGGTGGCGGTGGTGTTCTCCACGGCTACGCTGTGGAACGCGCTGAATGCCCGGGTGTTTTTCGGCCAGCGGGTGGCGCGTAATGTGTTGATGGGCGGCGGCCTTGGCTTGCTGGGACTGGGCTTGCTGTTCTGGCCGGAACTGGTGGGGCATACCGCCAGCCCGCAGACCTGGCTCGGCTTGGGGTTGGCGTTGCTCGGGACGATGTGTTTCTCGGCGGGCAATATGTTGTCGAGCCTGCAGCAGAAGGCCGGGCTCAGGCCGCTGACCACCAATGCCTGGGGCATGGCGTATGGTTCGGCGATGTTGGCAACGTATTGCGTGGTGCGCGGGATTCCGTTCGAGATGGACTGGAGCGCGCGGTATGTCGGCGCGTTGTGGTACCTGGTGATTCCGGGGTCGGTGATTGGGTTTACGGCTTATCTGACGTTGGTGGGTCGGATGGGGCCGGAGCGTGCGGCGTATTGCACGGTGTTGTTTCCGGTGGTGGCGCTGAATGTGTCGACGTTTGTTGAGGGGTATCAGTGGACTGCACCGGCGTTGGTGGGGTTGGTGCTGGTGATGGTGGGGAATGTGTTGGTGTTTCGGAAGGTGAAGCGTGTGAACCCTGTCTTCAAGGCACAACAAACCTAAATGTGGGAGCGAGTTGTTTGGGCTATTTGAGGCCTAGGCGCTTGGCCATTCGGCCTAGGTTGGCGCGGTCCAGGCCGAGTTCGCGGGCGGCGCTGGCCCAGTTGTGCTGGTGGCGTTCCAGGCAGGCGCTGATGATTTGGCGCTGGTAGTGCTCTGTGGCCTGGCGCAGGTCGCCGGTGACGGCGGTCACCATGTCAGTCTGTTCTTCGATCAGCGGCGCGCTGACATCGGGCAGGTCGAGGTCCCGGGCACTCAAGCTTAAAATCCTCGGACGTTCGCGACAGTTCCCCAAGGCTTTCAGCGCGCTGCGTCCGATCAAATGTTCCAGCTCTCGCACGTTGCCCGGCCAGTTATAGGCCAGCATCGCCGCCTGGGCATCGCTGGTCAGGCGCAAGCTGCCCAGGCCCATGCGTGAGCGGTTCTGTTCGAGGAAGTAGCCGGCCAGCAGCAGCACATCGCGCCCGCGTTCGCGCAGCGCCGGTACTTGCAGGGGGTACACGCTGAGTCGGTGGTAAAAGTCGGCGCGGTAGCGGCCGTTGCGCACCTCAAAGGCCAGGTCGCGGTTGGTGGCGGCGATCAGGCGCACGTCCACTTGGTGTTCCTTGTCCGAGCCCAGCCGCTGCAACTGGCCGCTTTGCAGTACCCGCAGCAGCTTGGCTTGCACCGTCAGTGACAGTTCGCCCACTTCATCCAGGAACAACGTACCGCCATTGGCCAGCTCGAATTTGCCGCGGCGCTCATTCAACGCACCGGTGAAGGCGCCGCGCACATGGCCGAACAGCTCGCTTTCCACCAGGGTTTCCGGCAGGGCGGCGCAATTGAGGCTGATCAGCGGTTTGTCCGCGCGTGTTGATGCGGCGTGGATGGCGTGGGCTACCAGTTCCTTGCCCACTCCGGTTTCGCCAGTGATCAGTACGGTCAGGTCGCTGCCACCGACCCATTTGGTCTCCTCGACCAGGCGCTTGTGGCTTTTACTTTGGCCGATCATTTCCTTGTGCTGCTGGCCGCTGGCCTGGCGGTAAATCTCGGCACGCTGGTGTTCGTCTTCGGCGCGCAAGGCCAGGCGCTCGATGCGCTCGGCTACGTTGACGGTGGCGGCGGCGAGGCTGGCGAAGGCTTGCAGGGCATCGAGCTCCACGCGTTCGAAGCGCTCGGTGTCGAGGGCATCCAGGGTCAGCAGGCCCCAGGGCTGGTCGTCGACGAACAGCGGGCAGCCCATGCAGTCGTGTACTTCCAGGTGTCCATGCAGGCCATCCACCAAGCCGTCATAGGGGTCGGGCAATTCGCTGTCACTGTCAAAGCGCGTGGGGCCGGGGCTGCTCAGCAGCACGGCAAAGCGCGGATGCTCACTGACCTTGAAGCGTCGACCCAAGGTGTCGTCGCTCAAGCCATCGACGGCCAGTGGCACCAGCCATTCGCCTTCCAGGCGCAACAACGCGGCGGCATCGCAAGGGAGCAGGGCGCGCATCGCTTGCAGCAGGCGGCGGTAACGCTCGCCTTCAGGCAGTTCGCGAGACAGGTCGGCGACCAGAGGCAGCAGGGTGGTGAGCAATGAGTGCGCAGTCATAAAGACTCCTTGTAGTCCTTATGACTATAAGGTGTAGGAGGTCATACTGACTACATGTAATTTAAGTGGTTGAAAAATAACGATTAATAAGTTGGCACGAATACTGAGTAATTCAGGGTAATCAGTGAAGAAGCCCAGGAGGCTCCCATGCTTAGCGCCCAAGACCGTGCCATCGTCAAATCTACCGTGCCCCTGCTGGAAAGCGGCGGCGAAGCGTTGATCACCCATTTCTACCGCATGATGCTCTCCGAGTACCCAGAGGTTCGTCCGCTGTTCAATCAGGCGCACCAGGCCAGCGGCGACCAGCCCCGCGCTCTGGCCAAGGGTGTGTTGATGTACGCGCGGCATATCGACCAGTTGGATCAACTGGGTGATTTGGTGGCCAAGATCATCAACAAGCACGTCGCCCTGCAGATCCTGCCGGAGCATTACCCGATCGTCGGTGCCTGCCTGCTGCGGGCGATTTCCGAAGTGCTGGGCAGCCAGATCGCGACCCCCGAAGTGATGAGTGCCTGGGGCGCGGCGTACGGCCAGCTGGCGGATATCCTGATCGGTGCTGAGGCGGCGATCTATGAAGAGAAAGCCCAGGCACCCGGTGGCTGGCGTGGTGCGCGGCCGTTCCTGCTGGTCAAGCGGGTGGAGGAGAGCGACGAGATCATCTCCTTCTACTTTGCCCCGGTGGACAACGGCCCGATCCTCAATGCCGCGCCGGGCCAGTACATCGGCATGAAACTGGTACTGGATGGCGAGGAAGTGCGCCGCAACTATTCCCTGTCGGCCCTGACTGACGTGGGCCTGTACCGTATCAGCGTCAAGCGCGAAGCCGGCGGGCGGGTGTCCAACTACCTGCATGACCAGTTGCACGTCGGCGCGACCATCGACCTGTTCCCGCCGTCGGGTGCGTTCACCCTGGCGGCCAGCGATAAACCGCTGGTGCTGATCAGCGGCGGGGTCGGCATCACGCCCACCTTGCCGATGCTCGAAGCCGCCCTGGCCACCGAGCGTCCGGTGCATTTCATTCACTGCGCGCGCAATGGCGGCGTGCATGCATTCCGTGACTGGGTGGATGCCCTGGCCGCCAAGCACCCGCAGCTCAAGCGCTTCTATTGCTACGCCGAAGACGATGGTGTGAGCCCGGTGGCGGACAAGGTCGGACTGCTCAGCCAGGAACAACTGGCCGCCTGGTTGCCCGAGCAGCGCGATGTGGATGCGTACTTCCTCGGCCCCAAAGGCTTCATGGCCGCGATCAAGCGCCACCTCAAAGCCTTGGGTGTCCCCGAAAAACAAAGCCGCTACGAATTCTTCGGCCCGGCTGCCACCTTGGAATAACCCCTTCGGGGTAGTTGCAAGCTTTAAGCTGCAAGCGACAAGTAAAAGCCGGATCGAAGCCCGCTCTCACTTGAAGCTTGAAGCTTGCCACTTGTCGTTACCCCCACCATTAATCCCCCGTTAACCCCTCTCTGTTTAAACCACTCCCTGTGTGTAAACTTGCGGCCATTGGCATAACCAAACAAAGGGAACCGGAAATGAGTGACGAATTGCGTTTAGGCAGGGAGCGGCGCTTTCTGGTGTTGCTGGGGATCATCTGCCTGGCGCTGATCGGCGGTGCGCTCTACATGCAGGTGGTGCTTGGCGAGGCGCCATGCCCGCTGTGCATTCTGCAACGCTATGCTTTATTGCTGATCGCGATCTTCGCGTTCATCGGCGCGGCCATGCGCACCAAAGGGGCGCTCACCTTTTTCGAAGGGCTGGTGATCCTCTGCGCCCTCGGTGGTGTGGCCGCAGCCGGTCACCATGTGTACACCCAGTTCTATCCACAGGTCAGCTGCGGCATTGATGTGCTGCAACCGATTGTCGATGACCTGCCCCTGGCCAAGGTGTTCCCCCTGGGCTTCCAGGTCGATGGCTTCTGCAGCACTCCGTATCCGCCTGTGCTGGGCCTGTCCCTGGCGCAGTGGGCGCTGGTCGCGTTTGTGCTGACCGTGATCCTGGTGCCGTTGGGCATTTACCGGAATCGCCAGCGCAAAGCCTGAGCCCATCCTTGAAACACCCCGGTCCTTCTTGAGGGAGGGCCGGGGTGTTTATTGCTTGTGGGATTTGTGAGCGGAGCGTGACGCAGGACAATGGCGAGTGCGCGCAGCATGCGACATGTTGTCACACGGAAGCGGCCGCAGGACGTTTCTGACCCGCCAAACGGTCGCTTAAATTTGCATCATGCGGCCAAGATGTGCTGTCACTTCGTGGCTCTGACAGTGGCGTTCACCTCACGCCGCTCCCGCGATTTCGTGATGTCTGAATGCCTTGTTTTATGGGGGCTTGCATCGGTTTTGCGTGCCCTTACAGACCGTAAGGACTGCCGCATATCGCCCTATAACACAGCATTTTTTGTGGTTTTTGTGAAGAATCGAACACGGTAAGATCGCGAACCTTTGCAATAAAGGTGAAGGATTATTGCTGTAATCGATAAAAATTATTTCTTTATCAGACATGGTTTATACATCGCTAGCTAACTACAATCGCCCGCACTGAATGTCCGGTGCTGTTCAATCTTTGAGCACTGGAGCGGTCGAGGGGCAGATGGATGGCTCTGTGCGACCCCAAGGTTCCGGCAGCCTTTCAACTACCCGCACCAAATGGAATTGGTCTGTAACAAGGCCTTTAGCCACGAAGTCGAATAAGAACTCACCGCAGGTCCGTGAAACGTAGATTTATGGCGTGACGGGCAGGCTCTTATTCAATCGAAGAGAAATGCCAACCCTTGGCAGGGTGAAGTGTTGGCGATCAAAACCCAACTGCATTGCGCAAGCTGCTTTAGAGGTCGTGAGATGAGTAAAAACAGGTACCCCCGATTACTAGGCTTTTTGCCGCTGCTTGGCATGATGTTAATGCTGGGAGGCTGTAAGTGGACCTTGATGGACCCAAAAGGACAGATCGGTCTGGATCAACGAAACCTGATCATCACCGCCACCCTGCTGATGCTGCTGGTCGTGGTCCCTGTGATCATCATGACCTTCGCCTTCGCCTGGAAATACCGCGCGTCGAACACCAGCGCGACCTACGCGCCGAAGTGGTCGCACTCCACTAAGATCGAAATCGCGGTGTGGCTGGTTCCGATCCTCATCATCATCGCCCTGGGTTACATCACCTATAAGTCGACCCACGAGCTGGACCCGTACCGTCCGCTGGAATCCGACGTCAAGCCGATCAATATCGAAGTGGTTGCGCTGGACTGGAAGTGGCTGTTCATCTACCCGGACCTGGGTATCGCCACTGTCAACGAGATCCAGTTCCCGGAGAACACTCCGCTTAATTTCCGGATTACCTCAGACGCCGTGATGAACTCGTTCTTCATCCCAGCCCTGGGCGGTCAGATCTACGCGATGGCAGGCATGCAGACCCGACTGCACCTGATCGCCAACGAAAAAGCTGAAATGGAAGGCATCTCCGCTAACTACAGCGGCGCTGGCTTCACCGGCATGAAATTCAAAGCGATCTCGACGAGCCAGGAAGATTTCAACGCCTGGGTCGCCAAAGTCAAGGCCGCACCTAAACAGCTTGATCAAGCTGAATACGATGCCCTGACCAAACCAAGCCAGAACAACCCAGTCGCGCTGTATTCCGCGTTTGAGCCGAACCTGTTTCAGAAAATCGTCGACAAGTACGAAGGTATGAAGCCAGGCAAGCCGGTCAAGCACGAGAAGAAAGAAGTGGCCGCGGTTGAAGGTTCTGACGCGGGCTCGCATTCAACTGCTGGGGCAGAGGAGTAAACGATGTTTGGTAAATTAAGTTGGGATGCGGTCCCGTTCCACGAGCCGATTGTGATGATTACCATCGCCATGATCGCGCTGGGTGGTCTGGCACTGTTTGCGGCAATCACTTATTTCAAGAAGTGGACCTACTTGTGGACCGAGTGGCTGACGTCGGTCGACCACAAGAAAATCGGCGTGATGTACATCATCGTCGCCATGGTCATGTTGCTGCGTGGTTTTGCCGACGCCATCATGATGCGTACCCAGTTGGCCATGGCCACCGAGGGTTCGCCTGGCTACCTGCCGCCTGAACACTATGACCAGATCTTCACCGCCCACGGTGTGATCATGATCATCTTCATGGCGATGCCTTTCTTCACTGGCCTGATGAACCTTGCAGTGCCGCTGCAGATCGGCGCGCGTGACGTGGCTTACCCGTTCCTGAACTCCCTGAGCTTCTGGCTGCTGGTTTCCGGCGTCGTGCTGATCAACCTTTCCCTGGGCGTCGGCGAATTTGCCAAGACCGGTTGGGTTGCGTATCCGCCATTGTCGGGCCTGCAATACAGCCCTGGCGTGGGTGTGGACTACTACATCTGGGCGCTACAGTTATCAGGGCTCGGGACGACGCTGACGGGGGTCAACTTCTTGGCCACCGTGCTGAAAATGCGCGCCCCTGGCATGAAGCTGATGGACATGCCGATCTTCACCTGGACCTGCACCTGGGCCAACGTCCTGATCGTGGCTTCGTTCCCGATCCTGGCCGCTACCATGGCGCTGCTGTCGCTTGACCGTTACCTGGATTTCCACATTTTCACCAATGAACTTGGTGGCAATCCAATG
The DNA here is from genome assembly GCF_963970835.1 of Pseudomonas sp. EA_15y_Pfl1_P101. Taxonomy (NCBI): domain Bacteria; kingdom Pseudomonadati; phylum Pseudomonadota; class Gammaproteobacteria; order Pseudomonadales; family Pseudomonadaceae; genus Pseudomonas; species Pseudomonas sp. EA_15y_Pfl1_P101. Next base: position 360,768 of record NZ_CAXAPA010000003.1, on the reverse strand, counting down.
ATGTACGTGAACCTGTTCTGGGCATGGGGTCACCCTGAGGTGTACATCCTGATCCTGCCAGCGTTCGGTATCTTCTCCGAAGTGATCTCGACCTTTACCGGCAAGCGCCTGTTCGGTCACCACTCGATGGTTTACGCATCGGGCGCGATCTCTGTACTGGGCTTCATGGTTTGGCTGCACCACTTCTTCACCATGGGGTCGGGGGCCAGCGTCAACGCCTTCTTCGGCCTGGCAACGATGCTGATTTCCATCCCGACGGGGGTGAAGCTATTCAACTGGCTGTTCACCATCTACCACGGTCGTTTGCGCATGACCAGCCAGGTCCTGTGGACCCTGGGCTTCATGGTGACCTTCGCCATTGGCGGCATGACCGGCGTACTGCTGGCCATCCCGGGTGCTGACTTCGTCCTGCACAACAGCCTGTTCGTGATCGCTCACTTCCACAACGTGATCATCGGTGGTGCTGTATTCGGCTACATCGCTGGTTTCAGCTTCTACTTCCCGAAAGCGTTCGGCTTCAAGCTGCACGAAGGCTGGGGCAAGGCTGCATTCTGGTTCTGGATCTCGGGCTTCTTCGTCGCGTTCATGCCGCTCTATGCACTGGGCTTCATGGGCATGACCCGTCGTCTGAACGCTACCACCAACCCTGAGTGGGTACCGTACCTGTACGTTGCCATGTTCGGTGCAATCATGATCGCTGTGGGTATTGCCTGCCAGTTGATCCAGCTGTACGTGAGCATCCGTGACCGTAAGCAGAACGCTTGCGACTCCGGCGACCCATGGAACGGCCACACCCTGGAATGGTCGACTTCCTCGCCACCTCCGTTCTACAACTTCGCCGTGATTCCTACTGCGAACACCATTGATGCGTTCACCGAAGCCAAGGAAGACGGTACTGCGTACCAGAAGCCTAAGCACTACGAACCGATCCACATGCCGAGCAACACCGCCACTGGCGTGGTGATGGGTGCGCTGTTGACCGTGTTCGGTTTCGCGATGATCTGGCACATCTGGTGGCTGGCAATCGTTGGCCTGGTGGGCACCATCGGCTACTTCATTGTCCACGCTGCACGTGATGATCAAGGCTACATGGTGCCGGTCGAAACGATCGAGCGCATCGAAGCCGAGCAGCACGCTCGCCTGGTCGCCGAGAAGAAAATCCCGGCCAACCGTGTAGAAACCTCGTTGGAACAGGCTTAAACCATGTCGAACTTAGTGACCAATGCTGGACACGCCCATGTCGATGACCATGGGCACGATGACCATCACCACGACTCGGGGCCGATGACCGTTTTCGGTTTCTGGCTCTACCTGATGACCGACTGCATCTTGTTTGCGTCGATCTTCGCGGTGTACGCGGTACTGGTAAACAACGTAGCGGGTGGCCCGTCGGGCCACGACATCTTCGAACTGCCTTACGTGCTCGGCGAAACCGCCTTGCTGTTGTTCAGTTCGATTACCTACGGCTTCGCCATGTTGGCCTTCTACAAGGGCAACAAGAAGGGCGTACTGAGCTGGTTGGGTCTGACCTTCCTGTTCGGCCTGGGCTTCATCGGCATGGAGATCAACGAGTTCCATCTGCTGATCTCCGAAGGCTACGGCCCGCACCGTTCCGGCTTCCTGTCCGCGTTCTTCACGCTGGTAGGCACTCACGGTCTGCACGTGACGGCAGGCCTGCTGTGGATGGCGGTGATGATGTATCAGGTCAATAAACACGGCCTGACCAACACCAACAAGACTCGCCTGAGCTGCCTGAGCCTGTTCTGGCACTTCCTGGACGTGGTCTGGATCTGCGTCTTCACCGTTGTTTACCTGATGGGGACTCTGTAATGGCTAATGCACACTCCCATGACCATGACAGCCATGATGCGAGCCACGGCAGCGTTAAGTCGTACGCCATCGGCTTCATCCTGTCGGTAATCCTTACCCTGATCCCGTTCGGCCTGGTGATGTACCCAACCCTGCCGAAATCGATCACGTTGATGATCGTGCTGGCGTTCGCGGTGATTCAGGTGCTGGTTCACCTGGTGTACTTCCTGCACTTGGATCGCTCGAAAGAGCAGCGCGATAACGTGATTGCGTTCGTGTTCGCAGGCTTAGTAATCCTGCTGCTGGTTGGCCTGTCGATATGGATCATGTTCAGCATCCATACGTTCATGATGGCGAAGTGAGGTAAGACCCGATGTCGCTTAAGCACTTTATCCAAATCACCAAACCGGGGATCATTTTCGGTAACGTGCTTTCTGTGGCGGGCGGTTTCTTCCTGGCCTCCAAGGGACATGTCGATCTGGCCATCTTCCTGGCTGCAATGATTGGCACATCCCTGGTGGTAGCTTCCGGATGTGTGTTCAACAACTGCATCGACCGCGACATCGACATCAAGATGGAGCGCACCAAGAACCGCGCGTTGGTCCAGGGTCTGGTTTCCCTGAAGCTGGCGCTGCTGTTCGCGACCGTCCTGGGTGTTGCCGGTGTGGTGCTGTTGTACAAGGTGGCTAACCCGCTGGCGGCGCTGTTTGCCGTGATCGGCTTTGTCATCTACGTCGGCCTCTACAGCCTGTACCTCAAGCGCAAGTCGGTTCACGGCACGCTGGTGGGCAGTCTGTCGGGGGCGATGCCTCCGGTAATTGGTTATGTGGCTGTGACCAATAGCTTCGACATGGCCGCGCTGGTGCTACTGGTGATGTTCAGCCTGTGGCAGATGCCGCATTCCTACGCCATCGCGATTTTCCGCTTCAATGACTACCTGGCTGCGTCGATTCCGGTTTTGCCGGTTAAACGTGGCATCCAGGTCGCCAAGAAACACATCCTGCTGTACATCCTGGCCTTCCTTGTGGCGACCTTGATGTTGACCTTCAGTGGCTACGCCGGCATGAGCTACCTTGCCGTCGCCGCCGCCATGGGCATGTACTGGTTGTACATGGCCTGGACCGGCTACAAGGCGGTGGATGACACCGTCTGGGCGCGCAAGCTGTTCGTGTTCTCGATCTTCACCATCACCGCGCTTAGCGTGATGATGTCCCTGGATTTCCAAGTGCCGAAAGAGCTGTTGCTGACCTACGCTCACTGAAGAGTCCCGCAGTGAAAAAGCCCCGCCTTCGAGAGAAGCGCGGGGCTTTTTCTTGGGCGTTCGGTTAAATCGGCCAATGCCTTTTCCGTCATACACTTTTGTACGAGCTGTGCGAATCCATCACCCGCCCTACAACAAGGAGTTGTCACATGGTCAGCGTTAGTCGTCGGTCCCTTCTCGCCGTAGGCGCCGCCCTGCCGTTGCTGGGGCGCCTGGATTGGGCGGTTGCGGCGTCGTCGCCGGCAACGTCTGACAAGGTAAGGCTCAACTACAACGAAAGCCCCTACGGCCCTTCAGGCGCTGCGCGGGAGGCGATGCAGCGGGGCATCGCCAACTCCGGACGTTATCCTTACGGCCATATGTATGCTTTAGCCGGGCTGTTTGCCCAACAGCAAGAAATTGCCGAGGAACAGGTGGCGGTATTTGCAGGCTCGATGGCGGCCTTGCGCTATGCCGTATTGGCATTCACCAGTGAAACCCGTGGCCTGGTGATGGCCGCGCCGTCCTACGAGGTGCCGCGCCAGGCGGCCGAGTCGAACAAGGCGCCGGTGAAGGAAGTCAGTCTGAGCGCCGACCACGCCCACGACATCCTGGCCATGCTCGCCGCCGATCCCCAGGCGGGCATGCTCTACCTGTGCAATCCCAATAACCCCACTGGCACTGTCACGTCTACCGAGGCCATCCGCCAGGCACTGGCAAACAAACCCAAAGGCAGTGTGCTGGTGGTGGACGAGGCCTATATCGACTTCGCCGACGTCCCCAGCGTTGTCAGTTGGGTCAAGGACCATGACGACCTGCTGGTGCTGCGCACGTTCTCGAAAATCTACGGCATGGCCGGCGCCCGTCTGGGCCTGGCAATCGGCCACCCTGCGTTGCTGGAGCGGCTGGCCGTGTTTGGCGGCGACAACGTACCGGCAGGTTCCACACTGCTCGGCGGCATTGCCAGCCTGGAAGACGTGAAACTGCTGCCGCAACGCAAGGCGCTCAATAACCAGCTGCGTGACGAGACCGTGGCCTGGCTGAAAGGCCGTGGTTTCACCTGCACCGCCTCCCAGGCCAACTGCTTCATGATCGACGTGAAGCAACCGGCGGAGCAGGTGATCGAGCAGTTGGCGGCGCAGGGTGTGCTGATCGGCCGGGTGTTTAAAAGCTGGCCGCAGTGGGTGCGTGTGACGGTGGGAGACAAGCGGGAGATGGCACGGTTTCGGGAAGTGTTTGCAGCACAGGTGAGTTGACACCACGCAGAACAAATGTGGGCGGGCTTGCTCGCGAATACGGTGTATCAGTCAGCGAATATGCCACTGATACACCGCACCTGCGAGCAATCCCGCTTCCACAAGGGGGCCCGCAGTGTTGCTGATTATGGGTTACTGCTGAGCGATGCTGTACCCCTCAAACGCAGTCTGCTGTTGCAACGCAGTAATGACGCTTTTGCGGCTCAACGGCTGTTCTGCACCGGCGTTGTCCACAAAGCTCTCAACCGTAAGCTCCGCTTCATCGCCTTCACCCACAAAGCTGAAACCCAAAAACTCAAACGCCTCACGGTCAACGTTCAGCTTCGAGCGCGGCGTGCGCAGTGGCAGGGTGACGCTGATGCCATCTTTGCTGATCACAAACACTTCGGCTTCTTTCTTGGGCCGTGAAGCCTTGCTCTTGCCGGCGCTTGGGTTGCTGATGGCCTGGTGGCTCTGGTTCAGTACTTTCAAGGCCAGGCCGTAGACCAGCTCCTGGAACTCGGGGTCGTCCTTGAAACTCGACAGGATACGGCTGATCGAGAACTGGCTGCTCAGGTCTTCCAGGGCAGCATTGTCGGCCGCCTCGGCGTCTTTCAATTGCTTGAGCTGGCCCATCAAATCGTAGGCTTTGTCGTCGTCGAAGGCATCGTGGGCCTGGCGGATGGCCACGCGCAGTTCGCGGATCTGGTCGCTTTCCTTGGACGTATGGAACGCGTCCAGCACCATCTCGCTGATGATCTTGGCTGCTGGCACATGCTGTGAAAGATTGATGGCGTTTTCGTATTCGGCTTTGGCGCGCAAGGCGGCTACGGATTCTTCGGCGGATTCTTCGATGGTGTAGGAATCGGGCATTGAAATTTCACTACTTCAGTAAACGAGGACAAAAAAGCGTCGGGCATTTTCAGGGGGGAGGGGGATCAGGTCAAGGCAGCACAATGCCCTTATCACGACGTAACGCCGGCAGCGCCCATTGCAGCCGGACTGCCCACCTGCAAAACAGACCTACGAAAAACCCCGGCCTTCCTTACTGGGACAAGTGCCTCAGGCACGCTTCGAGGATATCCAAGCCCTCCTCCAGCACCGCCGGCTCAGTCGTCAGCGGTGCCAGTAAACGGATGATATGCCGCGACTTGCCGCTGGGCATTAGCAGCAACCCGGCATCCCGTGCCAGGCCCAACAGTTGAGCAAGCTGTTTCGGTGCGGGGGTGCCATCGGCGTTCGCCAGCTCAATGCCGCGCATGGCGCCGACGCCGGTCAGGCGGCCGAGGTAGGGCGTGAGGCCTTGTGCGCACCAGGCTTCATAGCGGCTGACGATGGCTTCTTGCTGTTGCGCTCCCCAAGTGTTCAGGTGCTCATCTGTCATTGCGTCAAGGGTGGCTAATGCTGCGGCACACGCAATAGGGTTGCCGGAATACGTGCCGCCCAGGCCGCCCTTCGGCAGGTTGTCCATCAACGCCTTGCGCCCCACTACGGCGCCCAGCGGGACACCCCCGGCGATGCTTTTACCCAGCAGGATCAAGTCCGGTTCGATCCCCAGGCGTGAGAACGCAAAACGCTGGCCGGTACGGCCAAAGCCGGATTGGATTTCATCGGCAATCAGCAGGATGTTCTTCTCATCGCAAAAGCGCCGAAGAGCCTGGGCGAACTGCATATCTAGCGCCAGGAACCCCCCTTCGCCCTGCACCGGTTCGATAATGAAACAGGCCACATCGTTGACGTCGATTTCTACGCTGAATAGGCGGTCCATGGCTTTCAGTGCCTCAGCGCAGGTCACGTCGTTATCAGCACTGGGGTAGGGCTGGTGGAACACCGGGCCGGGCAGTACACCGACCTTTTGTTTGTAGGGCGCGACCTTGCCGTTGAGGTTGAGCGTGGCCAGGGTGCGGCCGTGGAAGGCACCGTCAAATGCAATCACCGCCGTACGGCCGGTGGCGCCGCGCACGATCTTCAGCGCATTTTCCGCCGCCTCCGCGCCGCTGTTGGTGAGCATGCCGCTGACTGGGTAGTCCACCGGGATAAACGCGCTGAGGCGCTCCATCAGTTCGATGTAGGGCGCGTGCGGGGCGGCGTTGAACGCGTAGTGGGTCAGTTTGGTCGCTTGTTCACGAATCGCCTCGACCACGCCCGGGTGGCAATGGCCGAGGTTGAGCACACCGATGCCGCCAACAAAATCGATATAGCGTTTGCCCGAGGTATCCCAGACTTCGGCGTTTTTCCCGTGGCTGAGGCTGATGGGATGAACGATGGAAATCGACTGGCTGATGGTTTCGTGGCTCATGAATCGGTGACTCGGCAGTGACGGGCGTCTTTTTATCTAAGCTGGGCGCCCGCCCTTGTCGCAAACGAAATAAAGTCGCCGGGTCATTATTAAAAGTCGGGATGTGAGCGGACGTAGTTCACCATCCAGTTCAGGAAGGCCTTCACCTTGGGGACCTCGCCGGCATGCTCGGCATGGGCGATAAAGTGCGCGCCGCTGCTGGGCATTGCGTAGTCCCACGCAATCATCAGGCTGCCCTGGGCCAACTCTTCGGCCACCAGATACTGCGGCACCAACGCTACGCCGTAGCCCGATTGTGCTGCGCGAATGCACATGTAGAACGTGTCGAAACGCGGCCCGTGATAGCTGTTCTGCGAGTGCAGCCCCTGTTCGAGGAACCATTCGTGCCAGGCTTCCGGGCGCGAGGTGCATTGCAGCAACGTGTGGCGCGACGAAGCATCGCTGCCTTCGGCAACAAAGCCCGGTGCGCACACCGGCACCACCGCTTCACGGAACAGCTCGATGCACGTCGCGCCCGGCCATGAGCCCTGCCCATAGAAAAACGCGATATCGGCCTTGGCCTGCAACACATCGAAAGGCTCCAGCTCGTTGCGCACATCCAGGTGGATATTCGGGTGTTTCACCGCGAAATCCTTGAGCTTGGGCACCAGCCAGCGATCGCCGAAGGTCGGCTGGGTGGCGATGCGCAGCACTTCGGTCTCGCCGCCGTAGGTGAGGATGTAGCGGCTGGAGATGTCCACCTGGGTCAGGATTTTGTGCACTTCGGCCAGGTACAGCGACCCCGCTGGCGACAGGTGCAAGCGCTGGCGGACCCGTTCGAACAGGTTGTGGCAGAGCATTTCTTCCAACTGCGCCACCTGCTTGCTGACGGCACTCTGGGTCAGGTGCAGCTCTTCGGCGGCACGGGTGAAACTCAAGTGGCGGGCGGCGGCTTCGAAGCATTGCAAGGCCGTCATCGAAGGGGTCAAGCGTTTTGAAATCATGCAGTTCATTCCAAATCGGAAGGAGCCTTTGCCTAAAGGTCGTTTGTGGCAGCGGCGTAAAGCCGTGGATACTGCCCGGCAGCACTATAAACCGGCGCGGGCGATACGGCGCCGAATAATAAGGAATGACAGGGAGAGCCTTGCATGAACTCATTCAAAATTACGTTGGCCGCGATTGGCGCCAGCGCCGTGCTTGGCCTGGCAGGCACCGCCCACGCGGGCGCAACCCTGGACGCCATCCAGAAAAAAGGCTTTATCCAATGTGGTGTCAGCGATGGGCTACCGGGCTTCGGCGTGCCCAACAGCCAGGGCAAGATGACCGGTATCGATGTGGACGTATGCCACGCGGTGGCGGCAGCCGTATTCGGCGACGCGTCGAAAGTGAAGTTCACGCAGTTGACCGCCAAGGAGCGTTTCACGGCGCTGCAGTCCGGTGAGATCGACCTGATCTCACGTAACACCACCTGGACCAGCTCCCGTGATTCGGGCATGGGCTTAGTGTTCACCGGCGTGACCTACTACGACGGCATTGGCTTTCTGGTGAACAACAAGCTGGGCGTTACTGGCGCCAAGCAATTGGACGGCGCCACCGTGTGCATCCAGGCCGGTACTACGACTGAACTCAATGTTTCCGATTACTTCCGCACCAATGGGATGAAGTACATACCGATCACCTTTGACACCGCCGACGAAAGCGCCAAGGCCCTGGAAGCCGGGCGTTGCGATGTACTCACCACCGACCAATCGGGCTTGTATGCCCAGCGAATCAAGATGGCCCACCCGGACGAGTTTGTGGTGTTGCCGGAAGTGATTTCCAAGGAACCCTTGGGGCCGCTGGTGCGTAAAGGCGATGACGAGTGGTTCAGTATCGTCAAATGGACCTTGTTCGCGATGCTCAACGCCGAGGAAATGGGCATCACCTCGCAGAATGTCGAAGAGCAGGCCAAGACCACCAAGAATCCGGACATTGCGCGGTTGCTGGGGGTTGATGGCGAATACGGCAAGGACTTGAAACTGCGCAAGGATTGGGTGGTTCAGATCGTCAAGCAAGTGGGCAACTATGGCGAAGTATTCGAGCGCAACATCGGCCAGGGCAGCGTGCTGAAAATCAAGCGCGGGCTCAATGCGCTGTGGAACAACGGCGGCATCCAATACGCGCCGCCAGTCAGATAAACGCGGTCCCGCTGTAGGCGCTGGCAAGCCTGCGCCTACAGTGAACATTGCTCATTCGGACACGCCGTCCTTCCCCGCCGCCTTGGCGCGATACAACGCCTGATCAGCGCGCGCCATCAGGGCCGCGGGGGGCTCATCCCTTAGATGCACAGCAACACCCAGGCTCAGGGTTACCTTGAAATCATCCCTTTGCGGGCGATTCCTGAACGTCTGGCGGATGTTTTCTGCCTGCGCCTTTGCGATGTCCAGCGAGGTTTTGGGCAGGACCAGCACAAACTCATCGCCGCCCCATCGGGCCAGCAGGTCATTAGGGCGGATACAACTTTCCAGGCATCCCACCACCCGCACCAAGGTCTGGTCGCCCACACCATGACCGTAGCGGTCATTGATCAGCTTGAAGTTATCGATGTCTATGGCAATCAATGCCAGCGGCAGGCGAAAGCGCTGGGCACGGTCGCATTCTTCGAGTAGCACTTTCTCCAGGCGATAGCGATTGGCGACCAGGGTCAGCGCATCCCTTTCGGCCAAGGTGCGATTTTCATCCAATTGCAGCTGCAGCTGCTGATTGACCCGCGACAGCTCGCACGTACGTTCGGCCACCAGTGCCTCAAGCGATTGATTGCGCTTTTCCAGCTGTTCGACGGAGCATTTGCGCAGATGAATATCGCGATGGGCGCCCACCATTCGCGCCACCGAGCCGTCGGCGTTACGTGCAATCACGTAGCCGCGGTCTTCGATCCACAGGTAGCTGCCATCTTTTTTGCGGCAGCGATATTCGACTTGGTAGTGGGGGGCGCGACGGTGGATGTAGTCGTCGAACAGCTTCATCACCTGGGGGTAGTCGTCCGGGTGAATCACGTTCTCCCAGATGAACACAGTGTTCTCTAGTGCATGGCGGTGATAGCCAAGCATTTCGTACCAGCCTGGATTGCGGTAGACGAAACCTGTGTTGGCATTCCAATCCCAGATCCCGTCACTGACCAGCTCCAAAACGGTGTGTAGCATGTCGGCGTTGAAGTGAGAGAAATCTTGCTTTAACGGATTAGTGTCGGAGGTATCGTTCATCTGTGCATTCCTTGCGAGGGCCGGCATTCAACGCCTACCCCTGTTGTCGCCGATACTCCGTGGCTGGAGCTACTGTACAACGGAGCCTGGATGCTTTGAATAGGGAAGGTGTACGGCGAAAGATTGATGGAAGATAGCTATTGCTTCGGCGCCACCATCCTCGTCTGCTCCTTCCCATCTGCGTTGTGCTGATAAATCGCGTCGGGCTGACCCTGCTCATTGAAAAACACTTGGCCAATCCCCGCCGAATTCCATAACCGCTCGCCCGCTTCGGCGTGCTCCGGAATATGGGGCACCACCTGCATGGTGCGGCGGCGGGTGAACCAGTTGAGCGGCGAGCGCGGCGAGTATAGCCAGCGATTAAGGCGGTCGAACCACTCCAGCAGGCGGGGTGGGAATTCGTTCTTGATACCGCTGCTGGTGATCTGCCAGATCCTGGGGCCGGCGTTGCGATGGCGGATCAGCACTTCGTAGACGAACGAGTAGTGCACGTCACCGGAGAGGATCACGTAGTTACCCGGCGTGCGGGAATGACGGAAGATATTGAGGATTACTTGGGCGGCTCCGCGATGGGCCATCCAGTTTTCAGCATCCACCAGCAAGGGGTGGCCGCACCAACTGAACACCTTCTGCACTGTCTCGATCAACTTGACGCCGAAGATTGGCGCGGGCGAGACGATGATGACCGAGGGGTGATCCAGCAGTTCCTGTTGCAGCTCGCTCAAGGCCTCCCAGTCCAGCAGCCCGGAAGGTTGTTTGAGGGTGAACTCGCTGCGCCAACGGCGAGTGCGGGTGTCGAGCACCACCAGGGCGGGGGTGGTGGGCAGTACGTAATGCCAGCGCTGGAATTTCAGCAACGTTTCGAGCAGTTCATCCTGCGCGCCCGCGTCCAAATGATTGGCTTTGGGCTGAGCCGTGAGGGCTTGGGTTTGGCTGACCAGTTCGCCAAACGCGTCCGGTTGGTTGCCCCAGCCCTGGCACAGCAAATAGGCAAGCAGGGCGTTGCCGATGATGCGCTTGGAGAAAGGGTGGCCGTAGGCAGTCTCCTCCCATTGGGCGCTAAGGTTCCAGTCGTCGGTGATGTCGTGATCGTCAAAAATCATCAAGGTCGACAGGTGGGCGAATACCCGCGCGACGCCCTGTAGGCCGTCGCGAAATTTATTGATCTGTACCTGTTCGCGCGCGTAGCGCTGGTGTCTTTCTACGTTCAGTTGCGCAGGTTGAGGTGCAATCAACGTCCAGGGCGTGGGCGACCATACCAGCAAGTACATTGCGATGACTTCAGCGAATGTCACCAGATGATTGTCGGCGGTGCTGCTGGTGAAGATGGGCTTTTTTACACCACCAAAGAAGCGTTCGCGCAGGGTTTCGTTGCTGTCCAGTGCGGGCAGCAAGTCGGCGCGATGGTAGTAGCTGGCGCTGTGCCTGTAGAGGCTGGCGCTGTCATCGACCACGGCGCCCTCCAGGTATTCATCGAACAGGCCCAGGCGTGCGATCAATGAATGTATCGCCCGCAGCATCGGCCCGGCCACATCATCGGCGTAGACCTGATCGCCGCTCATCATCAGCAAGGCTGGGCGATCGGTTGGGGTGTGGGCGTCTGCCAGCAGGCGGTCGACACACAGCAAACCCTCGTCGGCACTGTGATGGGGTTTGCGGCATGAGCCGTGCACCAACTGGTGGATACGGCTGTGCAACACGAAACTCGGAAGGTGGGCGTTGGCGTACAGCAGGTGCGGTGCCCAGTCAGCAATGCCGGTGCTGTCGAACAACAGGTCGTAGTCGATCGCCACGTCCAGGGGCAGTGCATCGTCCAGTGACACGTCGATCAAATGGATAAATGCCTGGCGCCCTACTGCCACAACCTGGCACTGGTTCAGGGTGATCTCCAGTGTCTGAGTTGGCAGATGCAATTTCAGCGTCAATTCAAGTGCGCGGCTTCCCACCAGCCACAACACCAGGCGACGAGGTTCGAGACGCCGCAGCAGTGGGCCGGCCAGTACGGCGGGCAGTGTGTCGGGATGCGGCATGCAGGCAAGAATTCCATGCAGGGTGAGCCGGCAAGATTAACCCAGTGAATGTCATCGTTTTGTTAAGGGAGAGCGTACGGAGGGCCGTGCACTGCCCTCCGTGTAAGACCGGTTAAAGCAGGCGACCTTGCCCCAGGCTGTCTATCCCACCGCCGTTTTTGCGTCGACGGTCATTGGCTGTCGTACTTGCAGGGTCAGCGGCATGCAGTTGCGTTTGTGTGTCGTCAATACTGCGCTTCCTGCGTTGGGCCTCTGCATCATCCTTCTGCAGCGGTGGGTAGTGAAAGTGGCCCATTGAGTGGTTGATAGCGTTAAGCATGGATGTTTCCTTCTATTGGGTAGAGGATTCTCCGCTTGTGAGAGCGAAGTGAGACCAACCTTATAGAGGGCGAAACGGGCCAGCTATAAACGCGCTGATGCAAGATATGACTGACGTGGGTAAACGCGCTTCAGACGTCATCAGAGGCGCACCGCCGCTCTCACGGTTTTACCGTGTCAGGTTGGCGAGACTTCAATTAACTTCGGCACCGTGAATCGGAACTCACTGCCACGACCCAATTCACTTTCTGCAACGATCCTGCCGCCATGGGCCTGCACGATACCTTGCGTGATGTACAGTCCCAGGCCGCTTCCGGTCGGGTTGTTCTCCGCCTGGGTCCAGTAGCGATCGAACACGTGAGGCAAGTGCTCGGGTGCAATGCCTTCACCGGAGTCGCGCACCGAGAAGACGATGGCGTCGTCGGTGCTCATGGCGCTGATACCGATGTTGCCCTGGCGCGGGGTAAACTTGATGGCGTTGCCGATCAGGTTCGACAGCACCTGAAACAGGCGCTCGGGGTCGCCGTTGATCAGTAGGCCAGACTCGGCGTTGAACGACAGGTCGATGCCTTTTTCCATCGCCAGCGGTGCGAGCAGGGCGTAGGCCTCTTCAAACATCTGGCTCACGTCGAGCACCACCAGCTTGACCACATAGCGTCCGGCCTCGATTTTCGAGGTGTCGAGCAAATCTTCCAGCAGCACATTCATGCGCGCGGTCGCCTGTTGCATGGTGTCGATGGCCGAGGAAATCCGCCGTGAGGTGTGGGGACCATCGGAGCTGAAGGCGTTCTGCATCATGCCGCAGAGCATGGAGATAACCGTCATCGGGTTACGCAAGTCGTGTGACACCACTGCCACCAGCTCATCGCGGGCGCGCACGGCTTGTTGTTCGCGCAGTACCTGGCGAGCCAGGTCGTTTTCCAGGGCCGAGCGACGCAGGTCGTTGGCGGCGAAAAGGTCGCCATGGCTCCATTTGGAGGAGATGCCAGCCATCTCGACTTTCCAGATTTCAAACGAGGTACGTGGGCGAAGGCGTAGGCCTGCGTCGGAATTTTCCAGGTTCAGTGGCTTTTTTGGGTCGCCGCTCCAGTGGATGTTCTCTTTGACTTCCGGGCGAAACCACAGCAAACCGTTGTCCACCGGCTTCGGCAGGCTCAAGGCCAGGACACCGCTGGCCACCTGCTGGTACTCGGAGGCCGGCGGATACACCGACGCCAGGTGATGACTGGCGAACACCGGCTCGCTGCTCATCTGCAACCATTTGTGCAACGCACGGATCTGCGCTGGTTCCGGGCAATTGCCATAGCAGCGCAGTTGCTTGTCTTCGATGATCGCGACGCCGCCGGACACGGTCAGGTCCATCAGCAAGCGCGGTTGCTGGGCCAGGCCCCCGAACACGCTTTCTTGCGACGCTTTCATGGCTTGATCCAGCAGCGTCAGGGTCTCGACTTTCTCTTCACGCTGACGTGTCAGGTCCAAGGCCTCCATGGCGCTGATCTGCAACGACAAGACCTGGCCGATAGTCTGGCAGGCGGTGCGCAGGTCATTCGGCACCATCAGCGGTTCGCGGTTGCCGCAGCTGATCAGCCCCCAAAGCTTGTCGCCTTTCATCAGCGAGATGCTCATGGACGACAGCACGCCCATGTTCTGCATGTACTGGCAGTGAATTGGAGACACGCTGCGCAGGGTGGCGAAACTCAGGTCCAAGGGCTGGTCGGAGTCAGGGCGCAACTTGGGCAACAGCGGCACCGGCTCGTAGGCGGCGTTCGGGATGATGCGCAACCAATTGGTGCGATACAGCTCACGGGCCTGCTCCGGGATGTCGGACGCGGGGAAGAACAGCCCGTTGAACAGCTCCATGGACGGTGCCGACGCTTCGGCGATCACCTGGCCGTGACCTTCGTCTTCGAAGCGGTAGATCAGCACGCGGTCGTAGCCGGTCATGGCCTGGATTTCAGTCACGCTGATTTCGTACAGCGCTTGCAGGGTTTTCGCCGACTGCAAACGCTGCAGCATTTTGCCCAGGTCACTGGTGCGGCCGCTCAGTGCCCGTGGGCGGAAGTCCTTGACCCGTGGTTCGAACTCCAGCACCAGCACATTCTGATGGCGGTGCAGCAGGCCTTCGAACTCCGCGCCGTTGAGCGTGACGTGCAGAGGTGCAGCGTCGAAAAACGTATTGTTTTCGGCCATGGCGCCGACGGCGTTGGCGTGCTCGGTGCCTATCAGCGTGTGCAGCGGCTGGCCCAGCAGCGCTTCGGGTGCGTGCCCGAACAACGTGTCGACGTTGGCACTGACCTGGATGATATTCATCTCCGGCTCGGATAACGTCAGCAGCGCACCGTGGGGTTGGATCGCACCCGGAAAGCGGATGGGCTCGTCGGCACAGTTGGTAAGCAGCTCTTCAAAATCTTCGGTTTTCATAGCAGTACCTCCTGGCTGTCGAGCCATTGCTCAAAGCAGCTGAATGTCGAACGGGCAGCATCCACCGCGCGCTGTTTGGCGCGGGCATCCAGCGGCAGGCGTCCCAGGTAATCGAGAAAGTCTTTCCAGCGCCGACCTGTCTCGGCACCGTATACATCGAGAAACGCGCCACCGTTGTCGGCATTGACGTGCAGACGCTGGGCCATTTCCCGGCGCAGCACTTGGCCGCCGAGGGTCGCGCCTTCCAGCACGTACAGGGCACCGAGGCAGGCGGCGGGGGTGTCGAGGGTCGGGAGTTTGGCGCAGCGGGGCAAGGCGTCAATAGCCTGCTCATCCAAGCCCAGAGCGTTGAGGTCATTCAGTAGCGTCGGCGTTTTCGTACGCAACCCCTGGTCGAAGCCTTCAGGGATCAAATCGCATTCGTACAGCGCCGCTTCCATTGGCCCATAAAACCCGTAATACGCCTGCAATAAGCGCTGATACCAATCGGCATCCATGCGCTCGGAGAAAAATGGCAGGCGCTTTTCCAACGTCATATGCAGCAGGGCTGTACCTGTGCGCAACGTTTCCAGCAAAGAGGGCGCGCCAACGTCATGGGCCTGTGAATGCATTCAGTGAGCTCGAACTGTGGGCCTCTCGGCCATGAATGACGCATTTAAATGGGCGACAATTCTACACAACTAATGGCGGGCAGATTTACGCGCAAAGCGAACAGGCTGACCAGCGGATCAGAAAAGTCACTGCTTGTTTATTCAGAGACCACAGTGCATACGGTGAAGTTCGGCTGAAATGATGTCGCGACGCCATCAATGCATGGGCAGCCCCTGCTGGGTCAGCGCCGCTTGCACACAGTCGATCAGGTGCTCAGTGCTCCAGGGTTTGGGCAAGAAGCGGACCGACCCACCTAGCTGTGCTGCAATACTGGTGTTTCCGGACGTCAACACCACCGGCACCGTTGGCCACCGATGCGCGACCACTCGGCTCAAGTCATAACCGTTGAGCAAACCTGGCATCTGCACATCGCTGACGATCAGGTGCACCGGGTCATCCTCGCGCTCCAAATAAATCATTCCCTCATCCGCCGAAGGAAATGACGTCACGACCGCCCCAAAATCTTCCAGTACATCCACCATCAACGTCCGAATGATTTCGTCGTCTTCCAATACTAATATCGATGGCTGAGCCATGATCGTTACTCCACCATCAGGGTTCATAAGGTGGAGTGGGTCAGGAATGTAAGAGTTTCGATGCAAAGGTTTTTTGCCGATGGATGGTCATGTTGTGGCACGGTTTGGTGCACTGGGCTGGCTAGCAGGCATAATTGCACCACCGTTGCTGCCAGCAGCACTCGATGTGGAGCACCCTATGAAATATACCGCCTCACTGGCGCTGATTCTTGCCGCTGGTATGTCCAGCCCCCTGACCTATGCTGCGGGCGACGCCGAAGCTGGCGGCAAACTTTTCACCAAGACCTGCGGCGGCTGCCACAGTGTCGGCGAGGGCGCACGCGGTGGTTTCGGCCCTGAACTCAACGGCATCATCGGCCGACCTGCGGGGATTACCACTGACTATCAGTATTCCGATGCGATGAAAAACTCCGGTGTGGTCTGGACCCGGGACAAACTCGCCGCCTACATCGAGGCGCCGAAGAAGGTGGTAAGTGGTACGCGGATGATCTTCTGGGGCATTAGTGATCAGGAAAAAATCGAGAACATCCTGGCGTACCTGGAAACCTTCCAGCCCAAGTGATCGAAGCCTACGGGCGCCACCTTACAAAACCCAGAGGCACGCTGATGGACCGGCAACTGCTCAAGCTCGCCCGCAACAAACAGCTGGCGCACCCCGCGATGCTCGACGAGTTCGACATCAACGATTGGATTGCAAAGTATCAGGCGCTTTATCCAGGGCACAGCCTCGAAAGAGGCTTTCTGGAAGGTGCACGCTGGTTGAACAGCCAATTTAAACGGGTGCAGAGCAGCCGTCTGCACTATTCGTTCAGTACAAATGAGCCGCTGACATATGACGCGCTGATCAGCGCACATATCGGGGCGGCCAATCACTTCTTCTGCGCAATGGCCGCCGAGGCGCTGCAGGCCGTCAAGGCCAACCCGGTAGCGTCCCTTGAAGAGCACCTTTCATTCCGATCTTCGTTGACTAACGGTGAGTCCGGCCTGCCACCGGATCATCTCAATATGTTGCGCCTGGATTCGCTCTGCGGGCCGATCTGGGATCTGTATCAAAACCGCCATGACTTGCGTGTGCTGTTCCCCGACAATTGCCCGCATATGCTCAGTGCTATCAACTTTTTTGCCTATGAAAGCGATTTGGTGCAACTGACCCATAGTTTCAAAAAAATCTGGCAGGAGTTGTTGTACGGCGGCATGGAGTTTTTTGCCGATTCCAAAGGCGTTCTACTCTCGTCTGCGTCGGAGCATCTGGATCTGGTCAAAGTGATTTATGAATACCGCCGTGATCACCACAACGGTACCAACGGTCTGAGAATTTCCGGTGAAATTCAGCAGGGCCGCCAAACCTATGCGCCTCAGCTTGGGGGGCAGCGCTATATCAAATGCGCCGGCACTGGCGCGTTGTCGATCGGCAAGTGGTCTGAATTAAGCGACAGCGTCCAGACAGCCGCGCTTTATGCGTACCTGTCGCCGTATTACATGATCGACGAGTACCTGCATCCTTTGTTCGATGCTTCTCCCGAGCCCGCTATAAAAAGTATCGAGTGCCAGAACCTGCTGCATATCTGGCTGCACCTTTCGGTGATCGCGGCTCAACTTAAAGAACACTATGCTCAGATGTCTGCGCCGCAGCAGTGGGAAGATCTGCTCAAGCTGTGTCCGCGGTTCTCCCGTGAAACGCTTGCGGCGCGGCTTGCAGAGTGCACTGGGCTCGCGTCTGAACAGGTCGATGCGGCCATTGATCTGCTCATTTATGAGGCCAAGAGCCTGCAGCATGACCTGTGGTCGCGACCGTTGGTGAAGGTGGATGACGACGTGCTGATTCCGATCAGTGCGCCGTTGACGGCCAGCATCTCCAGGAATTTTGATATCTGGCTCAACATCATCGACCCCAAAGGCAAGCAGCGCGGACGATTGTTTGAACGTTACCTGCTCGCGGTGTTGGAAGATTGTCGCAGAACCAACCCGATCATGGCGGACTTGAAGTGGTTGGGGGCGGTTAAGTTCAGAGGAACGTCCAACGTTGTCGAGGAGATCGACCTGGTGTTCTCGTTTGGCAGGCTGCTGGTGGTGTGCGAACTGCGCAGTCGGCGAGCACCGATAACGCCGCTGGATTACCACAATGATTTTTCCGATAACAATGGCATCACCCATAAAACCCGCCAGGCGCGCCGAAAAGCCCAACATATTCAGCAAGCACTGGGGGCATTTTGCAGCCAGTATTTTCCTCACCTCAGCGACGCGTCCGCAGTCACTGTGCTGCCGCTGGTGATCGTCAGTGGTCCTTACCACGCCGGTTTTGCATGTGACGACGTGCCCATTCTGGACGCCCACTTGCTCAGGCATTTTCTCAAGGATGGCGAAGTTCGGTTTGGAGGGCGTGCGGACTCCGATACCGCGTACGACTACGGGTATGCCCTGTATAACGATGTCGAAGGCGCACAGCGTGAGTTCGCAGGTTATGCTGCGAGCCCGGCCTTGATCAGGATTTACCGAGCCATGGCCCAGCCCCGTCTGCACCGGTACCCCCTGCGGGGCGAGCAGGCTCAGCCGGTGCGGAGTCTGTTCTACGAGCTTTCAGGTTTCAGCTTCGAGGAACAATTGGCTGTAGCGCAGTCGGTTTCAGGCGGCAAGCTGCGCAAAATTTAAGGTGACAAAGTGTGGAACATTCCCAGTGAACCCTAGTCTCTTCATCACCCTCATTCGATAAGGACATCCCCCGTGAAGCGAGTCGCGCTGCTCTCCATCGCCCTGGCCCTGGGCGCCTGCCAATCCAACCAACGCGACTCATCGCCCAGCCTGCTCAAGGACGGCATTCAGTTTCGCCAGAAAACCGTGGCTGTGGATGCGGAACACGCCAAGGTCATCATGAAGTCCAGTGGCGGCACTCCCGCCGTCGACTTCTCGATCAGCCGCGAAGGCGACCCCGACTCACGCATGGAAGCCCTCGGCAAGGTGATGGACACCGGCGAAGGCAAGGTCTTCAACTGGATCGCCAAGCTCAACCAAACCGTCGCCAGCGCCACGCTCAAGCGTTTTCCACAACTGGAAATCCAGGCCGACCCCGGCAAGAAACTCACTGTATCGGGTTACGCGAACGACACCCGCACCGGTTACTACTACACCTGCGGGCCGGAGATAAATACGTTCCGCCCGGAGAAGGCAAAAGTGTATCTGGTGGAATTCCAATTCAAGGGCTCGGGGTGTGAGCAGCATGTGTATGACGTGACGGATCCGGCGAATCGGGTACCGGTGGCTGAGGCGGGGAGTGGGGTTAAGTCGGGTTGAGGGTTAGCCGTGGTGCGGTAGACCCTGCGGGCATACCACACCGTTGAGGGTGTGGGTGCAGCAGTTGCAGAAGGAGGGCATCTGCTCGGGCGTCAGCTGTGGGTTGACCTTTTGCAGCAGGCCGTCCTCGTCGATATACAAGCCGCTGTAGTAGCTATTCTCATCCGTTCTGACGTAGTCCTGCTTGTCGCTTTCATGTAGCGCGACCATCCAGAACACCGGATCCGGACGATCCAGGCGGGCGTTGGCTTCGCTGAACACCTGATCCCATGGGTGGCCGACTTTGGAGAGGAGAAAGCGGTATAGCGGGGTGTAATCAAAGCCGTGTCGTTGATGGCTGTGCATCGAACCGCGATTTGATGGTTTGTTTTTTTCGCTTTTGGTGTGCCGCTCATACCGGTAGGCGCGACAACTGCCGTGGCGCACGCCATGGGTTCGGGTGTTGACCGAGCGATAGAGGAGGGGCTTTTGCATGGATGGCCTCATTGTTTTCTTTCACTGCCTTAAAGGTTGACCTTTGGAACGGACGGCGGTTAACGGATTGGTTGAGCTATCCGCGTATTCAACTAGGGTTTTCGATTGAAGGGACGTTTTCGGATTATAACGAGTCCAGGGAGATATGGTTTTGGAAGGTCGCCTGAAGGTGGTTAAGGCGTTGATGTTTGTTGTGCTGGTGGTTGCGGTGGCGCTTGGGGTGTTTAACGGGGTGGTAGTGGCTATATCGGCGTATTTTGGGCCGTTTTATGACGGGGATGCGGACCAGAATCGGAATTTTGGAACCTGGTTGGTGGGGAATGGCGTAGTGGTTGTCGGGGCGGTGGTGGGTGGGGTCGGTTGGTATCGCAGGAGACGGGGTGATGAGCTGACTAAGCGGAAGTAGAGGCTGAGTCGGAATCGGTCGATGGCAGTGTTTCGAATATTTCGATTTTCGTTTGTTTCGATCATGTCCTGCCTCGTGGGTGTATGCCGTTTTGCTCGCGGATCTGTATCTAACGCGCGCATTTTGAACGCCCTACCATGGGGGCCAAGCCGACAACCTTGGCCAAATGTTTCGCGTCGACAAACGAACACCCCAGGAGCCCAACAATGCCTGAACTGTCCAGTTGGCTGGCCTATGCGCTGATTTCACTCGGCATGGTGCTCACGCCCGGTCCGAACATGATTTACCTCATTTCCCGTTCGATCTGCCAGGGCCGCACGGCCGGGTTGATTTCCCTCGGCGGCGTGGCGTTGGGGTTTCTGGTTTATATGTTGTGCGCCGCCTTGGGCATCACGGCCCTGGTCATGGCAGTGCCGTTTGCCTATGACGCGCTGCGCTTTGGCGGGGCGTTGTACCTGGCCTACATGGCCTGGCAGGCGATCCGGCCGGGTGGGCGTTCGCCGTTCCAGGTGCGGGATCTGCCCAAGGACAGCCCGCGCAAGCTGTTCACCATGGGCCTGGTGACCAACCTGCTCAACCCCAAGGTGGCGGTGATGTATTTGTCGTTGCTGCCGCAGTTCATCGACCCGAACGGTCATGGCAGCGTGTTGATGCAATCCCTGGTACTGGGCTTTACGCAGATTTTTATCAGCGTGAGCGTCAATGCGGCGATTGCGGCCATGGCGGGTTCGATCGCGGTGTTTTTCGTTGCCCGGCCGGGTTGGCAGGTGGTGCAGCGCTGGCTGATGGGATCTGTGCTGATGGGGCTGGCGGTGCGGATGGCGGTTGAAGGGCGGCGGTAGGGTGCCTCACTGGATGTCTTTGAGGTAATCCTGCAGGTGGGTCAGTGGCCCGCGCAGTTCATCCAACTGAGCCGCGTTTTGCACATCACTCGCCAACCGTTGCAGCTCGCGACCCATCACCGTATCGGTCCCGCCCAATGCCTCAAGTGCTTGATCAACACATTCCGCGAGTTTGGATTGAATAACGACCAGATCCCCCTGCCGCACCAACAACCCGAACACTTCCCGGTCATACCGATCCATCACCGGATCATCCCGCAAAACCGGGCTGCCACCGTCCGTCTCGTGCACCAGCTTCAGTGCAAAAAGCGCAACCGCTTCCAGCGTCAATTCCATGGTTTCGGTTCCTCGGTGTTTTTTTGGGGGGAAGTGGGGGAGGGCGATGATCACTGTTCTGCGCATGAAAAAAAAGACCCCATGCCGCGAACGGGTCAGGACCCGCCAACGCAATGTCATCCGCCCGAGCAACGATACTAAATGGCTATGTTGCAACTCGCCGTGCCAAATGCACCCGGCCACCAGACGGAGGCGGTGCAAGGCTCAACCCATTACAAGGACGCAAACACGCATGCAGTCACTTCTCACCCGAGCATCCACAGAAACGCGAGCTGGCTTAAGCCGGCCTATGGATCGATGATTTATCGTGGCGCAGGCTGGCTGACGTTGTTTACACCGGTGTCGATGGTGCTGCTATTGATGTGGCTGTGGCCCGACCCCAGCGTCAAACCCGGCAACACATCGCTGATGCAGGTGTTGATCGGCTTCGGGGCGGGGTCGGCGATCAACGCCGTGCTCGGCTTTGCACTGAACCGACAGCCGCACGCCGATGGCGTCCGCCACCACTTCTTTTTCATGCCGATGCAGTGGCCGGCGCTGGTGATCATGGTGGCCTGCACACTGATTGCCTTGCTGAAATAACCCAACCGGCCGCTCGGCCAGGGCGGCCGCGTCTCGACCTGTTCAAGGCGGCCACGGTAAGTGGTGTGAGCGAGCGGGCGAGGCCAGCCTCAGATCCACTGGTCATTCACAGCCGTACGCTCCCCACCTTCATGCCCGGTATTCAAGATGCCCCGTGGCTCGATCATCATCAGCTTGGCCTCGCCTTCGGCGGCGGTGCGGTGCTCTACGCCACGAGGGACCACGTACAGCTCACCTGGTGCGACATAGACCGGGCCGTCTGGCAGGTCGATACGCAGGGTGCCTTCGAGTACCAGAAAGGCTTCGTCGGTTTCGGGGTGGGAGTGCCAGATGAACTCGCCTTCGATGCGTACTACTTTGAACTGGTAGTCGTTCATTTCGGCGACGACGCGTGGGCTCCATTGCTGGTCGATCAGGTCGGCTTTTTGGGTGAGATTTATAGGTTTTGTCGGGGGCTGCGGCTGAGGCATGACGGATACTCTGCTGGATAAGAGTCGTCAGGTTAGCGAACGAGGGGGCGAGGGCGCTTGTACGATTCTGCAAGCAGTCTGAGCGTGTCGGCTGGCGTCGCCTACACTTAACGTCCTGCTCAGTCACACATCGGTCATAAACCAGACGGAAGGCATACACCAGACCTAAAGTTGCGGCGTAAAGAGCGGATAAACTCTATGTCGTTTACAGCCGCAACACTGTTCAAGGATCGAACTCATGCCCCAGCGCTCATCCAGCCGTATGCACCTTCCCGCTTATCCTCGTTTCCGTTGGTTCGCCTTGATCCCAGTCTTGCCGGCCGTTTTGTGGATACTCGTGCAATCCACCTCGACAGCCAATCTGCTGGCCTGCGCGGCACTGGTGATGATGGGCTTGGGGGCCTGTGCGTGGAGCGCGGCTTCACAGCGCAACGCAATGGAGCGCGCGATTGCGCAGGGGCAGGCAGGCCAGCCAAGTTCGGACGCGCCTAACGGCATGGCCTCCCGTGCACAGCTCGATGAGGTGTTGCTGGGCGCCATGCCGATCTGGGCCAAGCAGGTGGAAAGCTCGCGCCATCAGACCGAAGAAGCGATTGTGAGCCTGGCGAATCGTTTCACCGGGATCGCCACGCGCTTGCAAGAAACGGTACAAGCGTCGCAGCACGCGGCCGGTGAGCTGGACGGGCAGGCCGCCGACGGCGCGCTAGAGGTGCTGGCGCGCAGTGACAGCGAGTTGAGCCAGGTGATCAATTCGCTCAAGGCCACTCAAACCAGCCGTGATCAGACCCTGGCTCAGGTGCGCAGCCTGACCGCCTACACGGGCGAACTGCGCACCATGGCCGCTGATGTGGCGGCGATTGCCGCACAAACCAACCTGCTGGCCCTCAACGCGGCCATCGAAGCGGCGCGTGCCGGTGAGGCCGGTCGCGGCTTCGCGGTGGTGGCCGATGCGGTGCGCAGCCTGTCGAGCAAGTCCAGTGAAACGGGCCAGCAGATGTCGGCCAAGGTCGACATCATCAATAACGCCATTACTCAATTGGTGCAGGCAGCGTCCAGCAGCGCCGACCAGGACAGCCATTCTGTGGCCGAGTCCGAAAACAGTATTCAAGTGGTGCTCACACGTTTTCAGAGCATCACTGGGCGCCTGGCCGAATCTGCCGACCTGCTCAAGCAGGAAAGCTACGGCATTCGGGATGAGATGACCGAGGTGTTGGTCAACTTGCAATTCCAGGACCGGGTCAGCCAGATCCTCAGTCACGTGCGCGACAACATGCACGCCCTGCATGACCATCTCGTGCAGGCCAACCAGACCCCGGACCAGCCGCTGGCCATCGACGCCCGCCAATGGCTGGCGCGCATGGAAACCACCTACGCCACCGATGAGCAACGGCGCCTCCATCATGGCGAGGCGGCTGTGCAACAGAATTCTCAAGACATCACTTTCTTTTAGGAGCGCATCATGGCGAAGAATGTATTAGTGGTCGACGACTCCAGCAGCGTGCGGCAAGTGGTTGGCATCGCCTTGAAAAGCGCCGGTTACGACGTGATCGAGGCCAGTGACGGCAAGGACGCCCTGAACAAGCTGACCGGGCAAAAAGTGCACCTGATCATCAGCGACGTGAACATGCCTAACATGGATGGCATCACCTTCGTCAAGGAGGTCAAGAAGCTGGCCAACTACAAGTTCACCCCGATCATCATGCTGACCACCGAGTCTCAGGAATCGAAGAAGGCCGAAGGCCAGGCCGCGGGCGCCAAGGCGTGGGTGGTCAAGCCGTTCCAGCCGGCGCAGATGCTGGCGGCGGTCTCTAAATTGATCTTGCCCTGACACCCGGCGCCAGGGAGGCCTACATGCCGATCACTCACGAAACCATCGACGACACCGCCCACGTGGGCATCGACGGCGAACTCACGATCTACACCGTCGCTGAGCTGGCGGGCGCGTTGTTGCCGCAGATGGGCGCCGCGCCGCGCCTGGACCTGGACCTGTCGCAGGTCACGGAGGTGGACGGTGCCGGCCTGCAGTTGCTGGCAGTCATCCAGCGTGAAGCCGGCATTGCCGGCACCGCCTTGAGTGTGACCGGCCAGAGCCAGGCGGTCATGCAGGCGCTCCAACTGTGTCGCAGCGCCGCGCTTTAATCGGCACTGTCCCGTTCATTGATCGACAAGGAAAGTCCAGGTGAGCATCAATCTCGATCAGGCACTGCAGACCTTCATCGTCGAGGCCCGCGAACTGCTGCAGGCCATGGAGCAATCCCTGCTGCAGTTGGAAAGCGACCCCGGCGACCAGGATGCCATCGGCGCGATTTTCCGCGCCGCGCACACCATCAAGGGTTCCGCCGGATTGTTCGGCCTCGCGCCGATCGTGGGGTTCACGCATATCGTCGAAGACGTGCTCGACCGCCTACGCGACGGCAGTGTGGCAGTGGACGCTGCCTTAATCGCGCTGCTGCTCAAGTGCGGCGACCATATGCTTGAACTGATCGACGTGATTGCCAGCCGCGGTGAGGCGCCGACCCCAGCCGCGCTGGAGCGCGGTGAGACCTTGCGCGAGGCGCTGAGCGACTATCAGCCGCTGCGCACCGCCACTGCCGACGTCGTACCTGCTGCGGTGGACGACGACCCGGGGGCCGAAGTGCTTTGGCATATTTCTCTGCGCTTTGGCGTGGAGGTGTTCCGTAATGGCATGGACCCGCTGTCGTTCCTGCGTTACCTCGATACGCTGGGGCACATGGTGCAGGTCACCACCCTGACCGACAACATCCCTGCCCTGGAGAGCTGGGACCCGGAAAGCTGCTACCTGGGCTTCGAGATCGACCTGCGGTCGACGGCCAGCCATGCCACGCTCAACGAAGTGTTCGACTTCGTGCGCGACGACTGTGACGTGCACATCCGCGCGGTCGACGAAACGCCGGAAAGCAGCGTCGCCATCGGCATTGACTTGATCGCACAAGCCGAGCAAGGTCCGGCTCCCGCCTCGCCCCAGCGCCTGCCGGCGAACAGCGAGGCGAAAACCCGCGACGGCAGTTATGTGCGGGTCAACGCCGACAAGCTCGACGAGTTGATCAACCTGGTCGGCGAATTGGTGATCGCCAGCGCCGGCGCAAGCCTGTTGGCGCGTTCCTGTAACAACGACCCGCTGCAGGAGGCCACCTCGACGGTGTCGGGGCTGGTGGAAGAGATCCTCGATGGCGCCCTGCACCTGCGCATGATACCCATCGGCGACACGTTCAACCGCTTCCGCCGCGTGGTGCGCGATGTCAGCCAGGAACTGGGTAAGGACATCGAGCTGATCATCAGCGGCGCGGAAACCGAGCTGGACAAGACCGTGGTAGAGAAGATCGGCGACCCGCTGATGCACCTGCTGCGCAACGCCATGGACCACGGTATCGAAAGCGCCGATGTGCGACGTTCGGCGGGCAAGTCGAGCAAGGGCCATCTGAGCCTCAATGCTTACCACGACTCCGGAAGCATCGTCATCGAAATCGCCGATGACGGCGCCGGGCTCAACCGCGACCGCATTCTGGAAAAAGCCCAGGAACGCGGGCTGGTGGCCAGCGGCGCTGTGCTCACCGACCAGGAGATCTACAACCTGATCTTCGAAGCGGGGTTCTCCACCGCCGAGGCCGTGACCAACCTGTCCGGGCGCGGCGTCGGCATGGACGTGGTCAAGCGCAATATCACCTTGTTGCGCGGCACCGTCGACCTCGACAGCCGTCCCGGCCAGGGCACCGTGGTGCGCATTCGCTTGCCGCTGACCCTGGCGATCATCAATGGGTTCCTGGTCGGCATCGACCAATCCACCTACGTGATTCCCCTGGACATGGTCCAGGAATGTATCGAGCTGGATGAACACCAGCGCCAGTCCAGCCGCGACACGGGCTATCTGGACCTGCGTGGCGAGGTGTTGCCGTTGGTGCACCTGCGTGACCACTTCAGCCATGAAGGCCCCGTTGCCCGACGCCAGAATGTGGTGGTGGTGCGCTACGCCGAGCATAAGGCC
Source organism: Pseudomonas sp. EA_15y_Pfl1_P101 (assembly GCF_963970835.1). NCBI lineage: Bacteria > Pseudomonadati > Pseudomonadota > Gammaproteobacteria > Pseudomonadales > Pseudomonadaceae > Pseudomonas > Pseudomonas sp. EA_15y_Pfl1_P101. Next base: position 334,607 of record NZ_CAXAPA010000003.1, on the reverse strand, counting down.
GGGCTGGTGGTGGATGACCTGCTCGGTGAGTTTCAGACCGTGATCAAACCCCTGGGCAAGCTATTCGGCGCACTGCGCGGTATCAGTGGCTCGACCATCCTGGGCAGCGGCGCGGTGGCCCTGATCCTGGATGTACCGGCACTGCTCAATCAAATCGTACAAGTGGAAGCCCGCACGTCCCTGGCGCCTCAGTCGCCACCGGTCGTCGCCCGCTGATGTCTTTGCAATTCCATGGAGGTTCTCCGATGAAATGGTTCTACGATCTTAAAATTTCCACCAAGCTGATCAGTTCGTTCCTGGTGGTACTGGCGCTCACCGGGGCCATGGGCGGCTTCGCTATCCTTCAACTCGGTGCCGTCAACCATGCCGCCCAGGACATCAAGAGCAACTGGATGCCCTCCATGCGCGCAGCGGCAGGCATGCGTTTTTATGCCGCCAACTATCGCTTGAAAGAATACCGCCACATCGGTAACGAGATGGCCGAAGAAAAGGCCCAGGCCGAACGCGAAGCCAGCGAGGCGCGCCAGCAGTTCGAAACCCGCATGCAGACCTACGAGCAATTGGTGTCGAACGATAACGATCGTCAACTGCTGCTCAGCGTGAAAAGCGCATGGGACACCTACATTGCGACCAGCAAGCAGGTCCTGGAGTTTTCCCGCCAGAACCAGGAGGCTCAGGCGCGCAGTTTGCTCATGGGGGAATCCAAAGGGCATTTCGATGAGGTGACCAACCGCCTGCAGAAAATGGTCGAGCTCAATGACGCCGGCGCGACTGCCGCGGGTGATACGGGCACGGTGCTGTATGAAAGCTCACGCGTGTCGATCATCGCGGTACTGGTCGCGTCCCTGTTGATCGGTCTGGGCCTGGCGATATTCATCGCGCGGATCATTTCCCGCCCATTGCGCCAGGCGGCGAGTGCCGCCGAGCAATTGGCCGAAGGCAACCTTAACGCGCACATCGAGCCAGGTGGCAAAGATGAAACCGGCATGGTGCTCAACGCCATGCGCAACATGGTCGGCAAGCTGGCACATATCATCGGCGAAGTGCGTAACGCCTCCGATAACCTCGCCAGCGCCTCCGAGCAGGTCAGCGCCACCGCGCAATCGATGAGCCAGGCCACCAGTGAGCAGGCCGCCAGTGTCGAGGAAACCAGTGCGTCGGTCGAGCAGATGAGCGCCAGCATCAACCAAAACACCGAAAACGCCAAGGTCACCGATGGCATGGCCAGCAAAGCTGCCAAGGAAGCCACCGAGGGCGGCGAATCGGTACAGCAGACGGTGGTGGCGATGAAGAAAATCGCCCAGCGCATCAGCATCATCGATGACATCGCCTACCAGACCAATCTGCTCGCGCTCAATGCCGCCATCGAGGCCGCCCGCGCCGGCGAGCACGGCAAGGGGTTCGCCGTGGTAGCCGCCGAAGTGCGCAAGCTGGCCGAACGCAGCCAGGTGGCCGCCCAGGAAATCGGGGAACTGTCTTCCAGCAGCGTGGACATGGCCGAGAAAGCCGGCAAGTTGCTCGACGAAATGGTGCCTTCCATCAACAAGACGTCCGACCTTGTGCAGGAAATCAGTGCGGCGTCCGAAGAGCAGGCCGCCGGTGTCGCCCAGATCAACACGGCGATGACCCAGCTCAACCAAGTGACCCAGCAAAACGCCTCGAGCAGCGAGGAACTGGCGGCCACGGCCGAAGAAATGAGCAGCCAGGCCGAGCAACTGCAACAGGCCATGAGTTTCTTCGTGCTGGATTCAGCGTCCAAGGCCGCGGTGCAAAGCAACAGCGTGGACGGCCCCGGCAGCACGCCCAACCGTCAGCCGCCACGCACTAAACCAACGGCGCCGCGCAAGGCCTTCGCCTACACCATGGCCAGTGCCCCGGACGAATCGGATTTCACCCGCTTCTGATCGCACGATCGATGCGGGCCTACAAGGGAGAGTAGTGACATGGGCGCAGTAATGACGACTCGGCAGACCGCGGTGGCGGTCGATGAGGATGCGCAGTACCTGACCTTCATGCTGGGCGGCGAAATGTTCGCCATCGGCATCCTGGGGATCAAGGAAATTATCGAATACGGTAGCCTGACCGTGGTGCCGATGATGCCCGCTTTCGTGCGCGGGGTAATCAACCTGCGCGGCGCAGTGGTGCCGGTGGTGGACTTGTCGGCGCGCTTTGGTCGGGCCAACTCAGCGATCACCCGGCGCTCCTGCGTGATCATCATCGAGGCGAGTACCGAGGACGGCCAGCCACAGGACATCGGGCTGCTGGTCGATACGGTGTCTGCCGTGCAGGAGATCCCGACCACGCAGATCGAACCGCCACCGAGCTTCGGTGCGCGAATTCGCGCGGATTTCATCAGTGGCATGGCCAAGGTCGACGGCAAATTCGTGATCGTGCTGGAAGTGGACAAGGTGCTGTCCATCGACGAGATGTCCAGCCTCGCCGAGGCCGGCCAGGCGCCAGCCCCTGACCTCGACCCGCGTTGAGGCTCGATCATGTCAGACACCGTCTCCATCGACGATCGTGAATTCGGTCAGTTCCAGACCTGGCTGTACCGCGCGGCCGGCATCAACCTGTCGCCGGCCAAGAAAGCCTTGGTGGCCGGTCGCCTGTTCAAGCGCCTCAAGCACTATGAGCTGCAGAGCTATGGTGAGTATTTCAAGCTGATCATGAATGACCAGCGCAAGGGCGAACTGCAGGTTGCGCTGGATTTGCTGACCACCAACGAAACCTATTTTTTTCGCGAGCCCAAGCACTTCGACTTCCTGCGTCAGCACGTGCTACCCCAGGCCACGCCGGGCCGGATGTTTCGCGTGTGGAGCGCGGCCAGTTCCACAGGTGAAGAGCCCTACAGCCTGGCGATGACCCTGGCCGAAAGTCTCGGCACCACGCCCTGGGAAGTGATCGGCTCGGACATCAGCTCCCAGGTGCTGGCCAAGGCCCGCACAGGGCATTACTCAATGGAGCGCATCGAGACCTTGCCCCAGCCGCTGCTGGTCAAGTACTGCCTCAAGGGCATGGGGCGCCAGGAGGGCACCGTCTTGATCGACAAGGCCTTGCGCAGCCGCGTCAATTTTGTCCAGGTCAACCTTAACGAAGCGCTGCCGGCCCTGGGGGAGTTCGAGGTGATCTTCCTGCGCAACGTGATGATTTATTTCGATCAGCAGACCAAGCGCCAGGTGGTCGCGCGCCTGCTGCCGCTGCTCAAATCCGGTGGTTACTTGATCATCAGTCACTCCGAAAGCCTCCACGGTGTCAATGACACCTTGAAGCTGGTGGCGCCATCGATTTACCGCAAGCCATGAAAAAGCCTGTCGGTACGACCGAAGTGGTATTGGCACCTGGCCAAGTCAGCTTTGCGACGCAGCCGACGCGCCTGCGTACCTTGCTCGGCTCCTGCGTGGCGATCACCTTTTGGCATCCGCAACTGCGGATCGGCGGCATGTGTCACTTCATGCTGCCGGGGCGCCTGCGCAATCATCAGCCCCTGGATGGCAGGTACGCCGACGAAGCCTTGGAACTGCTGCTGCGCCACGCAAAGATCAATGGCACGCATGCACGTGATTACCAGGTCAAGTTGTTCGGCGGCGGCGAGATGTTTCCTGATTTGCAGCGCCGCCTGCCGACGCAGGACGTGGCCAGCCTGAATGTTCGCGCGGCACTGGCCCTGGCCGAGCGCTATCACCTGCACCTGACCGCCCAGGACATGGGCAGTACCGGTTACCGCACGATCATGTTCGACCTGTGGAACGGCAACGTCTGGGTTCGGCACCAACCAATGGGAATAGTTAAAGAAGATGCCTACCAAAAAAATCAGTGTGTTGCTGGTCGATGATTCGGCCGTGGTGCGCCAGGTACTGCTGGCGATTCTCAGCGACACGCCGGATATCCACGTCATGGGGGCGGCTTCCGACCCGATTTTCGCCATGGACAAACTCGCCCGGGAATGGCCGGATGTGATCGTGCTGGACGTCGAAATGCCGCGCATGGACGGCATCACGTTTCTCAAGAAAATCATGAGCGAGCGGCCGACGCCGGTGGTGATCTGTTCGTCGCTGACCCAGAAAGGCGCGGAAACCTCCCTGCAGGCGCTGTCGGCGGGTGCGGTGGAAATCATCACCAAGCCCTCAACCGGCTTAAAGAGTTTCCTGATTGAGTCGGCGGCCGAGTTGGTGGCAGCGATCCGGGCCGCAGCGAACTCCAACGTCAGGAACCTGGGAAAGCGCAGCGTCAGTCCGCCAATGACCCCACCCAGCAAGCTCAGTGCCGATGCGATCCTGCCCGCCGCCAATGGCCATGCCATGGCCCAGACCACCGAGCGTATCGTCGCCATCGGCACCTCCACCGGCGGCACTCAAGCGCTGGAAGCCGTGCTGACGGCACTGCCGCGAGTGTGCCCGGGTATGGTGATCGTGCAGCACATGCCCGAGAAGTTCACCGCTTCGTTCGCCGAGCGTCTCAACAGCGTGTGCGAGATCGAGGTGCGCGAAGCGCGCAACAACGACCGTATCCTGCCTGGCCTGGCCCTGATCGCCCCTGGCGGCAAGCACCTGATGGTCACCCGCAGCGGTGCCTATTATCACGCTCAGGTTATCGATGGACCGCTGGTCAACCGCCATCGGCCTTCCGTGGATGTGCTATTTCGTTCAGTGGCCCGGTTCGCCGGCAGGAATGCCACCGGCATCATCATGACGGGCATGGGCGACGACGGCGCGCGCGGGCTCAAGGAAATGCTCGAGGCCGGGGCCGCCACGGTCGCCCAGGATGAAGCCAGTTGCGTGGTGTTCGGCATGCCCAAGGAAGCCATCAAGCTCAACGCCGCTCAGCGCATCATGGCGCTGGAGGATATTTATCGGGCGATCCTGCATAAGTGAGGGGGCAGGGTTACGTGGCGGGTGTGTAGGCAGGTGGTTTGAGGATGTTGGCGCTATCGCTATCGCAGGCAAGCCAGCGCCCACAGTGGACCGTGTTTCAGGTGTGGGATGGGAGGTGAGTCGTTATTCCGCCGACAAGCCACTTTTCTACAGGCGAAAAAAAAGACCTTGAATTTCAAGGTCTTTTTTTAAGATGGTGCCCCGAGGGAGAATCGAACTCCCACTTCTTTCGAAAACGGATTTTGAATCCGCCGCGTCTACCAATTCCGCCATCAGGGCTCAATGGCGGCGAAGTATAGAGATGAGATTACCGTTGGTCAATCACGTTTCATGGTCAATTTTCACTATTTCCGCTAGACTTCCCGGCCCTGCTAGACGAACCCCATCATGCGCGTTGCTGACTTTACTTTTGAGCTCCCTGATTCGCTGATCGCTCGCCACCCTTTGGCCGAGCGTCGCGCCAGTCGACTGCTGACCCTGGACGGGGTGAGCGGTGCCCTCGCACACCGTCAATTCACTGATTTGCTTGAGCATTTGCGCCCAGGCGATCTGATGGTGTTCAACAATACCCGGGTAATTCCGGCGCGGCTGTTTGGCCAGAAAGCTTCCGGCGGCAAGCTGGAAATTCTGGTGGAGCGGGTGCTGGACAGCCATCGTGTGCTGGCCCATGTGCGCTCCAGCAAGTCGCCGAAACCGGGCTCGGTCATCTTGATCGATGGCGGTGGCGAAGCCGAGATGGTGGCGCGTCATGATGCGCTGTTCGAGCTCAGGTTTGCCGAAGAAGTGTTGCCATTGCTGGAGCGCGTCGGCCATATGCCGTTGCCGCCTTATATAGATCGCCCCGACGAAGACGCGGACCGCGAGCGCTATCAGACGGTGTACTCCCAACGCCCTGGCGCCGTGGCTGCGCCGACGGCCGGGCTGCATTTCGACCAGCCGCTGCTGGATGCGATTGCCGCCAAGGGCGTCGAGACGGCTTATGTGACCCTGCACGTGGGGGCCGGTACGTTTCAGCCGGTGCGTGTGGATAACATCGAAGACCACCATATGCACAGCGAGTGGCTGGAAGTCAGCCAAGGCGTCGTCGACGCGGTTAACGCGTGCAAGGCGCGCGGCGGGCGAGTGGTGGCGGTGGGTACCACCAGCGTGCGTTCGCTGGAGAGTGCGGCGCGTGGTGGCGTGCTCAAGCCGTTCAGTGGCGACACCGATATCTTTATTTACCCAGGCCGGCCGTTCCATGTGGTCGATTGCCTGGTGACCAACTTTCATTTGCCGGAATCCACGCTGTTGATGCTGGTGTCGGCATTTGCCGGTTACCCGGAAGCCATGGCCGCTTATCAAGCCGCCATCGCTAACGAGTACCGTTTTTTCAGCTACGGTGATGCGATGTTTATCACCCGCAATCCGGCGCCGCGCGGCCCAGAGGAACAATCATGAGTCGTATGTCGTTTGAATTGTTGGCCACCGATGGCAAGGCCCGTCGTGGTCGCCTGACCTTCCCGCGTGGCACCGTGGAGACCCCAGCTTTCATGCCGGTTGGTACCTACGGCACCGTTAAAGGCATGATGCCGCGCGACATCGTCGCCACCGGCGCCGAGATCATCCTCGGCAACACCTTTCACCTGTGGCTGCGCCCGGGCACGGAAGTGATCAAGAAGCATGGCGACCTGCATGACTTCATGAAGTGGCAAGGCCCGATCCTCACTGACTCCGGTGGTTTCCAGGTGTTCAGCCTGGGCGCCATGCGCAAGATCAAGGAGGAGGGTGTGACCTTCGCCTCGCCGGTGGACGGTTCCAAGGTGTTCATGGGGCCGGAAGAGTCGATGCAGGTGCAGCGCGACCTGGGCTCCGACATCGTGATGATTTTTGACGAGTGCACGCCGTACCCGGCTGATGAAGACGTCGCGCGGACCTCCATGGAGTTGTCGTTGCGTTGGGCCCAGCGTTCGAAGAATGCCCACGGCGACAACACGGCGGCGCTGTTCGGTATCGTCCAGGGCGGTATGCATGAAAGCTTGCGCAAACGCTCGCTGGAAGGCCTCGACAAGATCGGCTTTGACGGCCTGGCAATCGGCGGTTTGTCGGTGGGCGAGCCCAAGCACGAGATGATCAAGGTACTGGATTACCTGCCGGGCCTGATGCCCGCTGAAAAACCTCGTTACCTTATGGGCGTTGGCAAACCGGAAGATCTCGTAGAGGGTGTGCGCCGCGGTGTGGACATGTTCGATTGCGTGATGCCAACCCGAAATGCCCGCAATGGGCATCTGTTCATTGATACAGGCGTGCTGAAGATCCGTAACGCGTTCCATCGCCATGATGATTCGCCGCTGGATCCCACCTGTGATTGCTACACCTGCCAGAACTTCTCCCGGGCTTATCTGCACCATCTGGACAAGTGCGGGGAAATGCTGGGTAGCATGTTGAATACCATCCACAATTTGCGTCACTACCAAGTCCTGATGGCTGGTTTGCGCGAGGCTATTCAACAGGGTACATTGGCCGCCTTCGTCGATGCCTTCTATGCCAAGCGCGGGCTCCCTGTGCCGCCTTTGGACTGAGTTTTCCGATCCTAAGATTCACTATTTGCAACTGGAGTGCTAAATGAGCTTTTTTATCTCTAACGCCATGGCTGACGCCGCTGCGCCTGCTGCTGCCGGCCCTATGGGCGGTGGTTTCGAGTGGATTTTCCTGGTCGGCTTCCTGGTCATCTTCTACCTGATGATCTGGCGTCCACAGGCCAAGCGCGCCAAAGAGCAGAAGAACCTGCTGGGCAGCCTGCAGAAAGGTGACGAAGTTGTGACCACCGGCGGCATCGCTGGCAAGATCACCAAGGTTTCCGATGCTTTCGTGGTTCTGGAAGTCTCCGACACCGTAGAAATGAAGTTCCAGAAGGGCGCCATCGCTGCCACGCTGCCAAAAGGCACGCTCAAAGCGATCTAAGTAACAACCTTTACCAATCGACGGGGCGCGCAAGGCGCCCCGCGTTATAAGCGGGCGGCGTGATGCTGAACAAATACCCTCTGTGGAAATACGTACTGATCCTGGCGGTGCTGGCGATCGGGTTTATTTATTCCGCTCCCAATCTCTATCCTGATGACCCTGCGATCCAGATCTCTGGCGCCAGCACTTCGCTGCAGGTCAATCAGGCTGATCTGGACCGTGCGAGCAAAGCGCTGACTGACGCGGGCATTCAGGTTAAAGCGGCAACTTTGGCGGCTGGTTCGAAAGGCGGCTTGTTGCGCCTGACCAAGCAAGAAGACCAATTGCCGGCTAAAGATGTCGTGCGCAAGGCCATGGGTGACGACTACGTCGTTGCACTAAACCTGGCACAGACCACGCCACAATGGCTGCGCAGCATTGGCGCGCACCCGATGAAGCTGGGTCTGGACTTGTCCGGTGGTGTGCACTTCCTGCTGGAAGTCGACATGGACAAAGCCCTCGACGCCCGCCTGAAAGTCTACGAAGGCGACGTGAAGAGCCTGCTGCGTAAAGAGCGCCTGCGTTATCGCAGCCTGCCGCAGCTCAACGGTGCCATCCAGCTGGGCTTCTCTGACGAGGCTTCCCGTGAACAGGCCCGTGCGCTGATCCGCAAGAACTTCAACGATTTCGATATCGTACCGGCTGACCTCAATGGCCAGGCTGTACTGCGTCTGGCGATGAGCCCGGCCAAGATCGCGGAAATCCGCGAATACTCCATCAAACAGAACTTGACCACGGTACGTAACCGCGTCAACGAGCTGGGTGTGGCTGAGCCGATCGTTCAGCGCCAGGGTGCCAACCGCATTGTGGTTGAGCTGCCCGGCGTGCAGGACACCGCTGAAGCCAAGCGTATCCTGGGTAAAACCGCCAACCTGGAGTTCCGCCTCGCGGCTGAGTCGGGTGCTACCCGCGCCACTTCCGAAGAGTTCGAGTTCCGCGAAGGCAATCGTCCTCCAGCGCTGATCGAGCGTGGCTTGATCATCACCGGTGATCAGGTGACCGACGCCAAGGCGGGTTTTGGCGAGCACGGTACCCCTGAAGTGAATATCCACCTGGATGGCCACGGCGGCGAACTGATGAGCCGCGCCACGCGCAGCAACGTCGGTCGCAGCATGGCGGTGATCTTCATCGAGCAACGCCCGGTTACCACCTATACCAAGCAAATGGTCAACGGCGTCGAGAAAGACGTGCCGGTACAGACCTTCAAGGAAGAAAAGAAGATCATCAGCCTGGCGACCATCCAGTCGCCGCTGGGTGCTCAATTCCGCATCACCGGCCTGAACGGTCAGGGTGAATCCTCGGAACTGGCCCTGTTGCTGCGTGCCGGTGGCCTGGCTGCGCCGATGTACTTCGCTGAAGAACGTACCATCGGCCCGAGCCTGGGTGCCGACAACATCGCCAAGGGTGTCGACGCGGCGTTGTGGGGCATGCTGTTTGTCTCGCTGTTCATCATCGCCATCTACCGTTTCTTCGGCGTCATCGCCACGGTGGCCCTGGCGGGCAACATGGTCATGCTGCTGGCGCTGATGTCGCTGCTGGGTGCTACGCTGACCTTGCCAGGTATCGCCGGTATCGTGCTCACCATGGGTATGGCGGTAGACGCCAACGTGCTGATCTTCTCGCGGATTCGTGAAGAGATCGCCAATGGCATGACCGTACAGCGTGCAATCAACGAAGGCTTCGGCCGGGCATTTACCGCGATTCTCGACTCCAACCTGACCACATTGTTGGTAGGTGGGATTCTCTTTGCCATGGGTACCGGCCCGGTCAAGGGTTTTGCGGTGACCATGTCCCTCGGTATCTTTACCTCGATGTTCACGGCCATCATGGTGACCCGCGCAATGGTCAACCTGATCTATGGCGGGCGTGACTTCAAGAAGTTGTGGATTTAAGGGGCTGCCATGTTACGTACAATCAACTTCATGGGCGTTCGCAAGATTGCGTTCGGCGCCACTGTGCTCCTTACCGTTCTGGCGCTGTTCAGCTGGTTCCACAAGGGCCTCAACTACGGTCTGGACTTCACCGGCGGTACGCTCATTGAGCTGACCTACGAGAAGCCGGCCGACGTTACCGTGGTGCGCAACGAGCTGGTCAAGGCCGGCTATCACGAAGCCGTCGTGCAAAGCTTCGGTGCCACCACCGATCTGCTGGTGCGTATGCCAGGCGAAGACCCGCAACTGGGTCACCAGGTAGCTGAAGCCTTGCAGAAGGTCGGCGGCGATAACCCGGCATCGGTCAAGCGCGTCGAATTCGTCGGCCCACAAGTCGGTGAAGAGCTGCGTGACCAGGGCGGCCTCGGCATGCTGATGGCGCTGGCGGGTATCATGATTTACCTGGCGTTCCGCTTTCAGTGGAAGTTCGGTGTCGGCGCCATTGTGTCGCTGATCCACGACGTGATCGTGACCGTGGGTATCCTGGCGTACTTCCAGATCACCTTCGACCTGACCGTTCTGGCGGCCGTGCTGGCGATCATTGGTTACTCGCTCAACGACACCATCGTGGTATTCGACCGGGTTCGTGAGAACTTCCGCGTACTGCGCAAAGCGACGTTGATCGAGAACATCAATATCTCCACCACGCAGACCCTGCTGCGGACCATGGCGACGTCGATCTCCACCTTGCTGGCGATTGGCGCGCTGATGATCTTTGGCGGCGACAACCTGTGGGGCTTCTCCCTGGCGCTGTTCATCGGCGTGCTGGCGGGTACCTACTCGTCGATCTACATCGCCAACGTGGTGCTGATCTGGCTGAACCTCAACAGCGAAGACTTGATCCCTCCTGCCGCTACCGGCAAGGAGGTCGACGACCGCCCTTGATGGGGTGTCGTTGACTTGCTGTTAGAAAGAAGGCACGAGTATTGAACTCGTGCCTTTTTTTTTGCTCCAAGGCTGGGTGTAGCGCGGATCGTTCGGTCCGTTTGTGATGGTCAGGAGGTTCAACGTGAACAAGTCGTTACTGGTTGGTGCGGTATTGGGTGCTGTCGGTGTGACTGCCGGGGGTGCTGTCGCCACCTACAGCCTGGTAAAAAGCGGCCCTGAGTATGCGCAAGTGCTGGCGGTGCAGCCGGTGAAAACCCAGATCAAAACCCCGCGTGAGGTCTGCAAGGACGTCGCGGTAACCCGGCAGAAGCCGGTGCAGGATCAGCATCAGGTCGTCGGTACCGTGGTCGGTGCGCTCGCTGGTGGCCTGCTGGGCAATCAGGTCGGTGGCGGCAATGGTAAGAAGCTGGCTACCGTAGCCGGCGCGGTCGGCGGTGGTTATGCCGGTAACAAGGTTCAGGAAGGCATGCAGAGCCGCGATACCTACACCACTACCCAGACTCGCTGTAACACTGTCAACGATATCAGCGACAAGGTTGTCGGCTATGACGTGCGTTACACCTTGGATGGCAAGGAAGGCTCGGTGCGTATGGATCGTGATCCAGGCGGCCAGATTCCAGTCGACAAGGAAGGGCGTTTGGTGCTGGGCCAGAACCAGCAGTAATGCCAAGCCTGGTACAGATGCAAAAATGTGTGTGGGTTCAAAAATGTGGGAAGGGGCTTGCCTCCCGATAGCGGTGGTTCAGTCAGCTTATTAGGTGCTGGCCCCTGCAATTGGGGTCAGACCCCCTCCCACAATTGATTTGTGTTGTTGCTGTAGTTACGGCAAGCCTCAAATCCCAGGCATAAAAAAGCACCCATAAGGGTGCTTTTTTGTGTGCGCCAGGCATGGCGCGTTGCGCGCAAGCGCAACCAGTTTGGCTGTGGTGGCCACGCTGGTGACTTGGAGGTGAAAGTCCTCTACACACCCGGCAAGGGGAAGTGTTAGCCAGAGGCAAGGGTGTCGCGGGCGACTGCGAATCTGAAGGAAGCCCGAGGCAAAATGCTGGCCTGACGAACAGGAAGCGGATAGAGGCGGCGCAGCGGGGCAAGGCGGCACAAATCGTCAAAGCCCTATACTTGCACGGAACGCTGTGACGTATATCCGACAGGCATAAGCAGGAAGGTCGCGCGGATTACCCTGGGAGATCTGTGGGTTTGCCACTGTGCTACCGAGCGTCGAGAGGCGACGGGATGAACCTGCAGAAGTCAGCCGAAGCCGTAGTAAGTGACGAATAACCACGTTACCAAGGGCCGAACAGGTTATGCCGCCAGTAGGCGTCGGAGTCTCGTCGGATGCTGAAATGCAGAATATTCTCCAAGAGAAGACTGTTTCCCCATGTCCCGGACGGTATCCGAGGATGACGGCTGACAGGGCAAAAGCACCGGCGGCGTCTGCGACGTGGACGAACGCGGAGCTGGACACGCTGATGGAGCGGGTGCTTGCACCCCCCAACCTGCGGCGTGCTTATCAGCGTGTGGTCAGCAACAAGGGCGTACCGGGTGCCGATGGCATGACGGTCGATCAACTGGCGGACTACACGAAACGGTATTGGCCGATCATCAAAGCTCGGTTGCTGGCCGGCGAGTATCACCCGCAAGGTGTACGCGCCGTTGAAATCCCTAAACCCAAAGGTGGAACGCGGCAACTGGGTATCCCCAATGTCGTGGATCGCCTGATCCAACAAGCGTTGCTACAACAGCTCACGCCGATCTTCGACCCTCTGTTTTCGGACTACAGCTACGGCTTTCGTCCGGGCAGAAGCGCTCATCAAGCCATCGAAACAGCTCGTGATCACGTGGCAGCGGGTCATCGCTGGTGCGTGGAGCTTGATCTTGAGAAATTCTTTGATCGAGTGAATCACGACGTGTTGATGGCCTGCGTCGAGCGTCAAATCGAAGACAAGCGGGTGCTCAGGCTGATCCGCCGCTACCTCGAAGCGGGAACGATGTCGGGTGGAATCGTCAGCCAACGGCAGGAAGGGACGCCGCAAGGCGGCCCGCTCTCGCCGTTGCTGTCGAATATCCTGCTCAACGAACTTGATCGCGAACTGGAACGGCGGGGTCATCGCTTCGTGCGTTATGCCGATGACGCGAACATTTATGTGCGTAGTCGCCGTGCTGGCGAACGAGTAATGGCCAGCGTTGAGCGTTTCCTGAGGCAGCGCCTGAAACTGGCGCTGAACCGGGAAAAGAGCCGGGTGGCAAGGCCGTGGGTCTGCGATTATCTGGGTTATGGGATGAGCTGGCATCAACAGCCGAGACTGAGAGTGGCGACGATGAGTTTGGGTCGCCTGCGCGACCGACTCAGAGATCTGCTGCGCGGAGCGCGAGGCCATAAGATGGCGTATGTCATCGAGCGGATGAACCCCGTCCTGCGCGGTTGGGCGAGTTACTTCAAACTCAGTCAGAGCAAGCGATCACTTGAGGAGCTGGACGGTTGGGTGCGTCATAAGCTTCGTTGTGTCATCTGGCGCCAATGGAAACGGCCCTCTACGAGGGCGCGCAACCTAATGCGCTTGGGGCTCGACGAAGGGCGCGCCTGTAAATCAGCGGTCAACGGTCGCGGTCCATGGTGGAACTCGGGAGCGTCACATATGAATCGCGCTCTGCCGAAGAAGCTGTGGGACAGCCTTGGACTGGTCTCAATACTGGATACGATAAACCGGCTTAATCGCATAACTTGAACCGCCGTATACGGAACCGTACGTACGGTGGTGTGAGAGGACGGCGGCTGCAAAGCCGCCTCCTACTCGATGCCTGCTCGCTTAACGCTTCAGCGAAGCCGGCAGGTGCGGCTGGATCGCGGTCAGCACTGCCTTGAAGCATTTGGTGTTGCCGGCAACCACGTGGCCTTTCTCCAGGAAGTCGTGACCACCGGTGAAGTCGCTCACCAGGCCGCCAGCTTCTTGAATCAGCAGGGCGCCTGCCGCCATGTCCCATTCGGACAGGCCCGACTCCCAGAACGCATCAAAACGACCGGCGGCCACATAAGCCAAGTCCAGGCTAGCTGCGCCAGCGCGACGGATACCAGCGGTCTGGCCAACCAGGGCGCGGAACATGCCCAGGTAGTTTTCCAGGTTGTCCATCTGGTCGTCACGGAACGGGAAGCCGGTACCCAGCAGGGCGCCGTCGAGGCTGGTGCGACCGCTGACGCGCAGGCGACGACCGTTCAGTTGGGCGCCACGGCCACGGCTGGCGGTGAATTCTTCCTGGCGGACCGGGTCCAGCACAACAGCGTGTTCCAGGCGGCCACGGTATTTGCACGCGATGCTCACGGCAAAGTGCGGGATGCCACGCAGGAAGTTCGTGGTGCCATCCAGTGGGTCGATGATCCACAGGTAGTCTTCGCCTTCGCCGCTACCTTTGTGCAGGCCGGTTTCTTCACCGAGAATGCCGTGGGTAGGGTAGGCCTTGCGCAGAGCGTCGATGATTTTCTGTTCGGCGGCGCGATCCACCTCGGATACATAATCCTTGGCGTCTTTTTCGTCGACCTTGATGGTATCCAGGCGCTCGATGGAGCGGAAGATCAATTCACTGGCGCTGCGGGCGGCGCGCAGCGCGATATTCAGCATGGGCTGCATGGATAGGTCACCTAAGGTTGTTAAAGAAAGCCGGGCAGTTTAGCAGAAACTTTCTTCAGGTGAAGGACGACGTTAGCTTTCATGGCATAACCTTAGGCTGTTCTGTAAGATTTGCTTCCCTTTCCCGTGTCCGAGAGCGCCTCCCTTGCTGCAAAACATTCGTGTCGTCTTGGTCAATACCAGTCATCCCGGCAACATCGGTGGGGTGGCGCGAGCCATGAAAAACATGGGGCTGACGCGCCTGGTGCTGGTCGAGCCGCGCCTGTTCCCGCACCACGAGGCCGATGCTCGCGCGTCCGGCGCCAATGATCTCCTGGAAAAAGCCCAGGTCGTTGCCACCTTGGAAGACGCCTTGGTTGGCTGCAACCTGGTGCTCGGCACCAGCGCCCGCGACCGTCGCATCCCTTGGCCGCTGCTGGATCCACGCGAGTGCGGCACCAAAGTGGTGGAAGAGGCCGCTGGCGGCGCTGAAATCGCCTTGGTATTCGGGCGTGAAGATTCCGGCCTGACCAATGAAGAGCTGCAGCGATGTCATTACCATGTGCACATTCCATCAGATCCTGAGTTCAGCTCGCTGAATCTCGGGGCAGCGGTGCAGGTGTTAACTTACGAAGTGCGCATGGCCTGGCTGGCTGCTGAGGGGCAGCCGAGCAAAGTGGAAAAGGATGAAGTCGCATCGACCAAAAGTGGCGAGTTGGCCACCATGGACGAGTTGGAGCGATTCTATGAGCACCTGGAGCAAACCCTGGTGGCCATCGAATTTCTCGATCCGGACAAGCCCCGGCACTTGATGGCGCGCCTGCGTCGCCTGTACGGACGCAGTTCCGTGAGTCGAGCCGAAATGAATATATTGCGTGGCATCCTCACGGAAACCCAGAAAGCGGCCCGTGGCGAGCTTCTTAAGCGGAAGGATTAAAAATGTTCGAGCGTTTGCGAGAAGATATCCAGAGTGTTTTCCATCGTGACCCGGCGGCGCGCAACGCCTTTGAAGTGCTGACCTGCTACCCCGGCATGCACGCGATTTGGATTCACCGCCTGTCCGGCGCGTTGTGGGGCATGGGCTGGAAATGGCTGGCGCGGTTGGTGTCGAACTTTGGGCGCTGGCTGACCGGGATTGAGATTCATCCGGGTGCCAAAGTGGGCCGCCGCTTCTTCATCGACCATGGCATGGGCATCGTGATTGGCGAGACTGCCGAGATCGGCGATGACGTGACGCTCTATCAAGGCGTGACCTTGGGTGGCACAAGCTGGAACAAAGGCAAGCGCCACCCGACACTGGGTGATGGCGTGGTGGTAGGGGCGGGCGCCAAGGTACTCGGCCCGTTCACCGTCGGCGCCGGTGCCAAGGTGGGTTCCAATGCTGTGGTGACCAAGGCCGTGCCGCCTGGCGCGACCGTTGTTGGCATTCCTGGTCGCATCATCGTCAAGCTGGAAGTCGGCGACGAGCAGGAAGCCAAGCGCAAGGCCATGGCCGAGAAGATCGGTTTCGATGCCTATGGTGTCAGCGAAGACATGCCCGACCCGGTGGCGCGCGCCATTGGCCAGTTGCTTGACCACCTACAAGCGGTGGACGGCAAGCTGGAGGGTATGTGCGGTGCGTTGAAGGATCTGGGTAGCCCTTACTGCGCGAAGGATCTGCCTGAGTTGCGCGAGGAAGACTTTGCCGAGATCAAGGACGAAACCGCCGCCACCAAGGCTGGCTGAACGCGTTCCCCTGTGGGGCCTGGCTTGCCTGCGATAGCGGTATGCCAGCTACCCCATGTGGTGCTGATACACCGCTATCGCAGTCAAGCTAGCTCCCCTATTTGATATCCTCTGGCCTTGCAATTTCCGTTCGACCTTGTTGCTGCTGTTCGTCCCCACCCCATCCTGCTATGATTCGCGCGCCGTTTTTACGGCTAATCCTGACTAAAGTACTAGGTCTTATAGTTGACTTAAATACTCGGGAATCGCATACTTGCCCCCATTCTGAAACACCTTGGTACTTGTCCATGAGACTGACTACAAAAGGCCGATACGCGGTGACCGCCATGCTTGACTTGGCCTTGCACGCGCAAACTGGGCCTGTGTCCCTGGCCGATATCTCCGAGCGACAAGGCATTTCCCTGTCCTACCTCGAGCAGCTGTTCGCCAAGTTGCGCCGTAGCAATCTGGTTTCCAGTGTGCGTGGTCCGGGTGGCGGCTATCAACTGTCCCGCGACATGCAGGGCATCCAGGTGGCTCAGGTGATCGACGCGGTCAACGAATCCGTCGACGCGACCAAATGCCAGGGCCAGGGTGATTGCCACGCCGGCGACACCTGTCTGACGCACCACTTGTGGTGCGATCTGAGCCTGCAGATCCATGAGTTTTTGAGTGGTATCAGCTTGGCTGATCTTGTGACTCGCCGTGAGGTGCAAGAAGTAGCCCAGCGTCAGGACCAGCGCCGTTGCAACACCAAGGCGCCGCGTCTGGACAAGATTGAAGCGTCCGCCGTCGAGTGACAGCCGAAGAGCTAACGGCACGCCAGCCAGCCTGATTAGGAGAAAGTCCATGAAATTGCCGATTTACCTTGATTACTCAGCGACCACCCCGGTTGACCCGCGTGTCGCGCAAAAGATGAGCGAGTGCCTGCTGGTTGACGGAAACTTCGGCAACCCTGCCTCCCGTTCCCACGTATTCGGCTGGAAAGCTGAGGAAGCGGTCGAGAACGCCCGTCGCCAGGTCGCCGACCTAGTTGGCGCAGACCCGCGTGAAATCGTCTGGACCTCCGGTGCCACCGAGTCCGACAACCTGGCAATCAAGGGTGCGGCGCATTTCTACGCGACCAAAGGCAAGCACCTGATCACCACCAAGATTGAGCACAAGGCTGTCCTCGACACCATGCGCCAACTGGAGCGTGAAGGTTTCGAGGTGACCTACCTTGAGCCAACCACCGACGGTATCGTCACCCCAGCGATGATCGACGCCGCGATGCGTGAAGACACCATCCTGGTTTCCGTGATCCACGTGAACAACGAAATCGGCACCATCAACGACATCGCGGCCATCGGCGAGTTGACCCGTTCCAAGGGCATCCTGCTGCACGTCGACGCTGCTCAGTCCACCGGCAAGGTCGACATCGATCTGTCGAAACTGAAAGTCGACTTGATGTCGTTCTCTGCCCACAAGACCTACGGCCCGAAAGGCATCGGCGCCCTGTACGTGAGCCGTAAGCCACGTGTGCGCATCGAAGCCGCCATGCACGGCGGCGGTCACGAGCGCGGCATGCGTTCTGGCACTTTGGCGACCCACCAGATCGTTGGCATGGGCGAAGCCTTTCGCGTAGCCAAGGAAGACATGGCTGCCGAAAACGTGCGCATCAAGGCACTCAGCGATCGCTTCTATAAGCAGGTCGAGAACCTTGAAGAGCTGTACGTCAACGGCAGCATGACCGCCCGCGTACCGCACAACCTGAATTTGAGCTTCAACTATGTCGAAGGCGAGTCGCTGATCATGGCGCTCAAGGACCTGGCGGTTTCGTCCGGTTCGGCCTGCACCTCGGCCTCGCTTGAGCCTTCGTATGTTTTGCGCGCCCTGGGCCGCAACGACGAACTGGCGCACAGCTCTATCCGCTTTACGTTCGGCCGCTTCACCACCGAAGAGCAAATCGACTACGCCGCGCAGAAAGTTTGCGAAGCCGTCAACAAGCTGCGCGTTCTGTCGCCGCTGTGGGACATGTACAAAGACGGTGTCGATATTTCCAAGATCGAGTGGGCGGCACACTAACTATAGAAGCCGCCACCCCAGCTCTGTAGGAACGTGGCGGAAAACGCAGGCGTTTCTACAGGGTTCCAGAGCGGCCCTGATGAGTGAGGATTCAGTACCATGGCTTACAGCGAAAAGGTCATCGACCACTACGAAAACCCGCGCAACGTCGGCAAGATGAACGCGGAAGACCCTGATGTCGGCACCGGCATGGTTGGCGCTCCGGCGTGCGGCGATGTGATGCGCCTGCAAATCAAGGTTAACGACGCTGGCGTTATCGAAGACGCTAAGTTCAAGACTTACGGCTGCGGTTCGGCCATCGCCTCCAGCTCCCTGGCGACCGAATGGATGAAAGGCAAGACCCTGGATGAGGCTGTCACTATCAGCAACACCCAACTGGCCGAAGAACTGGCGTTGCCGCCCGTGAAAATCCACTGCTCGGTACTCGCAGAAGACGCCATCAAGGCGGCCGTTCGCGACTACAAGCAGAAGAAAGGCTTGATCTAAGCATTTGGCGACAGGTAAGGAGTCAACGATGGCTATCAGCATGACAGAAGCGGCTGCGCAGCACATTCGCCGCTCCCTGAATGGGCGCGGTAAAGGTGAGGGGATTCGTCTGGGTGTTCGCACCACGGGCTGTTCCGGCCTTGCCTACGTGCTGGAGTTTGTCGACGAGGTGGTTGCGGAAGACCAGGTGTTCGAAAGTCACGGCGAGAAAGTGATCATCGACCCTAAAAGCCTGACCTACCTGGACGGCACCGAGCTCGATTTCGTCAAGGAAGGGTTGAACGAAGGCTTCAAGTTCAACAACCCCAACGTACGCGGTGAATGTGGCTGCGGCGAAAGCTTCAACATCTGAGGCTATTCGTGGGCACTCCTTGTCATTTCGCTTTATTCGAGCTGCAGCCGAGCTTTCGGCTGGACCTTGAGCAGCTTGCTACGCGCTACCGCGAATTGGCGCGTAGCGTGCATCCGGACCGCTTCGCTGACGCTTCCGAGCGTGAGCAACGCCTGGCGCTGGAGCAATCGGCCAGCCTCAACGAAGCCTATCAGACGCTGAAAAACCCACCCAAGCGCGCGCGTTACCTGCTCGCGATGAACGGTGGCGAGTTGCCGCTTGAAGTCACTGTGCACGACCCCGACTTCCTGATGCAGCAGATGCAGTGGCGCGAAGAGCTCGAAGACTTGCAGGACGAAGCCGATGTGGCTGGCGTCGCGGTCTTCAAGCGTCGTCTGAAAGTGGCCCAGGATGAGCTCAACGAAAGCTTCGCAGCTTGTTGGAATGATGCAGCGCAACGTGAACAGGCCGAACGCCTGATGCGGCGCATGCAGTTCCTCGACAAGCTCACCTACGAAGTGCGCCAGCTAGAAGAGCGCCTCGACGATTAACCCAGTGCTGCCCGTGATGCACGCCTGATAGACAGATAAGACCTGATTACCATGGCCCTACTGCAAATCGCCGAACCCGGCCAAAGCCCCCAACCGCACCAGCGTCGCCTGGCGGTCGGGATTGACCTGGGCACCACCAATTCCCTGGTTGCTGCCTTGCGCAGCGGCCTGTCCGAACCGCTACCCGACGCCGATGGCCAGGTTATCTTGCCGTCCGCCGTGCGCTATCACGCTGATCGCACCGAAGTCGGTGAGTCGGCTAAGTTGGCAGCGTCTACCGATCCGTTGAACACCGTGCTATCGGTCAAGCGCTTGATGGGGCGTGGTCTGTCCGACGTCAAGCAATTGGGCGACCAGCTGCCGTATCGCTTTGTCGGCGGCGAATCCCACATGCCGTTTATCGACACCGTCCAGGGCCTGAAAAGCCCGGTGGAAGTGTCGGCCGATATCCTCAAGGTGCTGCGCCAGCGTGCAGAAACCACCTTGGGCGGCGAACTCGTAGGGGCGGTGATCACCGTGCCGGCCTATTTCGATGACGCCCAGCGCCAAGCCACCAAGGACGCGGCGAAACTTGCCGGCCTAAACGTGCTGCGCCTGCTCAATGAGCCCACCGCAGCCGCTGTGGCCTACGGTTTGGACCAGCATGCCGAAGGCCTGGTTGCCATTTACGACCTGGGCGGCGGCACCTTTGATATCTCGATCCTGCGCCTGACTGGCGGTGTCTTCGAAGTCCTGGCCACCGGTGGTGATACCGCCTTGGGCGGAGATGACTTCGATCACGCCATCGCGGGCTGGATCATCACCAGCGCCGGCTTGTCTGCCGACCTCGACCCGGGCGAGCAGCGCAACCTGCTGCAAACCGCCTGCGCCGCCAAGGAAGCGCTGACGGAGGCTGCATTTGTTGAAGTGTCCTACGGCACTTGGTCGGCCCAACTGACGCGCGAAGCCTTCGATGCGTTGATCGAGCCGATGGTCGCCCGCAGCCTGAAAGCCTGCCGCCGCGCCGTGCGTGATTCCGGTATCGAGCTGGAAGATGTCGGTGCCGTGGTCATGGTCGGTGGTTCCACCCGTGTGCCGCGCGTTCGTGACGCTGTCGCTGAAGCCTTTGGTCGCCAGCCGCTGACTGAAATCGACCCGGATCAAGTGGTCGCCATTGGTGCCGCGATCCAGGCCGATACCCTGGCCGGCAACAAGCGCGATGGCGGCGAGCTGCTGCTGCTTGACGTGATTCCGTTGTCCCTGGGGCTGGAAACCATGGGCGGTTTGATGGAGAAGGTGATTCCACGTAACACCACCATTCCTGTCGCCCGCGCCCAAGACTTTACTACTTACAAAGATGGCCAGACGGCCATGATGATCCATGTGTTGCAAGGCGAGCGCGAGCTGATCAGCGATTGCCGCTCCCTGGCGCGTTTTGAATTGCGCGGTATTCCGGCGATGGTGGCGGGTGCGGCGAAGATTCGCGTCACGTACCAGGTGGATGCTGACGGCCTGCTCAGCGTGGCCGCCCGTGAACTGGCGTCCGGCGTTGAAGCCAGCATCCAGGTAAAGCCGTCCTACGGCCTCACCGATGGCGAAATCGCAAAGATGCTCAAGGACTCGTTCCAGTATGCCGGTGACGACAAGGTCGCCCGCGTGTTGCGCGAGCAACAGGTCGACGCCCAGCGTCTGCTCGAAGCGGTGCAGGGTGCCCTGGATGCTGACGGCGAGCGCCTGTTGGACGCCGAAGAGCGCATGGTCATCGACCTGCAGATGCAGGAGTTGGCCGAACTGATGAAAGGCACCGATGGTTACGCCATCGAGCAGCAGACCAAGCGTCTGTCACAAGTGACCGATGCCTTTGCCGCCCGCCGCATGGACCAGTCGGTAAAAGCTGCCCTGGCGGGACGCAACCTGAATGAAATCGAGGAATAATTAATGCCGCAGGTCATTTTTCTGCCACACGCCGAGCACTGTCCGGACGGTATGGTCGTGGAGGCTGAGACCGGCAAGTCCATCCTCGAAGTTGCCCATGACAACCACATCGAGATCGAAAGCGCCTGCGGCGGTGTGTGCGCCTGCACCACGTGCCACTGCGTGATCCGCGAGGGCTTCAACAGCCTTGAAGAGGCTGATGAGCTGGAAGAGGACTTTCTTGACCGCGCGTGGGGCCTGGAAGCGACTTCGCGTCTAAGCTGTCAGGCAAAGGTCGGGACGGAAGACATTACCGTCGAAATTCCGAAATATTCCCTCAACCATGCAGCCGAAGCGCCGCATTGATTCAAGGAAATGTCATGAGCCTGAAATGGGTTGATGTACAAGAAATCGCTATACAACTTGCTGAAGCTCATCCTGAGGTCAATCCTCTTACGGTCAACTTCGTCAAGCTGCGCAATCTGGTAATGGCGCTGCCGGACTTCGACGACATCCCTGACCGGGGTGGCGAAAAGGTCCTGGAGGCGATTCAAGGCCTGTGGATCGAAGAAGCAGACTGAACCGCCTTTTTACGCAGTTAGGCAATACCCAATAACCCGCGTATAATTCGCGGGTTTAATTTTTCGTAAATTACCGTTTCTGGAGTTACACCATGGCTGTTCAACGTACTTTCTCCATCATCAAGCCTGACGCTGTTGCAAAAAACGTCATCGGCGAGATCACCACTCGTTTCGAAAAAGCCGGCCTGAAGGTTGTAGCTTCGAAACTCAAGCAACTGTCCAAAGCTGAAGCTGAAGGCTTCTACGCTGAGCACAGCGCTCGTGGCTTCTTCGGCGACCTGGTCGCCTTCATGATCTCCGGTCCTGTTGTTGTTCAGGTTCTGGAAGGCGAAAATGCTATCGCTCTGAACCGTGAGCTGATGGGCGCTACCAACCCTAAAGAAGCAGCTGCCGGCACTATCCGTGCTGACTTCGCTGAATCCATCGACGCCAACGCTGTACACGGTTCGGACTCCGAAGCCGCTGCTGCTCGCGAAATCTCGTACTTTTTCGCTGCTACTGAAGTAACCGCTCGCTAAGCATTGGCTTAAAGAGTGAGGGTGAATCCATGACTACATCGACTGTGAAAACCAACCTGCTGGGTCTGACTCAGCCGGAAATGGAGAAATTCTTCGACTCAATCGGGGAGAAGCGCTTCCGTGCCGGTCAGGTAATGAAATGGATTCACCACTTTGGCGTCGACGATTTCGACGCCATGACGAACGTCAGCAAGGCCCTGCGCGACAAGCTCAAGGCCATTGCTGAGGTCCGTGGTCCCGAGGTTGTCAGCGAGGACATCTCCACCGACGGCACCCGTAAATGGGTGGTGCGTGTGGCGTCCGGCAGTTGCGTCGAGACCGTTTACATTCCCCAGGGCAAACGTGGCACTTTGTGCGTTTCGTCCCAGGCAGGCTGTGCCCTGGACTGCAGTTTCTGCTCCACCGGCAAGCAAGGCTTCAATAGCAACCTCACCGCCGCTGAAGTCATCGGCCAGGTGTGGATTGCCAACAAATCCTTTGGCAGCGTCCCGGCGACCGTCGACCGTGCCATCACCAATGTGGTGATGATGGGCATGGGTGAGCCGCTGCTGAACTTCGACAACGTGATCGCGGCCATGCACCTGATGATGGACGACCTGGGCTACGGCATCTCCAAGCGCCGTGTGACCCTGTCGACCTCTGGCGTGGTGCCGATGATCGATGAGCTGGCCAAGCACATCGACGTCTCCCTGGCGTTGTCGCTGCACGCACCGAATGACGCATTGCGTAACCAATTGGTGCCAATCAACAAGAAGTATCCGCTTAAGATGCTGCTCGAATCTTGCCAGCGCTACATGGCAACGTTGGGCGAGAAGCGCGTCTTGACCATTGAGTACACCATGCTCAAGGACATCAATGACAAGGTCGAGCACGCGGTCGAGATGATCGAACTGCTCAAGAACACCCCGTGCAAGATCAACCTGATTCCGTTTAACCCGTTTCCTCATTCTGGCTACGAGCGGCCGAGCAACAACGCCATCCGTCGTTTCCAGGATCAACTGCACCAGGCCGGTTACAACGTCACCGTGCGCACCACCCGTGGTGAAGACATCGACGCCGCCTGTGGCCAATTAGTAGGGCAGGTGATGGACCGCACCCGCCGCAGCGAACGTTATATCGCCGGACGCGAACTGAACGCCGCCGACGATTTGCCGCTGATTGCTGTGAATCGAATCTGAGAGAGGATCTCTATGCCCTTGCGCCTTGCGCTGCTTTTGCTTGTTACCGGTCTCGCGGCCGGTTGTGTTTCATCGGGTTATGACAGCCCTATGCACACGGGTAAAGGCCGTGATGAGGCGCGAGTTGCCTATGTGCAATTGGGCATGGGTTACCTGCAGCAAGGCATGAACGAGCAGGCCAAGGTGCCTTTGAAGAAGGCCCTTGAGCTGGACAGCGACGATGCTGACGCCAATGGCGCGTTGGCACTGGTGTTCCAGGCCCAGGCCGAGCCTGAACTGGCTGAGCAGTATTTCCTCAAGGCACTCGCCTCAAAACCCGAAGGCCCGCGGCTGCTGAACAATTACGGCAGCTTCCTGTTTGCGCAGAAACGTTATGACCAGGCCGCTCGTTATTTCCAGCAAGCCAGCGCCGATACCCTTTATCCTGAGCGTTCGCGGGTGTTCGAGAACCTTGGGGTGACTTCCATGCGTCTCGGCCAACGCGACAGCGCCCGCCAACAACTTGAAAAAGCCCTGCATTTGAATGGTCGCCAGCCTCGAGCATTGCTCGAAATGGCTGAGTTGTCCTACGAAGACAGGCATTATGTGCCGGCACGTGACTATTACGAGCGTTTTAGCCTGCTCAGCGGGCAAAATGCACGTAGTCTATTGCTCGGTGTGCGCTTGGCGACGGTTCATGAAGAACGCGACACAGCCGCACGTTTTGGCCAGCAACTCGAACGACTCTATCCCGGTACGCCGGAATATCAGCAATACCTGTCGGAGCAATGATGAAAGCGTCGCACCCGGAAGTTGTAGCAGCTAATCGCGTAAACCCAGGCGACACCTTGCGTCAGGCCCGCGAAAGCAATGGTTGGTCGCTGGCGGAAGTGGCCCTCAAGCTCAATTTGACCACGACGTCCCTGGGCAATCTGGAAGCCGGCGCCTTCGATAAGCTGCCTGGGCATACCTTTGCCCGTGGCTATATCCGTGCCTATGCCAAATTGCTGGGTATTGACCAGGCCATATTGGTCCAGCAATTCGATCAATTCACCGGTACCGACTCCCAAGGCAGCAATGTGCATGGCTTGGGTCGAATCGAAGAGCCGGTGCGGGTTTCCCACACTATTTTGCGAATTGTCAGCCTGTTGTTGCTGATTGCTGTCATTGGCGGCGGTTTCTTCTGGTGGCAAGACCAGGCCGCCCAGCGCACCAAGGACATGACCAGCAACGCCATGGAGCACGTCGAAGTCGAAAGCGCCGACGGCACCACTCAGATTCATCCGTTGGATGAGCCCGAAGACCAGGCTGTTGCCGAGGGCCAGGCCGCGCCTGAAGCACCCGTCGCCGCGCAACCCGTACCGGAAGCCGCGCCAGCCGCGACCGCCGACGTACCTGCGACGCCAGATGCGCCGGCTCACACTACGGCTGCCCAGCCCCATACATCGACCGCCCCAGTGCAAGCGCCAGCGACTACCACACCAGCTGCCCCTGCGATTTCGCCGCCCACCACCCCAGCGCTGATCGCCGGTGATGGCCGCGTGCAGATCACCTTCGTCGCTGATTGCTGGACGCAACTCACCGATGGCAATGGCAAAGTGCTGTTCAGCGGTCTGAAGCGTAAGGGAGATACCCTTGATCAGGGCGGCAAGCCTCCTTTGACGCTGCGTCTGGGCTTCGCCCGGGGCGCGCAGGTGGTCTATAACGGCCAGCCTGTAGACGTGGCGCCGTTCACCAGTGGCGAGACAGCTCGCCTGAAGTTGGGACAATAGTCATGCACGGCGAATCTCCAATCAAACGTCGCGTATCGCGCAAGATCTGGGTCGGCTCGGTGCCGGTGGGTGGCGATGCCCCCATCGCAGTACAAAGCATGACCAACAGCGACACCAATGACGTGGCCGCCACCGTTGCACAGATCAACCGTCTGGAAGCAGCCGGTGTGGACATCGTGCGCGTATCCGTGCCGGACATGGACGCTGCCGAAGCTTTCGGGCGCATCAAGCAACTGGTCAAGGTGCCGTTGGTTGCCGACATTCACTTCGACTACAAGATCGCCCTGCGCGTAGCCGAACTGGGTGTGGATTGCCTGCGTATCAACCCGGGCAACATTGGTCGCGAAGACCGTGTGCGCGCCGTGGTGGACGCTGCCCGTGATCGCGGGATTCCAATCCGTATCGGCGTCAACGCCGGCTCCCTGGAAAAAGACCTGCAAAAGAAGTACGGCGAGCCGACCCCGGCGGCGCTGGTTGAGTCGGCACTGCGCCACGTTGAGCACCTTGAGCGCCTGAATTTTCAGGACTTCAAGGTCAGCGTAAAGGCCTCCGACGTGTTCATGGCGGTCGAAGCCTATCGCCTGCTGGCCAAGGAAATCGTACAGCCACTGCACTTGGGTATCACTGAAGCGGGTGGTTTACGCTCAGGCACAGTGAAATCTGCGGTGGGTCTCGGTATGCTGCTCGCCGAAGGGATTGGCGATACTATCCGCATCTCGCTGGCGGCAGACCCCGTAGAGGAAGTGAAAGTCGGTTACGACATTCTCAAATCCCTGCGTTTGCGTTCCCGTGGCATCAATTTCATTGCCTGCCCGAGCTGCTCGCGGCAGAACTTCGACGTGGTGAAAACCATGAACGATCTGGAATTGCGCCTCGAAGACCTGCTGGTGCCGCTGGATGTTGCAGTGATCGGTTGCGTGGTCAACGGGCCGGGCGAAGCCAAGGAAGCCCATGTGGGCCTGACTGGCGGTACCCCTAACCTGATCTACATCGACGGCAAGCCGGCGCAGAAGTTAACGAATGACAATCTGGTGGATGAGCTCGAAAGACTGATCCGCGAGAAAGCGGCCGAAAAGGTCGCCGCTGACGCAGCGCTGATCGCGCGCGGCTGATTGAACGAATTTAAGGATTTGATGTGAGCAAGTCTCTGCAAGCCATTCGTGGCATGAACGACATCCTGCCGGAGCAGACGCCGCTGTGGCGCTACTTCGAGAGCACTGTCGCGCGCCTGCTGGATAACTACGGTTACAAGCAGATCCGCATGCCGATCGTCGAGTTCACCGAGCTGTTCAAACGCTCCATCGGTGAAGTGACCGACATCGTCGAAAAAGAGATGTACACCTTTGAAGACCGCAACGGCGACTCCCTGACCCTGCGTCCCGAAGGCACTGCTGCATGCGTGCGTGCCGTGCTTGAGCATGGTCTCACCGGTGCTGGCCAGCCTCAGAAGTTGTGGTACATCGGCCCGATGTTCCGCCACGAACGTCCGCAAAAAGGTCGTTATCGCCAGTTCCACCAGATTGGCCTGGAAGTGTTCAACATCGATGGCCCAGACATTGATGCCGAGCTGATCGTATTGACCTGGCGCCTGTGGGGCCTGCTGGGCATCCGCGACGCGGTCAAGCTTGAGCTCAACAGCCTGGGCACCAGCGAATCCCGCGGCCTCTACAAGGTCGCCTTGGTCGAGTACCTGTCGGCCCACCTGGACAAGTTGGACGAAGACAGCCAGCGCCGCCTGAAGACCAACCCGCTGCGCGTGCTGGACACCAAGAACGCCGATACCCAGGCTGTATTGGTCAATGCGCCGAAAATGGCCGATTACCTGGACGACGAATCCCGTATCCACTTCGAGGGCCTCAAGGCTCGCCTGGATGCGGCCGGTATTCCGTTCGTGATCAACACCAAGCTGGTGCGTGGCCTCGATTACTACAGTAAGACCGTGTTCGAGTGGGTCACCGACAAACTCGGCGCCCAGGGCACTGTGTGTGCCGGTGGCCGCTACGACGGCCTGGTCGAGCAGATGGGCGGCAAGCCGACCACGGGTGTGGGCTTCGCCATGGGCATCGAGCGGCTGATCCTGCTGCTGGAAACGCTGGAGCAAGTCCCTGAAGAGATTTCCCGTCAGGTGGACGTGTACCTCTGCGCCTTTGGCGAGGCTGCCGAACTGGCGGCCCTGGCCCTGAGCGAAAAAGTGCGCGACCAACTGCCGAACCTGCGCCTGCAGGTTAATGCCGGCGCCGGCAGCTTCAAGAGCCAGTTCAAGAAGGCCGACAAGAGCGGTGCGCTGTATGCATTGATCCTCGGCGATGATGAGTTGGCGCAGCAAGTGATAGGTTTTAAACCCCTGCGTGGCCAGGGCGAGCAACAGAACATTGCCTTTGATGCGCTCGCTGCGCACTTGGCCACCTGCGTCGTGCAGGGTTGAAGCTGTCGAACAGCCGAATTTAGCGATTAAGGAGTACTGGGGTGTCGAGTTCTGATGATGATCAACTGGCCGATTTCAAGGACTGGTGGCAGCGTAATGGCAAGCCCCTGGTTACTGGCGGTCTGCTGGCTTTAGTGGTGGTGTTCGGCTGGCAAGCCTGGACCAAATATCAGGCCAACCAGTCCCAAGGCGCCTCGATCCTCTATCAGCAGTTGCTGGAAACCACGCTGACGCCGGACGGCAAGCCTGACCCGGCGCAGGTCGCCGATTTGGCCGGCAAGCTGAAGAGCGAATTCGGCGGTAGCACCTACGCCCAATACGGCAGCCTGTTCGTCGCGAAAGTCGCAGTCGACACTGGCAAGCTGGACGACGCCGCCGCAGAGCTGAAGGCTGTCGCTGACAAGCCGACCAACCCGACCCTGGGTGAAATCGCACGTCAGCGTCTGGCTCAGGTTCTCGCGGCACAGAACAAGGCTGACGAAGCACTCAAACTGCTCGACGGCGATGCTGACAAGGCATTTGTAGCCACTCGCGAAGAGCTCAAGGGCGACCTGTTGGTCCAATTGGGTCGTACCGACGAAGCCAATGCTGCGTACAAAAAAGCCAAGGCGGCGCTGTCTGATGAAGCAGCGGTCGGTGGCTTACAAATCAAGCTGGACGACTTGGCCAAAGGGGATGCGTGACGTGATCCGTTGGAAACATGCAGCATTGCTGGCTCTGGCCGTTCTGGCCGCGGGTTGCAGCAGCAACAGTAAAAAAGAACTGCCTCCTGCCGAGCTGACCAGCTTCAAGGAAGAAGTGGTCCTGCAAAAGCAGTGGAGCCGCTCCATTGGTGATGGTCAGGGCGACACCTACAACATGTTGGTACCGGCAATCGACGGTGACAACATTGTGGCCGCTGACGTGACCGGCGTTGTGACCTCCATGGACCGCATGAACGGCGACGTGAAGTGGTCCAAGGATCTCGAATTGCCTGTCTCCGGCGCCGTTGGCGTGGGTTATGGCATGGTGTTGCTCGGCACGCTCAAGGGCGAAGTCGTGGCGCTGGATTCCAGCACCGGTGAAGAGAAGTGGCGCGCTCGCGTGAGCAGTGAAGTACTCGCACCGCCTGCTACCAACGGCGATATCGTCGTGGTACAGACGCAGGAGGACCGCCTCATCGGCCTCGACGCCAGCACTGGCGAACAGCGCTGGTTGTATGACAGCACCCCTGCGGTGCTGACGTTGCGTGGTACCAGTGGTCCGATTGTGACCAACAATCTGGCCGTTGCGGGCCTGTCGACCGGTAAAGTGGTCGCCCTGAACACTCAGAACGGCGTGCCGGTCTGGGAAACCCGTGTGGCCATTCCGCAAGGTCGTTCCGAGCTGGAGCGCGTAGTGGACATCGACGGCGGCTTACTGCTGTCCGGTGAAACCCTCTATGTCGCCACTTACCAGGGCCGTGTTGCCGCACTGGACCTGCAGAGCGGCCGCGTTAACTGGCAGCGTGATGCTTCCAGCTACGCAGGTGTCGCCCAAGGGTTTGGCAGCGTCTACGTAAGCCTTGCGTCCGGCACCGTTGAAAGTGTCGACGAGCGTTCCACCACCTCACTGTGGAGCAACGACTCCCTGGCTCGCCGCCAACTGTCGGCACCGGAAGTGTTCTCCAGCTACGTCGCGGTCGGTGACTTCGAAGGCTACCTGCACCTGCTGAGCCAGGTAGACGGTCGCTTCGTGGGTCGCGAGCGTATCGACAGCGACGGCCTGCGTGCGCGTCCGCTGGTGGTGGGTAACATGCTTTATGTGTATGGCAACAGCGGCAAGCTGGAAGCCCTGACCATCAAGTAAGAACTATGCTTGGGGTAACACCCAGGCGGCCCCGCTTCGGCGGGGCATGCGGCATTTTATTATGCTGCCCCGAGCACCAGCCGCTGCCTTGCAGCGGCTTTTGTATTTTCTGAAATAACGAAGTGGAGAGCCGCATGGTTCCCGTAATCGCCCTGGTGGGCCGACCTAACGTCGGCAAGTCCACCTTGTTCAACCGCCTGACCAGGACTCGCGACGCCATCGTCGGCGACTTGTCCGGTCTGACCCGTGATCGCCAATACGGTGAGGCAAAGTGGCAAGGGCGCTCCTACATTATTGTCGACACCGGTGGTATCTCCGGTGACGAGCATGGCATGGACGAAAAGATGGCCGAGCAGTCGCTGCTGGCCATTGAAGAAGCCGATGTTGTGTTGTTCCTGGTGGATGCCCGCGCGGGCTATACCGCTGCCGACCAAATGATTGGCGAGCACCTGCGCAAGCGTAACAAGCGTTCCTATTTGGTCGCCAACAAGATCGACAACATCGATCCTGAGCAGGCCCGTGCCGAATTCAGCCCGATGGGCCTGGGCGACGCGATCCCGGTCGCCGGTGCCCACGGTCGCGGCATCACCCAGATGCTGGAAATTGCTCTCAGCACCTTCCCCAAGGATGACGCTGAGGAAGAAGAGGGTGAAGAAGAGATCGTCGCCGAAGGTGAGGAAGCCAAGCGCATTCCTGGCCCGAGTGAAAAAGACGGTATCAAGATCGCCATCATCGGTCGCCCTAACGTCGGCAAGTCGACCCTGGTCAACCGCATGCTCGGTGAAGACCGGGTAATCGTCTATGACGAGCCCGGCACCACCCGCGACAGTATCTACATCCCGTTCGAACGTAACGAAGAAAAGTACACGCTGATCGACACCGCCGGTGTGCGCAAGCGCGGCAAGATCCACGAGGAAGTTGAAAAGTTCTCGGTGGTGAAAACCCTGCAGGCGATCAAAGACGCCAACGTTGTGATCTTCGTGATGGACGCCCGCGAAGGCGTGGTCGACCACGACCTGAACTTGCTGGGCTTTGCCCTGGAAGCCGGTCGGGCACTGGTGATCGCGATCAACAAGTGGGACGGCATGACGCCGAGCGAGCGCGACTTCGTCAAGATCGAGCTGCAGCGTCGCTTGTTCTTCGTCGAGTTCGCCGATATCCACTTTATCTCGGCACTGCACGGCACCGGCGTAGGCAACCTCTACGCTTCCGTACAGAACTCGTTCAAGTCCGCGGTCACCCGCTGGCCGACCAACCGCCTCACCCAGATCCTGGAAGATGCCGTTGGCGAGCACGCGCCGCCGATGGTTAACAACCGCCGGATCAAGCTGCGTTACGCCCACTTGGGTGGTGCCAACCCGCCGATTATCGTGATTCACGGTAACCAGATCGAGAAGGTGCCGAAGTCCTACGTGCGTTACCTGGAAAACACTTACCGCCGCGTCTTGAAGCTGGTCGGTACGCCGATCCGTATCGAGTTCAAGGGTGGCGAGAACCCGTACGAAGGTAACAAGAACAGCCTCACCGACCGCCAAGTGAATAAAAAACGCCGGATGATGACGCACCACAAGAAAACCGACAAAAAGCGTCGCGACAAACGCTGATATCGACGTGTCAAAAAAGGGCTCATTGCGAGCCCTTTTTTGTGTGCGGCGGTTTGTGCCTTGACCCGCTGCAATTGGCAGCTTAAAACTTGGGCTCACCTGCAGGGGGCTCCGATGATCACCAGCAAGCTGCCGAATGTCGGCACCACCATTTTTACCACCATGTCGCAACTCGCTGCCGAAACCGGTGCGCTCAACCTGTCCCAGGGCTTCCCGGACTTCAATGGCCCCCAAGGTTTGCTCGATGCCGTGGGCAAGCACGTTGCCAGCGGACACAACCAATATTCACCGATGACTGGCCTGCCAGCCCTGCGCCAGCAAGTGGCGGCCAAGATCGCTCGCAGTTATGGCGCCACGGTGGATGCCGACAGCGAAGTGACCATTACCCCTGGGGCTACTGCTGCGATCTTCTGCGCGATCCAGGCGGTGATTCGCAGTGGCGATGAAGTCATTGTGTTCGACCCTTGCTATGACAGCTATGAGCCCGCGGTCGAACTGGCAGGTGGCCGTTGCGTGCATGTGCAACTGAGCCTGCAAGGCTTTGCTCTCGACTTCGAAAAGATCAAGGCCGCGCTGTCGCCGCGCACGCGCATGATCATCCTCAACACGCCGCACAATCCCACTGGCGCCTTGGTCTGCCGCGCCGAGTTGGACCAGTTGGCGGAGTTGATCCGCGACCGCGATATCTACCTGGTCAGCGACGAGGTCTACGAACACCTGGTATTCGACGGTGTGCCCCATGTCAGCGTGCTGGCCCACGAAGAACTGTATCAGCGCGCGTTCGTGGTCAGTTCCTTCGGCAAGACCTACCATGTCACCGGCTGGAAAACCGGCTACGTCATCGCGCCATCGGCCCTCACGGCCGAACTGCGCAAGGTGCACCAGTACGTTAATTTTTGCGGCGTGACGCCGCTCCAGTTCGCATTGGCCGATTTTATGGCCGAACACCCAGAGCACGTCGATGAGCTGCCGGCGTTCTACCAGGCCAAGCGCGACCTGTTCTGTAACCTGCTGGCTCCGTCACGTTTCAGCTTTACCCGCGTCACCGGCACCTACTTTCAGTTGGTCGATTACTCACAGATCCGCCCGGACCTGGACGACGTCGCCATGTCCCTGTGGATGACCCGCGAACACGGCGTGGCAACCATCCCGGTCTCGGTGTTCTACCAGACCCCACCCCAAAGCCAGCGCCTGGTGCGCCTGTGCTTTGCCAAGCGCGAGGAAACGCTGCAACAAGCAGCCGAGAAACTATGCGTGATTTGACTGCGTTACCGAACCTGAACCTCGCCCTGGTCCAGACCACCCTGGCCTGGCATGACCGCCAGGCCAACCTGGAACATTTCGAACTGCTGCTCGACCAGGCCAGGGGCGCCGATCTGATCGTGCTGCCGGAGATGTTCACCACCGGTTTCTCCATGGAGTCAGGCTCCTTGGCCGAACCGGAGAGCGGCCCGACCCGTCGATGGCTCCAGGCCCAGGCAGCGAAGTACAACGCGGTGATCACCGGCAGCGTGATCATCCAGGCCGCCGACGGCAGCCACCGCAACCGCCTGCTCTGGGCGCGGCCGGATGGCGATGTGCTGCATTACGACAAGCGCCACCTGTTCCGCATGGCCGGCGAGCACGATCACTACACCCCCGGCGAGCGGCAGGTGCAATTTGAGTTGAAGGGCTGGCGTATCCGCCCGTTGATTTGCTACGACCTGCGCTTTCCGGTGTGGAGCCGCGATGCTCAGGACACCGACCTGCTGCTGTACACGGCCAACTGGCCGGGCGCTCGGCGCCAGCATTGGAATCGGCTGCTGCCGGCGCGGGCGATTGAAAACCTGTGCTATGTGGCGGCCGTGAATCGGGTGGGGACGGACGGGAAGGGGTTTGCCTACACCGGTGATAGTCAGGTGTTGGACTTCCAGGGTGAGACCTTGCTGAGTGCGGGGGAGGCGGATGGGGTGTTTCAGGTGTGCCTGGAGGCAGCTGAGCTGGCGGCGTATCGCACCCGGTTTCCGGCGAACCTGGATGCCGATAGCTTTCAGTTTGTCTGACGGGTTTGCGGTGTCTGGGAGATTGTATTCGCGAGCAAGCCCGCTCCCACATTTCGAGCGCATTCATACAGGAAACACGCGGTTCAATGTGTGCGGGCTTGCTCGCGAAGAGGTCCTCACCGACACCACAAATCTCAAGCCTAACAAAAAGGCCCCTGGATTCTCATCCAAGGGCCTTTTGTACTGCAGCGATAAAACTTACGCCGCTTTCGCTTCCATCTGACTCAACGAGCGGTTCAACGCACTGAACAACGCCTTGAAGCTCGCAGTGGTGATGTTTTCATCAATACCCACACCATGCACCGGACGCTCACCGTTCACACGCAACTCGATGTAGGCCGCCGCCTTGGCATTGGTTCCTGCACCGATTGCATGTTCGTTGTAGTCCATGATTTCCACGGCAATCGGCAGGCCGGCTACCAGTGCTTCCAGCGCACCGTTGCCCTTGCCTTTCCAGTGCAGGTTGGTTTCACCCTGGCCCTTGCCCGAGACTTCCACCTCGACATAGCTGTTGCCGTTCTCTTCCTGCAGGCGATGGCTGACCAGCGCGTACGGGGTGTTGGCTTGCAGGTATTCACGCTGCAGCAACGCGTAGATCTGCGGTGCGGTCATCTCGAGGCCGACGCGGTCGGTCTCGGCCTGTACCACTTGGCTGAACTCGATCTGCATGCGACGCGGCAAGCTGATGTCGTATTCCTGCTCCAGCAAGTAGGCGATGCCGCCTTTGCCCGACTGGCTGTTTACACGGATCACCGCTTCGTAGCTGCGGCCAATGTCCGCTGGGTCGATCGGCAAATACGGCACTTCCCAGAGCGCATCGTCTTTCTGCTGGGAGAAACCTTTGCGGATCGCATCCTGGTGAGAGCCGGAGAACGCGGTGTGCACCAGGTCGCCAACGTACGGGTGACGTGGGTGCACCTGGATCTGGTTGCACTCTTCGACGACTTTGCGCACACCGTCGATGTCGGAGAAATCCAGCTGCGGGTCGAGGCCCTGGGTGTACATGTTCAGTGCCACGGTGACGAGGTCGACGTTACCGGTACGCTCGCCGTTGCCGAACAGGCAGCCTTCGACACGATCGGCGCCGGCCATCAGGCCCAGCTCAGTGGCGGCCACGCCGGTGCCACGGTCGTTGTGGGTGTGCAGGCTGATGATCACGCTGTCACGACGGTTGATATGGCGACCGAACCACTCGATCTGGTCGGCATAAATGTTTGGCGTGGCGCATTCCACGGTGGCCGGCAGGTTGAGGATCATCTTGTGCTCAGGCGTCGGGTTCCACACTTCGATCACCGCGTCACACACTTCCTTGGCGAACTCCAGCTCAGTCGCGCTGAAGGTCTCCGGGGAGTATTCGAAGGTCCACTGGGTCTCCGGCTGCAGCGCGGCGTATTTGACGAACAGCTTGGCCGCGTTGACCGCGATTGCCTTGATGCCGTCCTTGTCCTGGTTGAACACGATGCGGCGGAACGACGGCGACGTAGCGTTGTACAAGTGCACGATGGCTTTCTTGGCGCCGCGCAGGGATTCGAACGTGCGCGCGATCAAGTCTTCACGGCCCTGGGTCAGCACCTGGATGGTGGTGTCCTCGGGGATGTGGTTGTCTTCGATCAGGGTGCGTACGAAGTCGAAGTCGGTTTGCGACGCAGCCGGGAACGAGGCTTCGATTTCTTTAACGCCTACCGCTACCAGGGTCTTCCAGAAGCGCAGCTTTTTTGCGGCGTCCATTGGTTCGATCAGCGACTGGTTGCCATCACGCAGGTCCGAGCTGCACCAGATCGGCGCTTCGGTGATGGTCTTCGATGGCCAGGTGCGGTCCGGGATATCGATGGTCGGAAACGCGCGGTACTTCGAAGACGGGTCTTTGAGCATGCTCATCGGGAAATCCTTTGTAGTAGGGGCCGAGAAAAGGCGGCCTGCCGTAGAACTGTTTTTAGGGATAAAACGTATAGACGAGGCAGATCGATTCAGCTTGGCAGTCGTGCGCTGACGAGGCACAAACTGCGGTGCTGGCGGAGCTGAATGAGGGTGTGAGAGGTTTTCATAAGCTCAACCCTAACCGCCGGGGTGAAAGATGGCAAGCAGTCGAGAAAAATTGAGATAAGTTCTGTTATCTGCGTAGGAAGCGAGATTTTATGCTTGTTTATAAGGTGAAGGCTGGTTTTAATTGCGCACCCATTATCGAGTGCGCAATCGGACGTTTCAGGGTTGGAACGCGCCGATAAAGATCGCCGGGTCTACCCTTGCATCGTTAAGGCTGACATTCCAGTGCATGTGCGGTCCGGTCGCACGGCCCGTTGAACCGACCTTGCCGACCACTGCGCCGCGCTTGAGTTGATCGCCCACTTTTACGTCGATCTTCGACATGTGGCAGAACATGCTGATAAAGCCCTGGCCGTGGTCGACGAACACCGTGTTGCCGTTGAAAAAGTAGTTACCGATGAGAATCACCTTGCCGTTCGCCGGGGTCTTGATCGGCGTGCCCGCGGGCACGGCGAAATCCAGGCCCGAATGCGGATTGCGTTCTTCACCGTTGAAGAAGCGGCGTACGCCAAACTTACTCGACAGCGGCCCGTTCACCGGTTTATCCAGCACCAGGTTGCTCGGCAGGTTCGGGCTGAAATTGCGGTAGGCCTTGAGCTGCACCGCCAGTTCGCCTTCGATGCGCTTGAGTTGCGCCGGCTTAGGGTTTACCTGGCTTTTGTTTTTCAGGGTGATGCGCTGTTCTGGGTACTTCTTGTAACCGACGATAAACGGCAGGCTGCGCCCGCCGCTGCTGAGGCGCTCGTTGCCGGGTTTAACGGTCAATGGGATGCCGACAATCGCCAGCCAGTTGTCCGCCTCCTTCACCACCAGCACCGGTTTGCCTTGGTAGGTGGCTTTCGGTGCTGCCGCCGAGGGGCCGAGTTCTACGAC
Source organism: Pseudomonas sp. EA_15y_Pfl1_P101 (assembly GCF_963970835.1). Taxonomy (NCBI): domain Bacteria; kingdom Pseudomonadati; phylum Pseudomonadota; class Gammaproteobacteria; order Pseudomonadales; family Pseudomonadaceae; genus Pseudomonas; species Pseudomonas sp. EA_15y_Pfl1_P101. Next base: position 298,465 of record NZ_CAXAPA010000003.1, on the reverse strand, counting down.
TGCAACGCCACCCGGCACGGGTTTGTTCAGGGTGCGCGTTATATAGCTGTCGGCATGGGCATTAACGGCGAGGCACAGCAGCATCAACAGACTAAAGAGACGTGGCATTAATCAATCCAATAACGAAAGGGTGACGGGTGTCAGGTGGTTGTCTTCCACCCGCACTTGTAATTTGCCTTCACCGAGACGCGCGGTGAGGCGCTGGCCGGTGTGGGTTTGAGCGGCGTCGCGAATGGCCTGGCCGCGTTCGTCCAGCAGGATGCTGTAGCCACGGCCCAGGGTCGCCAGCGGGCTGACCACCTGCAGCGTCTGCACCTGGCTTTGCAGTTGCAGGCGCCGAGCCTTGAGGCCTTCACGCATGGCGCGGGGCAGGCGTTCGGCAAGGCTGTCCAAGCGCTGACGCAGCAGGGCCAGTTGCCGGCCGGGGTGTTGGCCGGCAAGACGGGTTTCCAGGCGGATCAGGCGTTCGCGCCGGGTATTGAGGCTGCGCTCGAACGCACGGCGCAGGCGCATGTCCAGGTCATCCAGGCGCTGGGCCTGTTGGCGCAGACGCTCGCCAGGGTGCCGCAGACGTCGGGCCATGCCTTCCAGGCGCAGGCGGTCATGGCTCAGGCGATTGCGCATCAGCATCACCAGGCGACGGTGCAGGTTTTCGACTTGGCGTACCAGGTGGCTGGCGTCCGGCGCGAGCAATTCCGCCGCAGCGGATGGGGTAGGGGCGCGGACATCGGCGACGAAATCGCTGATGGACACATCGGTCTCATGGCCAACGGCGCTGACGATTGGTGTGACGCAGGCTTCTACCGCGCGTGCTACGGCCTCTTCGTTAAAGCACCAGAGGTCTTCCAGCGAACCGCCACCACGCGCCAGGATCAGCGCATCAAAGCCCCGGGCGTCGGCCAGTTTCAGCGCACGTACAAGCTGCGGGATGGCTTCGCGGCCTTGCACGGCTGTCGGGATCAATGTCAGCTCAACGTTCGGTGCCCTGCGGCGGAACACGCTGATGATGTCGCGGATCACTGCGCCGGTTGGCGAGCTGATAATGCCGATGCGCCGAGGATGCGCCGGCAGCGGCACTTTACGTTCAGCGCTGAATAGACCTTCGGCGCTGAGCTTTTCTTTCAGCGCATCGAACGCCAGGCGCAGCGCGCCATCACCGGCCGGTTCCACGGTATCGAGGATCAGTTGGTAATCACCCCGGCCTTCGAACAGCGAGACCTTGCCGCGCACTTTCACCGCCAGGCCATCCTTCAGCGCCTGGCGAACCCGCGCGGCGTTATTGCGAAACAGCGCGCAACGCACCTGGGCGCCGCTGTCCTTGAGGGTGAAATACACATGGCCGGAGGCCGGGCGGGCGAGGTTGGAGATCTCGCCTTCGACCCAGATATTGGTGAACACGTCTTCCAGCAACACCCGCGCGCGGCCGTTGAGCTGGCTGACAGTCAGGACTTCGCGGTCCAGGCCCAGTCGGGCAAAAGGATCTTTAATCATGGGCGGCAGTTTATAGGCATTCGCGCAGTGTTTGACAGAATTGCTCCACCAGCGCACTTGGCGCCTGCGCGCAGGCGAGGGCCACGGTGCTGAGGCAGTCCGGCTCGGCCAGGGGCAGAAAGTGCAGGTTAGCCGGGGCGATGTCCTGCATGGATTTTGGTAACAAGGCAATACCGAAGCCGGCCTGGATCAGCTGCAACTGGGTGGTCTTAGGGGACATCACCCGCGCGGCCTTGGGGAAAAATCCCGCACGCATGCGCAACTCGGCTGACAGATAACTCAGGCCGCCGCGTTGCGGATGGGGGATCGAGATAAACGCTTCGTCCTTCAATTGCGCCAGTTCGATAGGCGCATCGCTCACCGATGGCTAAAGTGATCTCTCTCTCGTAAGGAATTTTCCATGAGCCCGGTTGAGCTGATGAGCCAGTGGTCGTTTGTTGGTGTGGATTGGCTGGTCATCGGCCTGGGCATCGTTGTGGCCTATATCGTGTTTGGCATCGCCGGCTTTGGAACGGCGTTGGTGGCGGGGCCACTGCTGATTATGTTTATGCCTCTGTCGAAAATCATCCCGCTGCTGGTGCTGCTGGATTTTGTCGCGGCCTTTGGCAACCTGCTGCAAGCGCGGCGTGATGTGAACAAGCCGGAACTGCTGCGGTTGCTGCCGTGCATGGCGATAGGTTGCACGCTTGGCGTGGTGTTTTTGCTCAACTTGCATTCCGACCTGTTGCTGTTGTTGATGGGCCTGTTTATCAGCGCCTACGCGATCTACAGCCTGACGGTAAAGGCGCGGCCGACACAGCTGGCGGCGGGCTGGTCGATTCCCGTGGGTACGGTTGGCGGGCTGTTTGGTGCGCTGTTTGGCAGTGGTGGCTTTTTATATGCGATCTACCTGAACAGCCGCCTGCCCAAGGATGCGGCGCGCGCGACGCAGAGCGCGTTGATCAGTTGCAGCACGGTGGTGCGCTTGAGCCTGTTCCTGGTCGCCGGGGTGTATGCAGATTTGCCGTTGTTGATGTTGGCGCTGTGCCTGCTGCCAGCGATGGCCCTGGGGCTGTGGTGTGGGCGCAGGCTGACGATGCGTATGTCGCGTGAGGCGTTTGTGCGGTTGGTGACCTGGTTGGTGCTGGCCAGCGGGATGGCGTTGATTGGGCGGTACTTGAGTACTTGACCTGAGTGGGGCAGGGATTAAGCTGCCAGCCTTCAGGGCGTCATCGCGGGCAAGCCCGGCTCCCACAGTTGATCGCGTTCCAATGTGGGAGCCGGGCTTGCCCGCGATGGCGCCAGTAGCCACACCGCAGGACTCTCAGGTCTCATGAACTCCCAAAGCATCCTTGTCCCCAAAATCTCCACCTTGCCCGTCCACGAACCCCGCGCCCGGGCGATCGTGCGCTGGCTGGTGCGCAAGAACATTATCAAGGAAGAGCTGACCACCTGTGGCCGCACCGGCAACCGCATGGCCTACGCCCTGGCCGATGGGGCCCGCGCCGTGGTGCTGCACCCCCAGGCGCTTCCGTTCAACGAGCCGATCAACGGCCTGGAAATCATCTACAAACGCTGCATCTACACGCCGGCCAAGGGCTTTCTCGAAGAAGCCGGCTGCCCGGAATGCCGCAAGGAAGTCGGCGAAGCATTGTTCGACAGCCTGGAAGACTGGATGCCCGGCCACACGGATAACTTCACCTGCCCGCTGTGTGGGCATGAAGACGACATCAATGGGTTCCTGTTCCTACAGGAATGCGGGTTTTCCAACCTGGGGTTCATTTTCAACAACTGGGCGGAGGCGGGGTTCAAGCAGAGCTTTATCGACGAATTTGCCGATTGGTTGGACCAGAAGATGAGTTGGGTCAAAGTCGAGCTTTAACCCTTCTATCAGTATTACCAAGTTTGTCAGAGTTTTACATTGAGCCCGACAGGGTGCATGTATATAATGGCGCGCTTCCATTTTCCCGCTCGGGAGCCCCCGCGATGCTGCGTATCAGCCAAGAAGCTCTGACATTCGACGACATTCTCCTAGTGCCCGGTTATTCCGAGGTACTTCCTAACGAAGTCAGTCTCAAGACCCGCCTAACCCGTGGCATCGAGCTGAATATTCCCCTGGTTTCCGCTGCCATGGACACCGTCACCGAAGCCCGTTTGGCAATCGCCATGGCTCAGGAAGGCGGCATCGGCATCATCCACAAGAACATGACCATCGAGCAGCAAGCTGCCGAAGTGCGCAAGGTCAAGCGTTACGAAGCCGGTGTGGTGAAAGATCCCATTACCATCGAAGCCGACGCTACCGTGCGTGAACTGTTCGAACTGACCCGCCTGCACAACATCTCCGGCGTTCCGGTGTTGCACGATGGCGACCTGGTCGGCATCGTCACTTCCCGCGACGTGCGTTTTGAAAACCGTATGGAAGTCACCGTCCGCGACGTGATGACGCCTAAAGAGCGCCTGGTCACTGTCCGCGAAGGTGCCGACAAGAATGATGTGCGCGAACTGCTGCATAAAAACCGCATCGAGCGCGTGCTGATCGTCGACGACAAATTCGCCCTCAAGGGCATGATGACCGTCAACGACATCGAAAAAGCCAAGGCTTACCCGCTGGCCAGCAAGGATGATCAAGGTCGTCTGCGCGTTGGCGCCGCCGTCGGTACCGGTAAAGACACCGGTGACCGCGTTTCGGCCTTGGTCGCTGCCGGCGTTGACGTGGTGGTGGTCGACACCGCCCACGGTCACTCCAAAGGCGTGATCGACCGCGTGCGTTGGGTCAAACAGAACTTCCCTGATGTGCAAGTGATCGGCGGCAACATCGCCACCGGCGCAGCGGCCAAGGCCCTGGCTGAAGCGGGCGCCGATGCAGTCAAGGTCGGTATCGGCCCTGGCTCGATCTGCACCACCCGTATCGTTGCCGGTGTGGGCGTGCCGCAAATCAGCGCCATCGCCAACGTCGCCGCTGCCCTTGAAGGCACCGGCGTTCCGTTGATCGCCGACGGCGGCATCCGTTTCTCCGGTGACCTGTCCAAGGCCATTGTTGCCGGTGCTTCCTGCGTGATGATGGGCTCGATGTTCGCCGGCACTGAAGAAGCGCCAGGCGAGATCGAACTGTTCCAGGGCCGTTCCTACAAGGCTTACCGCGGCATGGGTTCGCTGGGCGCCATGTCCCAGGCGCAAGGTTCTTCCGACCGTTACTTCCAGGACTCCTCGGCAGGCGCCGAGAAACTCGTCCCGGAAGGCATCGAAGGCCGTGTGCCGTACAAAGGCACACTGAGCGCGATCATCCATCAACTGATGGGCGGCCTGCGTTCTTCGATGGGCTACACCGGCAGCGCCGACATCGAAGAAATGCGCACCAAGCCAGAGTTCGTGCGGATCACCGGCGCCGGCATGGCTGAATCCCATGTCCACGACGTGCAGATCACCAAGGAAGCGCCAAACTACCGCGTAGGTTGATGCTTCCAGCAAAATGTTAAGTAACCGGGGCTGTTCTTTCAGCCCCGAGTTGTTTCTGATTCATTAGACGAGACTGACTTCATGGCCCTCGACATTCACGCCCACCGCATCCTGATCCTCGACTTCGGTTCCCAGTACACCCAACTGATCGCCCGCCGCGTGCGTGAAATCGGCGTGTACTGCGAACTGCATCCGTTCGACATGGACGACGAAGCGATCCGCGAATTCGCCCCTAAAGGCGTCATCCTCGCCGGTGGCCCCGAGTCCGTGCACGAAGCCAACAGCCCGCGTTGCCCGCAGGCCGTATTCGATCTGGGCGTGCCGGTCTTCGGTATTTGCTACGGCATGCAGACCATGGCCGAGCAATTGGGCGGCAAGGTTGAAGGTTCCGAGTTGCGTGAATTCGGTTATGCCCGTGTCGACGTGGTCGGCAAGAGCCGCCTGCTGGACGGTATCGAAGACCACATCGACGCCGACGGCCTGTTCGGCCTCGACGTGTGGATGAGCCACGGTGACAAAGTCACCAAGATGCCGGAAGACTTCCACATCCTGGCCAGCACCCCGAGCTGCCCGGTCGCCGGCATGTTCAGCGACGAGCGCCGTTACTACGGCGTGCAGTTCCACCCGGAAGTGACCCACACCAAGCAAGGCGGCCGCATCCTGTCGCGTTTCATCCTCGACATCTGCGAGTGTGAAGCCCTGTGGACGCCGTCGAAGATCGCTGAAGACGCCATCGCCAACGTGCGTGCCCAAGTCGGCACCGACAACGTGCTGCTCGGCCTGTCCGGTGGCGTTGACTCCTCCGTGGTTGCTGCGCTGCTGCACAAAGCCATCGGCGACCAACTGACCTGCGTCTTCGTCGACAACGGCCTGCTGCGATTGCACGAAGGCGAGCAAGTGATGGCCATGTTCGCCGAGAACATGGGCGTCAAAGTGATTCGCGCCAACGCCGAGGAGCAGTTCCTCAACAACCTGGCCGGCGAGTCCGACCCAGAGAAAAAGCGCAAGATCATCGGTCGCACCTTCATCGACGTCTTCGATGCCCAGGCCAAACACCTGGACAACATCAAGTACCTCGCCCAGGGCACCATCTACCCCGACGTGATCGAGTCGGCCGGCGCCAAGAGCGGCAAGGCCCACGTGATCAAGTCCCACCACAACGTGGGTGGGCTGCCTGAGGAAATGAACCTCAAGCTCGTAGAACCGCTGCGCGAACTGTTCAAGGACGAAGTCCGCCGTCTGGGCCTGGAACTCGGCCTGCCGTACGACATGGTCTACCGCCACCCATTCCCAGGCCCGGGCCTGGGCGTGCGTATCCTGGGTGAAGTGAAAAAGGAATACGCCGACCTGCTGCGTCGCGCCGACCACATCTTCATCGAAGAACTGCGCAAGGCCGACTGGTACCACAAAGTCAGCCAGGCCTTCGTGGTGTTCCAGCCAGTTAAGTCGGTTGGCGTGGTAGGCGATGGCCGTCGCTACGCGTGGGTAGTTGCGCTGCGTGCCGTAGAAACCATCGACTTCATGACCGCCCGTTGGGCGCACCTGCCGTACGAACTGCTGGAGACTGTCAGCGGCCGTATCATCAATGAGATCGAAGGTATTTCGCGCGTTACGTATGACGTGTCGAGCAAACCGCCGGCGACGATTGAGTGGGAGTAGGGTTGATTCGCAACTATATGATTTTTATCAAAAAAAATAAAAACAGAAAGCGATGTTTGCTACGACGTCAATGGCGTTCTTAATGGCGCGCATCGTACGCATGTGAGAGAGCTACATCGATACCATGGCCTGGATAAGGAATGCCGACATGGTATCGAGAACGCTTGGCTGCGCAGATGTCAGCAGTAACTGTTTGCCAGTCTCCACTTAAAGTAACTCTGCGCCCGGAAGCCTTGTCCGGCTGTGTATTCAGCGCTGCCGTACGGGCCAAGGCCGAAAAGCAGACGGCGGTAATTGGCGTAGTCGGAATTTTTTCGACTGGAAAAATCACGCCGAGTCGGTCATCAGCAGCGTGCGTCTGAGCGACGAAGAACGCGCGCGAAGCCGAGTGATGATAATCGACGCCAACCACAGGATCATTGCTAGCTCGGACGCCCGGGATCACTTGGGCGAAGGCATGGAATTGCGAGCTAAGGCCGGGCAGCCGAGTGGTTACAGCATGTTGAGCGGCAACAGTCGAGGATTACCTGGTGGAGCTGCGCACCTTGCAGTCGGAATTGGAAGCGCGGCGTAATTCTGCGCAATCGGCGGAAGAGTCGGCGTCGGTCAGCCGCGACCAATATGAAGCCGGGGCCATCGACTACCTCGATGTTGCCACTACCCAGTCCACTAGCCTGAGTGAGCGCCAGACCTTGCTCAGTCTGGGTGTCTACGCAGTTGGTGACCAGCGTCCAGTTACAAGTCGCCTTGGGCGGCTCCTGTACTGGGGGCACTGATCATCCCCCGGAGTAACCTGGCACCTGCGCTGCGCTGGTAAGTCGAATGCTGCAAAGCCGGTGCACCGGATGCTGCAATTGGCCAATTATTGTCATGCTAGTATCCGCGTGCCCCTGGGAACGGACCGTTCCTGCGTATGGGCGGTCCATAATGTTTGAGTATTTCGTCCAGTAGGAGGTTTTGCGTGCTCAGGAAGTCAAGTTTCGCACTGCTCGCCCTGTCTGCCGCCGCTTTTTCGGCGCAGGCTCAATCCGATCGTCAAGTGGTCGAGGACATGGTGACCCGCTCGGCCAATGTCTGCCCGGGCCACAGTACCGAGCGCACCACGCCCACCGTGAAGGCGGTGCCCGTCGGCGCGTTGCGGGTCATGCTCGATCGTGGCCTGGTCATGTGCCCCGATCGGCGCCTCGATGCCGACGCGCCGGCCGTGTTCTACGGCAGAGTCGGCGTTTTTGAATGGAACCCCGAAGTATCGGCAGGCTCGGCGGTGATCGTCAATCAGATCGACGCCATGACCCGTAAGGACGATTACCCATCGGACACCCTGGTGTGGGACGCCGAGGGTAGCCTCGAGCAGCGTACCGTGCCGGCTTTTGAAGCCAAGCCAGGGGCTGCGGTGCTGTACAAGGTCCGCTAGGCCCTGAAGACTTGGCGTAAAGCGTTAGATTGATTTCCAGGTGCATGGCTTCCTAGGACAGTCTGACGCGTACCGGCGCAGGTCAGCAGCTTCTGTTGTTGGTTGCGAGCTGGTGCCATTCAAAGGCGGGGCCGCTGCCCTCGTACTTAACAAAACCGCAGTTTCATCGACGCCAGTCGTTCCCTCGGCGTCGGTGAGCTGGCCCCTCTGCCACGGGTTGTTGCCGCTGATGCAGAGTTGACCCTGCTGCCGACTTGGCGTTGTCCCATAAGTATTAAGCCCAAAGTCAGATCGGCTAACGCTTTACGAAGTAGAAGCATGGGGCAGCGAAGTTTCGGCAGTTGGGTCAACTCTGCATCAGTGGCAACAGGCCAAGCTCAGCGTCACGTTTCCTGAGAAATCGACATTTTCAACAGAATTAGCCAAAAGCTGACATTCGGTTAATTGCGACTACCGGCCAAAAAGTAGCGGCCACGCTAACTAGAAAACCACGGGCGGTTCAGTTATGCCGTTTCATTACCAGATTTTGATAACGATCCCAGCATCTCCCTTAGGCGCGTTTCCGAAAGCGGTTCACTGAACAGAAACCCTTGTGCCATGGCACAGCCTGCTTCACTCAGCCATTGCGCTTGGCAGCGCGTTTCAACCCCCTCCGCAAGAGTTGTCAGGCTCAGTCCTTTACTTAGAGAAAGGACGGCTCGGACGATGCGGGCATTCTTGTCGTTTTCAAGAACCGTGCTGATGAAAGTGCGATCTATTTTAAGTTTGTCAAAATTGAACTGAGCCAGTTGAGCCAAGCTGGAGTAGCCTGTCCCAAAATCGTCCATGGCGATACGGATGCCCATTTCATGCAGCGCTTCTATGTGCTTGCTTGCCATTCCAAAATCGCTCACTACGGAGGTTTCGGTCACTTCCAATTCAAGCCTATTCGGTGGGAAGCCGGTTCGCTGTAATGCACCCTTCACTCGGTTGACGAGATTTTCGTCACGAAGGTCCAATGCGCTCAGGTTGAATGCTAGCAATAGGTGCTCAGGCCAAACTGCTGCCTCCCGGCAGGCTCGTTCCAGCAATAACGTGGTGAGCTCGCGCATCAGGCCGGATCGCTCAGCAGCAGGGATGAAATGTAAGGGGGAAATCGGCCCATGCAAGGGATGGTTCAGGCGGGCCAAGGCCTCGAAGCCAACAATACGCTCATCCTCCAGAGCAACAATTGGCTGATATGCCAAGCTCAGATAGCCATTATCGAGTGCTTCGCGCAGCAACTGCACTACTTGGGATTGCTTTTCCAGATGCACATCCCGACTCGGATCGAAAAACCGAACTGTATTCTTGCCGTCATGCTTACCTTGGTACAGCGCAAGATCGGCCCGCCGCAGCAAGCTGCTAAGGTCCCTCCCGTCTTGTGGAAACTGTGCAACACCATAGGTGCCCGCTGTGCAGAGACATACGGAGTCAAATACCATAGGGCTTGAAATCAAAGAGGCGAGTTGATCTAGGAAAAGACGAGCTGACTCGGCTGTTTTTGCAGACCGAATGATGAGCGCAAACTCATCTCCGCCCAGACGGCAGGCGAAATCACCATCTGGTAGGCTTGTACTGATACGGCTTGCCAATTCCCGCAACAGCCGATCGCCATAGCTATGACCATAAACATCGTTTACTGATTTAAAGCCATCTAAGTCAAACAGTACAAGAAAGAACGGATCATTAGGACACAGTCTGCGTGAATGGAACTCCAAGTCCAGCCCTCTACGGTTGGGCAACCGCGTCAAGGTGTCATGGATGGCCATATCGATGGCCGCTTTTTCAGCCAGACGTCGACCGACAATTTCCTTGCGAAGCTCGTAGACCCTTCGAATACCAAAGGCAAAGCCACACCAGCCCATGACGATGAGGCCTAAAAAGAACTCGTCTGCCTGCCAGCTCTCGTGCCGGATATTGAAGCGAGTAAGTGCTTCATAAAGGTCAAGGTGAAGGCCAGCCCAAAGCACGCAAGTGCCCAAACAGGCGACGACGATGAAGTCTAACCACGCTTGGTGGAGTCTCAAGAAGCGACGTAATAAACGGTCGGCCATGGAAATGCCATCATTTTAGGGTTCTCATCTTTAGCTATCGACCCATTTAAAACTTCCTTGAGTCCATCCATCATTCAGGACCCCTTACCGCCAACCACCTTTTTCGGCCCGCTTAACTTGTAATGACGTCCAGACGCTATTAATTTCGCATCATTTAGATGCGTGGGTCAGCGAAATTTCGGCAACTGGGTCAACTCTGCATTGCTGTTTACACCGTCCTGGCTATGGTCCGGTGTTGTGCTCCTGGTAGGTCGTTACGAGCAAGGATATCTGGAGCATTGCCGTCGCTGCGCGCTGGACCACTGATAGTCTGTCCACGCTTAGCCGCAAAGGCTAACTGGCATCAGCTTCGTTAAACGGATGCCGGTTTTCCCCCGCGTAGCTAGGGCGTGCCGCGGCTCAATCCACCTAGACGGGTTGAGATCGACTGCATGCCTTTGCCCAGTTCCCGAAGGGTGCTCGCATCTCGGGCGCCTTCTTCGCTGGCCGCATGGATACGTACCGCCAGCTCGTTGATTTCCTGAGTCACGTGGCTCTGCTCTTGGGCGGCAACGGCGATCTGCTGGGCGCGCTGGACGATGTCATCGAAACTGCCCACCGTAGTGCCCAATGTGGCGGACACGCCGACTGCCTGTTGCACTGACTCGCGAGTGCGTTGAGCGCCGTTTTGCATGGTTGTGACGGCAGAATTTGATGCCTGGCGCAGCTGGGTGATCATCTCCTGAATTTCGTTGGCAGACGTTTGTGTGCGGCCTGCGAGTGTGCGCACTTCATCTGCCACCACCGCAAAGCCACGTCCTTGCTCTCCGGCTCTAGCGGCCTCGATAGCAGCGTTGAGCGCCAATAGATTCGTCTGCTGAGAGATCGATTTGATTACCTCCAGCACGCTGCCAACTCGCTCGATGTCTTCACCTAACTGAGTCATGGCGGTGGCCGCGCCTGAGATGTCGGTCGCCAGGCTTTCGATGGACTCACCGTTGCGGTTGACTTGGTCCTGACTCTTTTGCGCTTCTACCAGTGAGCTGCGGGCCGTGTCCGAGCAGTCTGTGGTGTTGCGTGCGACCTCGTTGGCGCTGGCCGACATTTCAGTAATGGCGGTGGCGAGCAGGGTGTTGTCCATGCGTTGAGTCTCTGCCCGTTCAGCCAGGCCATTGGACAGTTGCGCCAGTTCGTTGGCCTGGGTTTCCAGTGACACCGACTCATCGGCAATGCGTCGCAGCATGGCCTGCAGAGAGCCAGCGTAATGGTTGACCGCAATGCGCAACGCGCCGAGTTCATCTGACCGCAGAATCTCTAGCTGAGCGCCTGCCTGACCGCCTTGGCCCAGACGTTCGATTTGCGCAGTGGTCTCCTCAAGCTGAGTCAGCAGCCGTTTGCCGGCCAGCCATGCCAGCCCCAGCAGGATGCCCAACAGCGGTAGCAAGAACAGCAAGATCTGCCCGGTCAGCTTGTTCGCGAGTCCGACCACGCGGGCCTCTGGCGTGACCAGCCCAATGCGCCAGCCGGTGCCTTCCATGGTTTCCAATGTGATGTAAGCCGGTCCATCCAAGCGCGCATCGTGTTCCAGATACAGCGTTGTCGTGCCGGCCGGCTTGCTCGACAGGCTTTCGGCGACCGGCTTCAACCACGTTTGTTCCTGGCTCAACCCGGCAATGGTCGGCAGGCCCTTGGTGCTCTTTGCATCGGGGAAAAACAGCAGGTTCCCTGAAGGATCGACCGCAAAAGCGTAGCCGCCGGTGACATTGCCCTTGGCCTTGAGAAACGCTGCGAGGCCGTCAAGTTTGAGATCGATAGTGGCGACACCGGCAAACGCGCCCTTTGCGAGGTAGGGCACGCTACAGGTCGTCATTGCCACGCCACTGACCGGGTCCTGGTAAGCATCTGACCAGACGCAACGTCCCGATGGCGCGGATTTCGCTCCCGTGTACCAGGACTCAGCCTGATACGGCGGGGTTTGCGCGGCGTTGTACTCGTCCGAGTAATCCAACCCATTGCTGACGTTGCGTGCCCAGAAAAAACTTCGGCGATCAGTACCGGCAGTAAAACTGTTGGGTTCTGGCCACAGACCGCCGCCTGCAATGGCTGCATCGCCTTGGCTGTCGATTACATTAGGCAGATTAGCCTTGAGCAGGGTTTCATCGTGGGGCAGGGTTTCAGCCAGGTGCGCCATCGCTGTAGCGGTGCCTTCAATGCGATTCACTTGCAGGGCTAACTGGCGTGTAATCGCACGGGCCGATTGTTCCGCTGCCTCGGTTCCTGCTGCCACTAACTGAGGCTTGCCGCCCAAGGTCATGACTGAGTAAATCGCCAATGCCGTGAGAACCAGCAGCGTCAGGATCCCCAGAGTCATTCGCCCTGCGATGCGGTTGGGAAGTAGCGACATGCTGAAACTCCACAAAATTAAGGTTGGCTTTAGTTAATAGCGGCAGCCAAGCCCGGTAGTTGAGGCGCTACATGATATTTTGAGTGATTAGGCGACCGGTGGCTGTCAACGGCAATGCAGAATTGATACAGCTGCCCACATTTCGCTGACCCAGGCTTCTACTTCGTAAAGCGTTAGCAGGTCTGACGTTGGACTGAGTACTTATGGCGCAACGCCAAGTCGGCAGTAGGGTCAATTCGTATCAGCGATAATAAAGAAATCGAAGGTTGTTTATTAATCATAGTATTTCCATAGGTTTGGCTTTTTTTTATTATGGCCTCTATTTAAAGTGTGGAATTGTCTAGTTGATAATTGCGTGTGAGTAAGCGCCTATAGTAACTAGTTGATTTTGTGTAAAAAATTATAATGGTTACGATATTTTCTATGTGATTAATGGCGCTGGCCATGGTGCTCAGTGCAACAATCACTATAAAAAGACATCGATACCATGTTCAGTTGGACAATGCTGCTATGGTATCGAGTGTGCTTATCAGAGGAAGTAATGGCTGGCGGGAGTCTGACTCAGCAACAAATGTGGTACAGCTCATGGCTCACACAATGATTGCCGACTCTGCAAAACGAATAATCATTTGATGCTTTGCGGTTATTCTTTGGCTGGAATTGATAACGTAGCCCTCAAACCTCCCTCGGCCCGGTTTACCAGTGCGATACGCCCGTTCAAACGCAGGGCTATTGTGTTGACGATGGTTAGCCCCAAACCGGCGCCTTGCGCCGTTCCACGGCTATAGAAACGCTCAAACAATCGCTCTCTAGATGACTCATCAATTCCCGGCCCCTGGTCGTCGACGGTCAAATGACAGAAGCCATCAGCCTGGTTCAGTTGCACAGCGATTACCCCGTGTTCGGGAGAGAAATTGGCTGCGTTGGTGATCAGGTTGCCCAGCGCGATGTCGATGGCGGAGGGGTTGGCGAATACATAAAATGGCTGGTCGCTGACATCGAATATCAGTTCAAGGTTTTTGCTCAACAACCACGGTGTCAGTTGCACGAGACTATTACGCACGGTTTCGCTGAGGTCGATGCGCTGTAGCGGTGGCGGATTGGGTTGGGGCTCCAGTCGCGCCATGGTCAGTAACTGGTTGACCAGTCGGCTGGTGCGATCAACGCCTGAGATAAGGAATTCCAGCGATTCTCGACGTTCCTGTTCTGTGCCTGCCTCCAGCAGGTTTTGCGCGTGCACTCGCAGCACGGCGAGTGGCGTACGCATTTCGTGGGCTGCGTCGGCAATGAAGCGTCGTTCACGGCCAAGCACTTCTTGAATCTGCGCGAGCATGCGGTTGAGCGCCGCCTGCATGGGCTCAAGTTCGCTGGGCAACGGTGCCAGTTGCAACGGCTCAAGTGAGCCGCTGTTGCGGGCACGTAGGGTCTCGGCCATGTTTGCCAAAGGCTTCAAGCCCCAGCCTATAGCGAGCCAGACCATCGCCGCGAGCAGTAAACTGCCGACGATGTTCGGCCATAGCGTATGACGCACGATGCGGTCGACCAGATCAGCGCGCACATCATCGAGCTCGCCAACCCAGATGCGCATGCCGTTTTGTGGGTCTTCAAGGAGAAAGGCGCGCCAATGACGATGGTTCACATCCACCACAGCACTGAAACCCGGTTGCGTCGGCGGTGAACTGAAGGACGGCGCGCTGGCGGTGTGCACCAACACCTCCCCGCCAGCGCTCCATACCTGAAAAGCAATTTTCCGTTCGTATGGATGACCATCGCCGCGCGGCAGCGCTTCGCCCAGTGCGCTATTGAAGGCCCGGTACAGTTCGGCGTGTTGCTTGCTCCCCAGCGGCATGCGCATCACGCCTTGCAATAAGCGCGCGTTCTGCGCCAGTTGAGCATCGTAAACCTCGGCGATTTCATGATTACTATCGTGCAGATTGAAGAGGCTGAGCACCGCCAGACCGGCCAGCAGCAGGCCAATGATCAGCGTCAATGTACGGCGACGGATCGAAGTCATCAGCGTTCCTCCACCAGATAGCCCACACCCCGAATGGTACGGATCAGCTCAGTAGAGAACTTTTTGCGCAGGTGATAGATGTGCACTTCCAGAGTGTTACTTTCCGCTTCTTCACTCCAGCCATAGAGCAGTTGAATCAGTTGATCTCGAGTCATCACCCGGCCCGGAGGTGAGAGCAGTTCATGCAGCAACTGATACTCCTTGGGCGTCAGTGCTACGGGATGGCCCTGGTAGCTGACCTGCTGGGTGCCGGGGTTGAGGATGATGCCGGCATGTTCGATCAGCGCTTGCGCGCGTCCGGCACTGCGCCGCAACAGCGCTCGCAATCGCGCCTTGAGTTCGGCCAGGTCGAACGGTTTGATCAGGTAGTCGTCGGCACCGGCATCCAGCCCCGCAATGCGATCTTCGGTTGCATCGCGGGCGGTGAGAATCAACACCGGCAGGTTCGAGCCGCTGTCGCGCAGGCGCCGCAGCACTTCGAGACCGTCCATGCGTGGCAAACCGAGATCCAGCACAGCGACATCGAACGTTTCGCTGAGCAGGGCATGCAGCGCGCTGCTGCCGTCCTTGAGCCAATCGACGGTGTAGCCTTCGCGCCCCAGCGCTTGATGGATGCCTTCACCTAGCGCCGCATCATCCTCAATCAGTAATAAACGCACGCGGACTCCTGTCAGTCGAGTTTCTTGTTGACGTCCACCAGCAGAGTGGCGATCTCTTTGCGGCGTCCCGCATCTGCCGTTTCACGGCCGGGACGCGGCGCCGCTTGCAGGGCTTTTTGCAGCGCCGCTTTTGCTTCAGCGTAGTGTTTCTGACGGTAGAGGTGATCGCCCCAGAAGTATAGGCTGTCGATGCCATCGGGGTTGAGTTGCAGCGCCTGCTTGAGCAGCTGTTCAGATTTGTCGCTGTCGCCAAAACCGATAGGCCAGCCGGGCACACGATCATACAGCGCCGCCAGGCTGGTATAGGCCGAGCCTTGCAGAGCCTTGGGGTCGAGGGTCAGGGACTTCTCCAGGTCGGCCTTAGCGTCCTTGGCTTTGCCCAGCGCTCCGAGTCCGCCTTCGGCACCGGCCCAGCTGCTGGTGACAATGCCTTTCCAGATCCAGGCTTCGGCCACCGCCGGGCGCTGCGCAGTGAACGCCTGGGTTTCGCTGGACAACTGCTCGAACGCGGCGGCGCGCTGTTTCTCCGCCACTTCATATTGGATGTGCGCCCAGGTTTGTTGAATGCTGCTCAGGCGCTGCTGGTCGGCGGCCTCCAGGGCCCAAACGCTTTGGCTGAGGGTTGCTATCAACAGGCACGCGAAGATTTTTTTCATGGCTTGAGGGTCTCGTTTTCGGGTTTTTCGCTGAAGCGACGGATCAGGGGCAACTGCTTGCGCAGCCCTCGATCGACCAGTTGCGGCAGTAGATTGTTGAGGCGCACGAAGAAGCGTTCGGGCCATCCCAGATACAGGTCGCGGCGGTCACCGGCAATCGCGTGGATCACCGCCGAGGCCACGGTTTGCGGATCATCAACGTTGGCCTTGAGCGCGTCGTTCAGGGCTTGCGCCGTCGCGCTGTTCATCGACGTGCGGGTGGCCCGCGGTGCGACGTAGAGCACGCTGACCCGGGTGTCGGCCAGCTCTCGGCGCAACGCTTCGGAAAACCCGCGCAGGGCAAACTTGGTCGCGCAATAGCTGGCGTAACCGGCATAGCCGATCGAGCCATAGGTCGAGCCGACGTTAACTACCATGGCGCTATCGGCCTGCTTGAGTAGCGGCAGCAATAGCTTGGTCAGGCAGATCGGCGCGTTGATGTTCACCGCGAGCATCGCATTGATATCACTGTCTTCTAGCTGTTCGAGCATGGCGAAGTGGCTCACCCCGGCGGCGTTGATCAACAGATTGACTCCGCCCATTTCTTCGGCGGCGGCGAGTACTTTGCGTTTGTCGCTTGGGAGTGTCAGGTCAGCCGCGACCCAGCACAGGGCGTCAGGGTAGCGTTTGAGCAGTGGAGCCAAGGCTTCCTGATGCCGTGCCACGGCCAATACTCGAGCACCGGCGGCGCACAAGGCTTCGGCGATAGCCATGCCGATACCGCCACTAGCACCGGTCAAGACGACGCGCGCGTTACGCAGCTGCATGTTCGGTCTCCGCGTCACGCGGCAGGCCACGAAACATGTCGGTGTACAGTCGGTACACGACTTTTGAAGCATGAATCACTGCTGCTTGATCCTCAGGATCTTCCAATTGGTTCATCAGGCGGCGATAGGTTTGCATGTGTTCGATGTCTAGAGAACCGTGAGAGCTCAGGTAACTGAAGGCGGTTTCCGGCAACGCCAGGCGCTCCTGAATGCTCCCTGCCGCGTGTGTGGCCAGGGCGATACTCGTGCCTTCGAGGACATTGACCATGCCAAATAGACCCACCGGGTTGCCTCGGGCAATCAGGTCATAAAGGAAGCTCACCATCAGCTCAATCGGCAGCGAAGGCTGGCCATCATGCACGGCCTTGCGATCACCTCCGCAGGCCGCAATGTCGTTGAGTACCCATTGTTCGTGGCCGTATTCGTCTTCGATGTACTCGCACACGGCTTTGCGCAACCATTCCAGACGCGTCGGCAAACGTGCGCCGCATGCCATCATCAATGGCACGGTGTGGCGCACGTGATAGTAAGCCTGTGCGAGAAAAGCCCGATAGCTATCGAGGCTAACCTTACCGTGCAACGCATCGTGGATAATCGGCAGGTTGAACAGCTCGTCGCGTTCACGCTGTGTGGCTGCTTGCAGGGTGTCGAAAAAAGTCATGATGCGGATTCCTCTCGGACAACGGATTCGGTCAATTGGGCGTGGTACTGCGTGACGATGGCGTCGCGGCGGGGGCGGCCATTGGCGGTTAGAAAGCCATTGGCTGCAGTGAAGGGTTGTGGCAGACGCGTCCACTGATGCACCTGTGCGTAATCGGGCAATGCCTCGTTGGCTTCGGCGACGGCAGCGGCTAGTTCGGCATCGGTGCAGTCCGGGCGATGCGGCCAGAGCAGGGCGTGATTGCGCGGCAAGGACTCACCGTAAACGAACGCCTGGGCGATGTGGCGGCGCTGGGTCAGCTCGGACTCGACCCATTCCGGGTTGACGTTACGCCCGTAACTGGTGACGAACTGATGCTTCTTGCGCCCCTTGAGATAAAGAAAACCTTCCGGGTCGAACTCGCCCAGGTCGCCGCTCGGCCACCACTCATCGGCGTACGATGTGTCCCCTAGATAGCCGAGCAGCGTCGAGCCCTTGATTAGCACTTCACCGTCTTCGGCCAACCGCACTTCGACATGGGGCAGCGGTCGACCGACGCTGCCGGGTCTGAGTGCGCCGGGGCGGTTGAGGCACACCACTGACGCGCATTCGGATAAACCGTAACCTTCAAAAACCGGTAGGCCGACCCGTTGCGCACGGTCCAGCAAATCTTTGGAAACTCTTGCACCACCGACCGCCGCAAAGCGCAGAGTTTGCGGGGCGAAGGCTTTCTGTTCGGCGGCGCTGACTAGCATCAGCAACAGCTGTGGCACCAGGATAAGACTCTCCGGCGCACGCCCGGCGAGATAACCCAACAGGTGCGGCACATCGACGCCACTGGCGCCCTGAATACCGAGGGTTTTCTGGCTCGGCAAACTGAGCATCGCACCGGCATACAGCGCGGCATAACAGCCTAGGTTCTCCAGTAGTATCGCCAATGGCAGCAGCGCCAAGTGATGTTGCGGGCCGGTGGTTTCGCTCGCCTGATCCAGCTCTCGTGCGACCCGCAGCAAGCTGTCGGCACTCAGGCAAACACCTTTCGGCGTGCCGGTGGTGCCGGACGTGAAGGTCAGTTTGGCGGTGCCAATCGGCATGTGTCTTTGGCTGCTAAAGGCGCGGCACCAGAACTCGCCGCGTTGCTCATAGCCGGCAGCGCGCAGTTCGGGGTCCAACTCCGGTTCGGCAATCACGCGTTCGGCCTGACTCTGCTCCAGACAATGGGTGCGTTGTGCCGCGCTGAAAAACGGCGGCAGCGTTACGCAGGTCAACCCTTCGAACAACACCGCCAGATCCCAGAGCATTGCGTTGACGCCGTTGTCCAGCGCCAGGGCGACGACTTGCACCTGCTCATCGCGCAGCCGCTCCTGGCGATACAGCACTTCTGCATAGACGGTGGCGTAATCGAGTTTCAGCGTGTCGCCCCACAGAGCGGTCGCGTTGTTATTACGCTGGGCGTGCTTGCGCAATGTTTCCTGAAAGCGTTGCAGTTCAAGCGACATGACAGGCCCCTTCAATTGAGGTCGGCAAACCTAGGCGGCTGAACAGGCCGATATTGCGTAGGTGGACGAACCCGGCGCGGATGTTGCCGACGTGCACCCAGGGTTTGCTCTCGTAATAACTGCCCCAATGTTGGCGCTCGTCGCCCAGTCGATCTGGATCAGCGGCGCACAAGGTCACGGGTTTCAGTCCGAGACGATGGAAGCTGTTGACCAGTCCGATATTGCCAGTGAACGTCACCCATTCCAGGCCACCCATGGCCAGCAAATAGGTGATGGCGATGATGCTCAGGCGCGCGCTGCCGGTGTCGCTGGCCGCCAGATTGCCAACCTCGACAATGGCATTTCGGTCTACCGAGTGATCAGCCGCCGCGCTGATCAAAGGCTCAATTGGTTTATCCAGATACCGCTCCAGAAACAGCGGCTCAAGGTGCGCGCGACGCACGCCGGCCACTGCGCACAACTGGCCCTCACCGTTGTGCATACCGAACAGCTCGGGCATGAAGTGGCGGATGTCGGCGCCGTGGGCCTTGCGAAAACGCTGCTGGATAAAGTCTTCGAATGTCGCTCGCAAAGCGTCGTTCGGCAAAGCACCAGCCAGGGTTAACGGTGACGTTTCAGCCTGGCCGAAATGCAAGGGCAGGGGGATGTTCCAGTCGAGATCGAGCATGGGCCGAACGCCTTCCTCAATGAGATTGAGCGAAGTATCCAAGCCATTTCTTAACGAAGTCTGAAGGTGAAAGAGGAATAACCTTTGGGTCGATCTTCAGACTCTCTTAAGGCAGGACGAGCAGGGTGACGCAGCCGGTTCAAGGAAACCGGATCAACGGTCCCTCACAACAATCAACAGGCGCTTCTTATGACCAGCGACACCGCCGTAACCCGATATGGAAAACTTTCAATAGCCCTGCACTGGCTGATGCTCGCCCTGTTCGTCGGGGTATATGCCTGTGTTGAAATCAAGGGTTATCTGCCCAAAGGCAGCGAAGCGCGGGGTTTGCTCATGGGCTTTCACGGCTTGTTTGGTACAAGCATCTTCGCCCTGGTGTGGGTTCGCCTGGTCGGGCGCCTGAGCCCACGACCACCGATCATCCCAAGACCACCGGCTTGGCAGACCGCTATCGCGCATCTGACACACCTTGCGCTTTACGGGCTGATGATCGCAACGCCCATCCTCGCCTGGCTGATGCTCGCAGCTGGCGATAAGCCGTTCCCTTACTTTGGCTTTCACGTGCCGGCACCGGTAGCCATTGCCCCGGACTTCGCCAAACAGCTGAAGTACTGGCATGAGCTGGTTGGCACTGCAGGATATTGGTTGATTGGTTTGCACGCGGTGGCGGGTCTGTTTCATCACTATTGGATGAAGGACAATACGCTGGAAAGGATGGTGTTTGAGCGAAATTCATGAAGGACAGCTATTGGCCGAAGGCGACGCGGTGAACTGCCCCGTCGCCGTTACCCGCTCATACTTCAGTCTGCTCAGCCATCTCAAGCGCGTCGTCCACTTCGACGCCAAGATATCTGACAGTGCTTTCTAGCTTGGTGTGACAGAGAAGTATCTGTACTGCTCTGATGTTTTTCGTTCATCGATAGATCTATGAAGCCTTGGTACGACGCATCGTATGAGTACCATATGGCACTGGGTCGAGGCCGATGGAGCTTACCCAGGCTTCCACTATGCGTGAGTATTGACGCGTGGATAGATGCTCGGAAGTTTTTAGCCAACTTGGAAACAGAAAGTCCCTATTTCTAAGTCGAGCCTGTTGTACCCATTCCTCCACAGCGAGTCGCGTCTTCGCAGTGATCTCGAATTGGACGGGCTGCAGTCGGCCAACCGAGGACAGTGACCGAACCGTTGCAAGCAGCCCATCGCCGCTCAAGGTCGCGCGCTCGCTGGTGGACCTTGAACAAGCCGACGGGATCAGACGCGAACACATGGCCGAGGGGCTGCAATATCGGGCGACAATGCTCCAGCCCCTGTCACCCCTTGGTAAGATCAACCAACGGCGTCTGCCGCACCTCAGTCTCCCGCCCATCCTGAATCTCGCTAACCTGCTTCAAGGCTCTATCTACCGCCGCCTTATCCGCCAACAAGCTATAGCTGATGCGGAACTGCTTGTGTTCCTTGGGCCCAATTGTCGGTACCAGATTCAGTGGTCGCTGATAACGGCGGTTGTAGGAAAAACTTGTCCCCGGCTCCAGCCCCGTGACATAGCCCTGGCCTTGGGTGTCGGTGTTTTTCCACAGGGAAAACACGGGCAGTGTCTGGGTATTGAAGCCGACCGAAACGCCCAGGCTACCGGCCTTGTTATGCAACACGGTCAACGTATCGCCCTTGGCATCGGCATACGGCACCACGTTGTACACCGTTTCGTCGTAGTCCTTGGTCGGTGCGCGGTAGGTTTGCCAGTCGGGCAGATCGTCCTTGGCCTTGTCGTTGAACGGCGACACCTGTTTCACCGGCGCGGCGAAACGAGCGCCCTGCTCCAGGAAAGGGGTGCTGAAGTTGCTGTGATAAAGCGCCTGGTATTCCTTCGGATAGTCGCCGTTGTTGGTCAGGGTGTCGTTGAGGGCGAACACGACGCTGCCGGGTTCGGTGACCAGTTCGGTCGCGACCGAGAAGTCGACCTTCTTGAACGCCTG
This sequence comes from Pseudomonas sp. EA_15y_Pfl1_P101, assembly GCF_963970835.1. NCBI lineage: Bacteria > Pseudomonadati > Pseudomonadota > Gammaproteobacteria > Pseudomonadales > Pseudomonadaceae > Pseudomonas > Pseudomonas sp. EA_15y_Pfl1_P101. Next base: position 277,094 of record NZ_CAXAPA010000003.1, on the reverse strand, counting down.
CTCTTTCAGCTCGCCGCGCAGGGTAATGGCGTACGGTGGTTTTTCATCGATATGCAGCGTGACTTTATTCGCAGGAATGTTGGCGGCCCGACCGTGCAGGGTGAGCAGTTCGCCGTTGTCGACGCCGGGGTGGCCGACCCATTCGTATCCGCAGCGGGTGACCAGCTCATTGAAACCTTCCAGCCAGCCCAGACCACCGCGGCCATTGAGTTCGATGAAAGACGGATTGACCACTTCCTTGACCGGCGAATCCCAGCCCATGCGTACATTGCCAACCGAGGCCTGCAAGACGTTCATTCCGCGAGTCGGCACTACCGAGAGTTTCATCGTGCCGTTATCGATGTCGACGATGCTGACGCCCTCCTGCCGACCGCCGTGCAAGGTGCGCAAGGTAACGCTGAAGGGTTTGTCGGTTTTTATTCCGAGTTGCTGACTGGTGATCTGCCAGCTCTGGGCGGCTTTGTCAGTGTCGAGCAGAACGTAATCCCAGGCCATGGCGTGGGAGGCAGCGGACAGTGCGCTGAGGGCAACAAAAAGTTTGAGCGGGGTCATGGCGGCAGCCTTTCTTGGAGTTGTGCCATTTTTATAAACGTGATGAAACGTTTCAGCAAGCTAAAAGATCGACACGGTGATGTCGCTGATAGCTCATTTCTCCCTTCTGTTGCCGGCTAAAGACCCTAAGATGCACTTCGCGAATAGCGGCAATCGACCCAGGCTGTGTGAAGACGTTTTGGAGCAGATTTTTCAGTCAGGACTGGAACGAACATCGCGCTCTCACGCAAATTTTCGGGCCGCTGATTAACAAAACGCTCGCAGATTTTACGTAGCAACGAGACTTCAATACGGCGCATGCGTTTTCACACAGTCTGGCCCCTAAGCCGACGCTCATCTAAAATTCCCTATCGGTTTTGCTCCAAATGTGGTGCTCATAAGGCCAACTCCCTCGACCATTCCCTCAACACCGAAGACATCAAAACCCGCAACTGGGCCCGAGCACGATGTATGCGGTTAACCCGGATTCGACACCGAAAGCTTGCTGGTTCACGCCTGTGGATCCTTGGCGTCGCCAATGTAATGGCCTGCGACTTGGCGGAGACGTTTCAGTGGCCGAGTCGTAATGCGTTGTTGGGAATTGCACAGATCATCATGCTCGGTGAGCTGGCGCTGGATCGGTTGGACCGCCTGCGTAATCCCGACACCGGGCGGCGAGGGCGTGGGTGCCCTTGCCACTGGGCTCATGAGATATCGATCTGGTACCTGAACCCCTCGGCCGCCGCGCGGGAAATTCGGTATTCGAGCGGGGAGCTGTCATAGCCGAGGGCGGTGCGCTCGATGGTGACGACCGGGGCGCCTTCTTTGATCGAAAGGATTTTGGCGATGCCCCGGTCGGCTTGCTGCACGGTGAGGGTCTCGGTCGCCGAGCCGATACATTGGCCGCACTGGGTTTCATAAAACGGGTAGAGCAGTTTGCCGAAGCTTTCGGAATTAATGTCCAGCAATACGCCGAATCGTGTGACGGGGAGCCAGATATCCTCGTGAAACAGTGTGCGGCTTTCAACCATCCGCAGCCGCTCCAGGTGCACGACGTCTTCGTCGTCCGCCAACTTCAGTGCTGTTGCCACCGGCTGTGAGGGTTTTTGCCGGTCCTTTGCCAGGATGCTGCTGGTCGGTATTTCTCGCCCACCCGCGGCATTCACTTGCCTGAAGAATCGCGCCAGTGAGGCATCGAAGTTGGGGCGGCGCACGTAGGTGCCACGGCCCCGCCTGCCTTCACCGGTGTGGACACGCACGCCCACGTCTTCCGCCAGGATCTGCCGATGGTTGCCAACCGTCGCTACAGCCCGGGTTACAACGCTTTGGTGGAGCAATACCTGGATCACCTGGATCGCCACGGTTTTTCACACGGCGTGTTGATTCAGCCGAGCTTTCTGGGCACCGACAATCACTTCATGCTCGACGCGTTGCGCCGTTATCCGCAGCGCTTGCGTGGGGTGGCGGTGGTGGATGTCGCCGTCAGCGAAACCCAGTTGGACGAATTGGCAGAAGCCGGTGTGGTCGGCATCCGTTTGAATCTCATTGGTAAGGCGCTGGCGGATTACAGCGGCCCAGCCTGGACCGCTCTATTCCAGCAATTAGCGCTGCGGGGATGGCAAGTGGAAATTCAGCGCGGCATCGATGACCTGGCGCTGATCGTATCGGCCATCAGAGCCTGCGGTGTGACCGTGGTCATCGATCATTTCGGCCTGCCGACGGGGGGCATCAATGCAGGGAACCCCAACCATCAGGCGTTTCTAGAGTTGCTGAAGGATGACGGGGTGTGGCTCAAGCTGTCCGCCGCGTACCGCAGTCAATCCGATCTGGCCCAGGCGTCGCATGCGCTGGCTCTGGTGCGCGACGCGAGTGGCGGTCTCCAGCGACTCGTCTGGGGCAGCGATTGGCCCAACACTCAGTTTGAACAGCAGACGGACTATGCCCGGCAAGTCGCTTTCCTCGAGGGCTTGCTGCCGGACGCGGCCGAGCGGGCGCATGTGCTCAAGGACAACCCAGCGAAGCTGTTTGGCTTCGACATTTCCCGCTAAACCAGTGTCAATAACAACAATAGGACTTCCATCATGATGAGCCTGCTCGTCGTCGCGGCAATCGTTGTCGCCGTCGCCCTCGGTTACAAAACCAAGATCAACATAGGCCTGTTTGCCATCGCTTTTGCTTACCTGATCGGCTGTTACGGTATGGGGTTGAGCCCGTCCGAAGTCATCAGCCTGTGGCCGCTGAAGATTTTCTTCATCATCTTCTCGGTTTGTCTGTTCTATAGTTTTGCCACCGTCAATGGCACGCTTGAAAAGCTGGCGGAGCATCTGATTTATCGATGCCGGTCGATGCCTCAACTGTTGCCGTTCGCGGTCTTCTTCACGGCAACCGCCATCTCGGCGATGGGGGCAGGCTACTACACAGTGCTGGCGTTCATGGCGCCCATCACGTTGCTGCTGTGTGAGCGCACCGGGATGAGCCTGATCACGGGCGGCATGGCGGTCAACTATGGCGCCTTGAGCGGAGCCAACTTCGTCTCCAGCCAGAGTGGTATCATTTTTCGTGGCTTGATGGTCAATGCCGGCATCCCGGAAAACGAGGCTTTCATCAACGCCGCAGCGATTTTCGCCAGTACCTTGGTGATACCGCTGGCGGTGATTTCGGTATTGGTGTTTCTCACCGGCCATGGCAAGGCGATGAAGGCGTCCGCTTATGCGGTCGCCGTGCCGACGCCGCTGAACCGCGAGCAGACAATCACCCTGTGGCTGACGTTGGCCATGATGGTGATCGTGCTGGCGGCGCCCATCGCGCAAATTGTCTTCCCGGACAACTCCACGGTGAGCTTCATCAATTCGAAGATGGACATCGGTTTGATCGCCAGCCTGTTCTCGGTGATCGCGCTCTTGCTGAAACTGGGCGACGAACGCAAGGCCATGGCGTCCGTGCCCTGGGGCACGCTGATCATGATCTGCGGTGTGGGCATGCTGATTTCGGTCGCGATCAAGGCCGGGACCATCGGCTTGCTGGCATCGTGGATGGGCAATAGCATTGCGCCGATCATGGTACCGATTGTCTTCGGTGTGGTGGCGGCGTTCATGTCACTGTTCTCCAGCACACTGGGGGTGGTGACGCCGGCGCTGTTCCCATTGGTGCCACCGCTTGCCACGGCACTGGAGCTCGATCCGATGATCCTGTTCGTGGCCATCGTCGTGGGCGCTCAAGCCACCTCCATCTCGCCGTTCTCCTCTGGTGGCAGCTTGATATTAGGCTCATGTACCACGGAGCATAGCCGCAGCTCATTGTTCCAGCAGCTCCTGTTTCGCGCAGCGCCTCTTGGCTTTGTCGCGGCACTGGTGTTCAACGCTGTCCTGACGTTCGTTTAAGCACGGCTCTTCACGGCTCGGCGCCTTTGCCGAGCCGTTGCGTTTGGCACGTCGATCAACCAATAGGGAAAAATGACCCTCATTGATGAGCCGGGAAGGGTGCAGGCCATCCGATATCGGTCAAATCGAATGGGATTGCTTGCCGTCACCCATCCCGTTAAGGCTTTGATCGCGCTATCTGCGTTAACGTAGCGAGGAAAAATACTGTGTAGGCGGTTTACCCAAGGCTTTCTTGAACATGGTGATGAAGGCATTAACAGAGTCATATCCCAGAATGCCCGCCACACGCTGCACGGAGACACCCTCCGCCAAATGACTCAGTGCGATCATCAAATGCAACTGTTGGCGCCAGCGTCCGAAGCTCAGCCCAGTCGTGCTTTCCACCAGTCTGGCCAGTGATCGTTCGCTGGTTGCAAGCCGAGTGGCCCACTCGCGCAAAGTGGTTCGGTCGCCGGGGTCTGCAAAAAGCGTATCTGCGATTTTTTTGATCTTAGGGTGGTCTGATATCGGCAAGTGCAGCTCTTTCAGCGGGGCATCGCAAAGCTGCTCAAGCAGTACTGCAACCAGTCGCGCTGTCTTGCCCTCGGACAGATAAGAAGGTTCCTGTTCAGCGAGATGCAGGATCAACTCCCGGACAAGGGGCGTGATTGCAACCGTACAGCACGCTTCAGGCATAGCTGCTGCACCGGGCTCAACAAACAGAAAGCAGGTACGAGCGTTTTCGGTCACTCGGCAACTGTGAGGAGTACCGCCCGGGATCCATACCGCGTGCTGGGGAGGGACAAGCCAGAGTGCATTTTGTACCTCACAACTCACTGCACCTTGCAAAGACAGGATCAGTTGCCCCTTACGATGATCATGCGGGCTGACACTCGAATGATTGAGTTCGGGCGCAACCTTGAGGGCGATCGCTGCCTCAGCGAAAAGATCTGAATCGAAATCTTCCGGGGAGGAAACGCCATTTTTTGAACTTGGCATAATTTAGGTATCAGGTGTCTTGATATCTATATTAGATAATTTTGGGACTCTCTACAGTTGTTCTCTTTTCCGAGGACAGATAGAGAATATGTCAGACACAAAAAACAAGTGGCGGGCTATTGCGCTCGTGGCAGGCATTCTACTTATTGCCGTAAACCTGCGCGTTCCCTTTACCAGCATCGCGCCCGTTTTGCCGCTGATCCAGAATGATTTTGGCTTGAGCGCCTCAGCTCTAGGCCTGCTTACTTCACTGCCATTACTTGCCTTTGCAGCCTTCTCCCCGCTCAGCGCATCGGTCGCCCGCAGGTTCGGCATCGAGCGCACGCTTTTCGGTGCACTGGTGGTCATTTCATCGGGCATCCTGCTCCGCTCCGCAGGCAGCGTATGCGCGTTGTACGCCGGTACGATACTGATAGGCGCAGGGATCGCCCTGGGCAACGTGCTGCTGCCCGGCCTGATCAAACGCGACTTCTCGACAAAAATGGCTTCCATGACCGGCGCATACTCCATCACGATGGGCGCAGCGGGCGCTGTCGGTTCAGCCGTAATAGTTCCGCTGACCCAATCATGGGGGTGGCCGATTGCCCTGAGTTTGTTGGTCGCAGCCCCGTTGTTGGCGCTGGTGGTGTGGCTGCCGCAGTTGAAAAAACACGAGCACGTAAAGCTGTCCGGTCCGAAACAAGCGCCAACCGTGGCCGTCTGGCGTTCGCCGCTGGCATGGCAGGTCACACTGTTCATGGGGCTGAACGCGATGCCTTTTTATGTTGCCGTCGGCTGGCTGCCGACCATTCTGATGGATCATGGCATATCCCCTGAGCAAGCAGGCACGGTACACGGCACGCTTCAACTGACCACGGCAATACCCGGCTTGATTCTAGCGGCCACGCTTCGCCGTCTCAAAGACCAGAAACTGGCAGCCGCTACCGTCAGCCTGTTAACCGCCTCATCCCTGATCGGGCTCATTTACGCGCCAGACTACGCCATGTTGTGGGCCGCGGTCCTGGGCTTCGGCTCTGGTGCCAGCATGATGCTCGGCCTGACCTTCATCGGCTTGCGCACAAAAAATGCCGGTGACACGGCGGCACTGTCAGGCATGGCGCAGTGCGTCGGCTACCTGATGGCAGCCGCAGGCCCCTTGCTGCTGGGCCAACTGCACGACTGGACCGGGGGCTGGACAGCACCGCTGCTGATCACAGCCGCAATCTCCGTAGCCGGCGCATTCACCGGCATGCTGGCCGGGCGCAATGTTCAACTTGAACCTGCTGACTCATCGTCGCGAACAAGCCCAGCAATCCAGTCAGCGAATGCGCTCACAGCTGGCGATAGAAAGCGCTGATGCGGGTATAGCAGGTGCACAGGAACCGATGCGGGCTGCCAGTCAGCAAGCACTTCAACCAGCCGCCCTTCTCGCAGATGCTCGCTGACCACGTTCTCAGCGAGCTGCACTAGCCCGAAGCCTTCAAGGCACATTTTGATATAGAGCCCAGTCTCGTTGACAGCCGCTTTGCCGTTCACAGGGACTGAGATCTTGTCGGTGCCATGGGCGAAGCGCATTTCGCTTGCTTGCCGTGCGCGGCCCGAGAAGTAATGGATGGCCCGGTGGTGAGACAAGTCTTGCGGAGTTTGCGGAGTACCGTTTTCTTCGAGATAGGCGACAGACGCACAGGTCACCCAGCGAAACCGGCCGAGTGGGCGCGCAACGAGCGTTGAGTCATCGAGCTCGCCTGTACGAATAACGCAATCGACACCCTCTTGAACCAGATCAACCTGCCGATCGTTCACGCCTATCATCAGGTAGATATCCGGGTAGCGCCTGTAAAAGTCTTGCAGGTTTGGCATGACGATGAAGTGTGCAATGCCACCCGGCATATCGACACGCAAACGCCCCTGTGGCCGCTTTACGGAATCCGTCAGGCTGGTCTCTGTGTGTTCGATCAGCTCCAATATTTCCCGGCATTGCGCCAGATATTGAGCGCCCTCAGGCGTCAGGCTGACTCGCCGTGTGGTTCTGTTCAGCAAGCGCACTTGCAGGTACTTCTCAAGATTTTTAACGCTGCTGGTGACCGTCGAGGCTGGCAAAGAGAGCGTCTGTGCCGCCTGGATAAAGCTTCCTGCCTCAGCCACGCGGACGAAAACCTGCATCGCTTGAATACGGTCCATGACTGTTAGCAGCCTCAAAGCAGTGATCGGGAAAGGCCTTATTATTCGTGGAAATTGAATAATTAAAACAGTTTTACCATCTTTTTCCCGCAGTATCGCCTTGCGTACATTGCTTCCAACGAAATGTGAAGAGGTGTACAGAAAATGGCCGAATATAACCGCAGCATCGTGCTGGCCCCGGCCGCTCCCGCCGCCTGCACCCTTATCCGCGGCGCCACTGTGCTGAGCATGGACGGCGATATCGGTAATCTGGCGCGCGGCGATATCTTTATCGAGGGCAGCACCATCACGGCCATCGGTGAAAACATCGAGGCCGGCGACGCCGTTGTTCTCGAGGCATCCGGCATGATTGCCATGCCCGGCATGGTCGATACGCATCGTCACTCCTGGGAGGGCCAACTGCGTCGAATCAATCCGAATGCCCAAACCCTGGAAGACTACTGCAACGCAACGCACTTCTCGTTCGCCAAATACTATCGCCCGGCTGACATGTATATCGGCAATCTGCTGACTGCATTGGGCTGCATCGATGCGGGCATCACGACCATGGTCGATAACTCGCACAACAGCCGCACCGGCGCGCACTCCGACGCCGCGGTCGAGGCGCTGCTCGATGCTGGTATCCGGTCTGTACACGCCTCCGGTGCGCCGGTTTCTGGTGAATGGGACAAAGCCCATTGGCCCGGCAACCTAGAGCGCCTGCAGGAAAAATACGTCAGGAACGGTGACAACCCGCTGCTCTCGCTGGCGGTGATGGCGCAGCTGGAACCTGAACTGTGGGCTGAAGCCCGGCGTCTGGGGCTGCCGATCATCACTGAGTTTTTTGGTGGGGACATGGCAGCTGAGTTGGAGGGTTTGCATCGCGAGGGCCTGCTGCGCACCGATAACATCTTCAACCACTGCACCTCGCTGCCGGACGCCGGCTGGAAAATCCTTCGCGAGGCTGGCGTGCGGGTCAACGTATGCCCGCGTTCAGATGCCCACTACGGCATCGAAGATGGAATGTTCGCCATGCAGTCGGCCCAGCGTCACGGCATCAGTCCGGGGCTGAGTGTCGATAACGAAACCTCCTACAGCGGTGACATGTTCATGGAGATGCGGGTGGCGTTCTATCTGCAGCGCGTCATGGGCATGCATCAGCAGCGCTGCTGCGGCGCAGCACATCATCCGGTGACCCTGCCTGCTCATGGCCTGCTCAAAGCCGCCACTCTCGACGGCGCTACCTGTGCCGGATTGCAGGACAAAGTCGGCAGCCTGGCCCCCGGCAAACAGGCCGACCTGATCCTTATCAACGCGCAGGACATCAACCTTTACCCGTCAGGCAACGCATTCGGCACCGTGGTACACGCGGCCGAACGCAGCAATGTCGACACGGTCATGATTGGCGGGCGCATCGTCAAGCGCGGCGGCAAGGTGCTGGGCGTGGACAGCGAAAGGCTGCGTGCAGCAATCGACGAATCCCGTGAGCATCTGTTTGCTGCCGCAGGCTACCAGCCGGATATTTTTGCCGAGACATTTATGCCGCTTGAGTCAGCCAAGTAAGGAGACGCGAGATGAACGCAGCCTACTACCTGCTGGCCATCGCCGCAGGGCTTGGCATAACCCTGCAGACCACGCTGAATGGTCAACTCGCTAAAGGTGTGGGTGGAGATTCCGTAGCGGCGGCGCTGTTCTCATTTACTGCCGGAGCGGTATGCCTGGGCGTCTTTTCATTGATGCGTGGCGGGATAGTGGCCTCACTGGCGGCTATACCTGCCCAGCCCTGGTGGAGCCTGCTGGGCGGTCTGCTGGGTGCCGGTGCCTTGCTTAGTTATGTGGTGCTTGCGCCAAAAATCGGCCTGTCAGCCCTGCTGGGCCTCGCTATCGCAGGTCAGATTATCTCTTCACTGGTTATCGATCATTTCGGATTGATGGGGGCATCGGAAAGGCCGGTGTCTCTCGTCAAGTTGGCCGGGTCGATGGTGATGCTCGCAGGCTTGGCCATCGCCCTGTTCGGTGACAGGTGGTCAGCGCTTTTCTCCAACTGACTGCCTTGTTTACCCCATCCTGTTTCGTAGGACGCAACCATGTTTAAAACCCTAACCGACACCGCCAGTCTTCTTGGCGAATGCCCTGTCTGGTGCGAAAGAACGGAGGGGCTTTCACAGAGCCAGCTTGCGCACCGTCATGGCATGAGCCGCTCCACCATTTCGCGGGGCGAGAACAACACGATCTCCGAAGTTCGCGGCGGTAGGAGAGAAGATGACTGCTGCATGGACGGCAGGGCTGGCAAAAAGTATCGCAGTGCAATGATCTTCCCGGGTGATGCTTACCTGCGCGCAATATCCGAAAAGTAAAACTTGTCCAACGTATGCCGCGACTCGGTGTACTCGAACTGCCGCCCGTCCTGCAAAAACGTCTGGTTGCTCACCACGATCACATGGCTCTGCCCTTCGAGGTCAAGGTGTGCCTGGTCGTCCTTGCCGCGTGGCAGGGCTTCGATAGTGCGTTGGGCGTAGGCGATCTGCAGTTGCAAGGTCTGTTCAATGAACGCGTAGATCGACTGTTCGGCGATGTCGCGGTCCAAACCCGGGATCACATCAGCGACGAAGTGGTTGATGTCCAGGATCACGCGTTTACCGCCGATGCGCCTTACCCGCTTGATGCGGGTGATCAGCGTACCGGGCTCTGCTTCGATGTGCTGCAGCAGTGAACCCTCCAGTGGGCATTGGGTGAACTCGACCACTTCAGTGTGTACGTCGTCGCCCAGGTCGGCGTGGGTTTCGTGGAAGCTGACGATGCCGCCGAGTTGGAACTCGATCGGGTTGGGCGACAACACGAACGTGCCTTTGCCATGGATTTTTTGCGCGAACCCACGCTCCTGCAACTGCTCGATGGCGCGACGCACGGTGCCTCGGCTGGCCTGGTAGCTGTCCATCAGTTCGGTTTCGGAGGGAAGGCGCGTGCCGCGCTGCAGGCGTTCGGTGGTGATGCTGGCAAGCAGATCCGTGTAGATCTGGTTGTATTTGCTCATGGGGATGGCTCTTTGCCGGGGTTGCGGTCAAGGCAGGAACCTTAGTGGCAGAGAGGGGGTTTGTCCATTAGGCCCTTGGATTTATGCGGCTTGCAGCGATGCGGCGGCCTACAGGAAATAAACAAAATCAGACTCGTACAGACGAGCTGTTGCTTTAACTCGTACAGACGAGTACTTTTGCCCTCGGCGTGCTGCCAATGACTGCCCCTCAAATAAAAAAATCAAAGTGGAAAACAAGCATGAGCCACGACTATTCGAACATTGCCCGCGAGATCCTCGAAAACCTCGGGGGCCGCGACAACCTTGAGCAAGCTGCCCACTGCGTGACCCGCCTGCGCCTGGCGCTCAAGGACCCGAGCCTGGTCAATGGCAGCGCGCTGAGCCAGGTCGATCTGGTCAAGGGTTCGTTCTTCACCGGCGGCCTGTTCCAAGTGGTGATCGGTCCCGGCGAAGTGGAAAGGGTCTACGCCGCCCTGCGCGAACAGACCGGTCTCGCCGCCGCCACCATCGCCGATGTGAAGAAGAAGGGCGCCGACAAGACCAACGCAATGCAGCGCCTGGTGCGGGTGTTTTCCGATGTGTTCATGCCGATCCTGCCCGCGCTGATCATCGCCGGCCTGTTGATGGGCGTGAACAACCTGATGGGCGCCAAGGGCATGTTCATCGAGGGCAAGACGCTGCTCGAGGCCTATCCAAACCTGGATGGGCTGTGGAGCCTGATCAACCTGATGGCCAACACCTCGTTCGTGTTCCTGCCGGCGCTGGTCGGCTGGTCGGCGGCCAAGCGCTTCGGCGGCAGTGAAATCCTTGGCATCGTGCTGGGCCTGATGCTGGTGCACCCGGACCTGCTCAACGCTTGGAACTACGGCAAAGCCGTGGCCGGGCTCGACGGCCAGAGCCTGCCGTACTTCGATATTTTTGGCTGGTTCCAGATCGAAAAAGTCGGCTACCAGGGGCAGATCCTGCCGATCCTGATGGCGGCGTATGTGATGAGCGTGATCGAGAAATGGTTGCGGGCGCGGGTGCCCAATGCGATTCAACTGCTCGTCGTGCCGATTACCACCATCGTCGTTACCGGTGTGCTGGCCCTGGCGATTATCGGCCCGGTGACCCGTCACCTCGGCATCCTGATCACCGAAGGCGTGGTCACCCTGTTTGACCTGGCGCCGATGGTCGGCGGGGCGATTTTCGGCCTGCTGTATGCGCCGCTGGTGATCACCGGCATGCACCACATGTTCCTTGCCGTGGACCTGCAACTGATCTCCACCCAGGGCGGCACCTTTATCTGGCCGATGATCGTCATGTCCAACCTGGCCCAGGGCAGCGCCGCGCTCGCGGTGTTCTACATGAGCCGCAATGCGCGGGACAAAAGCATGGCTTCGACTTCGGCAATTTCGGCGTATTTCGGCATCACTGAACCGGCGATGTTCGGGGTGAATTTGCGCTTCAAGTTTCCGTTTTATGCGGCCCTTGTTGGCTCGGCGCTGGGCAGCATTTTCCTCGCGCTGAACAAGGTGCAGGCTTCGGCCATTGGGGTGGGGGGCTTGCCTGGATTTATCTCGATCGTGCCGCAATCCATCGCGGTGTTTGTGATCGGCATGGTCATCGCGATGGTGGTGCCGTTTGTTTTGACCTGTGCGTTGAGCATGAAGATTGTTCGGCCCGGATACAGGGTCGCCTGATCTGGCGCCTTCGCCAGCACACAACTCTACTGAAGGAACCCACCATGCAAAACTGGCAACACTCGGTGATCTACCAGATCTACCCCAAAAGCTTCCACAGCCACGCGGGTAACGCCACCGGTGACCTGCTGGGCATCGTGGACAAACTCGATTACCTGAAATGGCTGGGCGTGGACTGCCTGTGGATCACCCCGTTCTTGCGCTCGCCGCAACGGGACAACGGCTATGACATCAGCGACTACTACGCCATCGACCCGAGCTACGGGACCATGGCCGACTGCGACCTGCTGATCAGCGAAGCGGCCAAACGTGGCATTAAGCTGATGCTGGATATCGTGGTCAACCACACCTCCATCGAGCACGAGTGGTTCCAGCAGGCGCGCAGCAGCCTCGATAACCCGTACCGCGACTTCTACATCTGGCGCGACCAGCCGAACAACTGGGAATCCAAGTTCGGCGGCTCGGCCTGGGAATACGAGGCGCAAACCGGCCAGTACTTCCTGCACCTGTTCGACCACACCCAGGCCGACCTCAATTGGGACAACCCCCAGGTGCGCGCCGAAGTGTTCAAGCTGATGCGCTTCTGGCGCGACAAGGGCGTGGGCGGTTTCCGCCTGGACGTGATCAACCTGATCTCCAAGCCCGCCGACTTTCCCGAAGACAACAGCGACGGCCGCCGCTTTTACACCGACGGCCCGAATGTGCACGAATACCTGCAGGAAATGCACCGCGAAGTCTTCGAAGGGCATGACCTGATCAATGTCGGCGAGATGTCATCCACCAGCCTCGAACACTGCATTCGCTACTCGCGGCCGGAGTCGAAAGAGCTGTCGATGACCTTTAACTTTCATCACCTGAAAGTGGACTACCCGAACCTGCAGAAGTGGGTGAAAGCTGACTTCGATTTCCTGCAACTCAAGCAGATCCTCTCCGACTGGCAAATGGGCATGCAAGCCGGTGGCGGCTGGAACGCGCTGTTCTGGTGTAACCACGACCAGCCACGGGTGGTCTCGCGTTTTGGCGATGACGGCGAGCACCGCGTGGTCTCGGCCAAGATGCTCGCCACCGCGCTGCACTTCCTCCAGGGCACGCCGTTCGTGTACCAGGGCGAAGAGCTGGGCATGACCAATCCGGGCTTCGACAGGATCGAGCAGTACCGTGATGTGGAGACGCTGAATATCTTCCGCCTCAAGCGCGATGCCGGCGAGTCCGAGACGTCGAGCATGGCGGCGATCATGCAGAAGTCGCGGGACAACGGTCGCACGCCGATGCAGTGGAATGCGGCGGAAAATGCGGGTTTCAGCGCCGGCGAGCCCTGGATCGGTATTCCGGAAAATGCTTCAACGATCAATGTCGAAAGCCAGCTGGATGACCCGGATTCAGTGCTGCATCACTACCGTGTGCTGATTGCCTTGCGCCGGCATGAGCCTCTGATCCAAGAAGGTGTGTACCGTCAACTGCTGCAAGACCACTTACAGGTCTGGGCGTACCTGCGCGAAGGCCATGGCGAGCGCCTGTTGGTGCTGAACAACTTCTACGGCACGCCCTGCGACATCCAACTGCCGGACACCGTGATCAACCCTGCAAGTGAACAACGCCTGCTGATCAGCAACTACCCCGACTGCCCGCAACGTACCGCCACGGTGGCGCTGCGTCCTTACGAATCGTTTGTGCTGCACCTCAAGGACTGAGACTCGTTGTAACCCCGTGTGGGAGCACGGGGCGCTTTGAAAAAACATAATAAAAATATCGGAGTGCTTTATGAAAACAACAATAAAGCTGGGCCTCGTTGCGTCTTGTTTAAGCCTGCCTATTGGCGCTCAAGCCTTGGAATTTGCCGGTTACGTGCGCAGTGGCGCGGGGACTTCAACGGGCAGCGGCCCACAGCAATGTTTCCAACTGCCGGGGGCGCAAACCAAATACCGCCTGGGTAACGAATGCGAGCAGTACGGCGAACTGGAGTTGCGCCAGGACCTGGTTACCCTCGACGACGGCTCGGTGCTCAGCGTCGATGCCATGGCGTCGCTCTACAACAAGTACGACCGTGAACTGAAGTTCCAGGGCGAGAACAACGGCACCGCGCGCATGCCGCAGATGTATGCGCAGTGGTCCAACCTGCCCAGCCTCAATGGCGGCTCGCTGTGGGCCGGTCGGCGTTACTACAAGCGTAACGACATCCATATCTCCGACTTCTACTACTGGAACCAGAGCGCCACGGGCGGGGGGATCGAGGACGTACTGATCGGCGACCTCAAGTACAGCTACGCGATTTCCCGCAAGGACAACCTGTACCAGAAGGAATACGCCACCCGTCACGACTTCAACGTCGCGGGCTTCAAGACTAACCCTGGCGGCGAGCTGGAGCTGGGCTTGAGCTACATCGAAAAAACGGGCGGGCGTGACACCAACAGCGGCTGGGCGATCACCGCGCAGCACGTGCAAAAACCTTTCCTGGGCGGCAAGAACAAGTTTGCCTTGCAGTATGGCGAAGGCCCAGGCACTGGCCTGGGTTACACCGGCAATACCTTCCTGGATAACAGCAGCAAAAGTTACCGCGCCGTGGAGTTTTTCGACTGGCAGGTGACTCCGCGTTTCGGTGGGCAGATCGAGGCGGTGTACCAGAAGGACATTCGTCCCGGCAGCCAGGATCAGACCTGGATGTCCCTCGGTGTGCGCCCGGCGTACGCCATCAGCGAGCAGTTCAAGCTGGTCACCGAGCTTGGGCATGATCAGGTCGACGCCAGCGGCGGCACGCGCAAGCTGAGCAAATTTACCTTCGCCCCAACCTGGTCGCCCAAAGGCCCGGATTTCTGGGCGCGGCCGCAAGTGCGCTTGTACTACACCTATGCAACGTGGAACGAAGCGGCCAAGCGCGCGGCGAATGAATTGGCGGCGGGGTCGGCGTTGTCAGACACCGGCTCCTACGGCACGGCGCGGCATGGGGCGAACGTTGGTGTGCAAGTTGAATATTGGTGGAAATAACTAGACGGGTGTACACGGACTAAACATGTGGGAGGCAAGTCGAATCGTCATACCGCCGCTCCCACATTTTGATCGTCGTTACTCCAAATTTTTGCATCCAGCCAATGATATTTACAGAACAAAACAGCAGGTGAAGCCATGACCACAACTCAACCCCTGGAACTGCTGGCGCCCTTGTCGGGTGTGCTGCTGGCGTTGGACAAGGTGCCCGACCCGGTATTCTCCAGCCGCTTGATCGGCGACGGCCTGTGCATCGACCCCACGTCGCAGACCCTCTGCGCGCCACTGGCCGGGGTGATCAGTAATATCCAGGACAGTGGGCATGCCGTCAGCATCACCGACGACAACGGCGTCCAGGTGCTGATGCATATCGGCCTGGACACCGTGAACCTGGCAGGCCAGGGCTTCACTCGGCAGGTGCAGGAAGGCCAGCGGGTGGAGGCCGGGCAAGCGCTGATCGAATTCGATGCCGATTATGTGGCGCTCAATGCGCGCAGTTTGCTGACCTTGATGCTGGTGGTCAGCGGCGAGCCGTTTACCCTGTTGGCGAACGGTCTTGTGGCGGTCGGCCAGCCGTTGTTGCAGTTATCCCCACGTGAAACTGTTGAAACGCTGGACGAGGAGGACGGCGATGCGCTGTTCTCCAAACCGCTGACCTTGCCTAACCCCAACGGTTTGCACGCCCGCCCTGCGGCGGTGCTCGCCCAGGCGGCGAAGGGTTTCAATGCGAGCATCTACCTGCACAAGCAAACCCAGAGCGCCAATGCGAAGTCGCTAGTAGCGATCATGGCGTTGCAAACCGTGCAGGGCGACACCGTGCAAGTGAGCGCGGCAGGGGAGGAGGCCGAGGCGGCGATCAACGCGCTGGTGGCCTTGTTGGCTGAAGGCTGTGGCGAGGCGGTTGCGACCGTTGCTGAACCGGTCGCGGCGGTATTGTCGGCAACGCTGCTGCGGGGTGTGTGTGCGTCACCGGGTTCGGCGTTTGGCCAGGTCGTTCAAGTGACCGAGCCTGAGCTGGCTATCATTGAACACGGCACGGGTGAAACCGCTGAACGTGCTGCCCTGGCGCGTGGCCTGCTGGCTGCAACCGAAGCGCTGCAAGCTCTGCAAGACAAGGCCGCCGGCAGTGCCCAGGCAGAGATCTTCCGGGCACATCAGGAACTGCTCGAAGACCCAACCTTGCTGGAACAAGCCCACAGCCTGCTGGCTGACGGCAAGAGCGCCGTATTTGCCTGGAACAGTGCCACAGTCGCGACGGCCAGCGTGTTCCAGGGCTCAGGCAATGCTCTGCTTGCCGAACGTGCGGCAGACCTGGCCGACGTCGGCCAGCGCGTGCTGAAACTGATCCTCGGCATTCAAGACAGCGCCTGGGACTTGCCGGAACGCGCGATCCTGATCGCTGAACAACTGACGCCGTCGCAGACCGCCAGCCTGGATACACGCAAGGTGCTGGGTTTCGTCACGGTGGGCGGCGGCGCAACCAGTCACGTCGCGATCCTCGCCCGCGCCCTGGGTTTACCAGCGATTTGCGGTGTGTCGGCCCAAGTGCTGGCGTTGGCCAATGGCAAACAGGTCCTGCTCGACGCCGACAAAGGCGAGCTGCACCTTGAGCCGAACCTGGCCGAGATCGAACAGTTGGAGGCGGCGCGCATGCAACAGGCGCTGTGCCATCAGCGCGACGTGGCGCACGCGTCTCTACCGGCAACCACCCGCGATGGCCATCACGTCGAAGTCACCGCCAACGTGGCTTCGTTGACGCAGGTGGAACAGTCCTTGAACCTCGGCGGGGAAGGCGTCGGCCTGTTGCGCTCGGAATTTCTCTACCTGGACCGCAACCGCGCGCCGAGCCCCGACGAGCAAGCGGCGACCTACACCGCGATCGCCCGTGCCCTGGGCTCCGAGCGCAACCTTGTGGTGCGCACCCTCGACGTTGGTGGCGACAAACCGTTGACCTATGTGCCCATGGACGCCGAGACCAACCCATTCCTCGGTTTGCGCGGCATCCGCCTGTGCCTGGAGCGCCCGGAG
Source organism: Pseudomonas sp. EA_15y_Pfl1_P101 (assembly GCF_963970835.1). Classification (NCBI taxonomy): domain Bacteria; kingdom Pseudomonadati; phylum Pseudomonadota; class Gammaproteobacteria; order Pseudomonadales; family Pseudomonadaceae; genus Pseudomonas; species Pseudomonas sp. EA_15y_Pfl1_P101. The sequence goes on along the minus strand of NZ_CAXAPA010000003.1, from coordinate 260,340 downwards.
TTGCTGCGCGAACAGTTCCGCGCGATCCTCGCCAGTGCCGGTTTTGCGCGGTTGCATATCATGTTGCCGATGGTCAGCCTGCTGTCGGAGTTGCGCCTAGCCCGTAAGATCCTCGAAGAGGAAGCGCTGGCGCTGGGGCTCAGCGAGTTGCCGAAGCTGGGGATCATGATTGAAGTACCGTCTGCCGCCTTGATGGCGGACGTGTTCGCGCCCCATGTGGATTTCTTTTCTATCGGCACCAACGATTTGACCCAATACACCCTCGCCATGGACCGCGACCATCCGCGCCTGGCCGGCCAGGCCGACAGCTTCCACCCGGCGGTGTTGCGCTTGATCGCCACCACGGTCAAGGCCGCGCATGCTCATGGCAAGTGGGTCGGCGTGTGCGGTGCACTGGCGTCCGAAGCGCTGGCGGTGCCGGTGCTGATCGGGCTGGGTGTGGATGAGTTGTCGGTCAGCGTGCCGTTGATCCCCACCATCAAGGCCACCGTGCGCGAGCTGGACCTGGCTGGCTGCCAGATCATTGCCCGCCAGGTGCTCGGCCTGGAAGAAGCCGGTCAGGTGCGTGAGGCATTGCGCCAATATCACGCGGCTACCGTTGAAACCTCACCTGTTGTGGAGCTTTGAGCATGTTCGAGAAATTGCAGCAGGCGTTCTGGAAGGCCCTCACGCCGGATTTGATTGCCGAGACGGTAGCGGCGCCGGGTTTGTTGTCGGCTGATGTGCTACGGGCGTTGGGCGGCGCGGATAATCTCAAGTCGCAGCAGCGGGTGGCGCTGACGCGGGTGCGGGTGCAGCTGCAGGATGCTGCGAAGGTGGATGCTGCAGCGTTAAAGGCTGCGGGTGTGCCTGGGGTGATGGTGTTGGCGGGTGGGGTCGTGCACCTGCTTACCGGGCTGGGCTCGGTCTAGAGATCAACGCAGATCAATGTGGGAGCCGGGCTTGCCCGCGATAGCGGTGTGTCAGGCTGCGGGTATTTCGACTGCCAGGCCGCCATCGCGGGCAAGTCGCACCGCCGCTCCCGCAGGGTTTTGCAGCGTGTTGAATAGCGTGTCTTACAGCTGCGAGTTATCTTCCGGCGGCTTGGTCTTATCCACACCCGGCACGTGCAGGTTGCCCTCAACCACCTGGTTACCTTCCAACTGCGGCTGCGTCACCCAAGTCAGAATGTCGTAATACCGCCGGATGTTCGCCACAAAATGCACCGGCTCACCACCGCGCGCATAACCGTAGCGCGTCTTGCTGTACCACTGCTTTTGCGACAGGCGCGGCAGCATCTTCTTCACATCCAGCCACTTGTTCGGGTTCAAACCTTCGCGCTTGGCCAGCGTGCGCGCATCTTCCAGATGGCCGCTGCCCACGTTGTAGGCGGCGAGGGCAAACCAGGTGCGATCCGGCTCGGCGATGCTGTTGTCCAGTTCATCCTTGATCTTGGCCAGGTACTTGGCGCCGCCCATGATGCTTTGCTTGGGGTCCAGGCGGTTGGACACGCCCATCGCCTGGGCGGTGTTCTGGGTCAGCATCATCAGGCCGCGCACGCCGGTCTTGGAGGTGACGGTCGGTTGCCACAGCGATTCTTGATAGCCAATGGCTGCCAACAGGCGCCAATCGACCTTCTCTTTCTTGGCATAGGCCCGGAAGTTTTTCTCATACTTGGGCAACCGCTGCTGCAGATGCTGGGCAAAGGTGTAGGCGCCTACGTAGCCGAGTACATCGACGTGCCCGTAATAGCGGTCTTTGAGACGCTGCAGGGTGCCGTTCTTCTCGACCTTGTCCAGGTAACTGTTGATCTCGTTGAGCAGGCTGTTGTCTTCACCCGCCGCCACGGCCCAGCTCTGATTGCTGGGATCGCCCAGGTCGAAGGCCACGCGCACTTTGGGGAAGTACACCTGGTTCATGGCGACTTCGTTGGAGTCCACCAGGGTCAGGTCGATTTGCCCCTCGTCCACCATGCGCAGCAGGTCGACGACTTCAACGGCGTCGGACTCTTCGTATTCAATCGCAGGATTCTGCTTCTTGAGCGCCGCCAGTTGTTCGGCGTGGGTGCTGCCCTTGAGCACCATGATCTTCTTGCCCACCAGGTCTGCCGCGTTCGTCGGGCGGGACTGGCCATTGCGATAGATGATCTGTGGGGTGACTTCTAAATAAGGGTGGGAGAAACGCACCTGCGTCCGGCGCTGTTCGCTGCTGACCAGGCCTGCGGCAGCGAGGACCGGGCCGTTGGGCTTGCCCAACTGGCCAAACAGGTCATCCAGGTTGTCGGCGGTCTCGATCTCCAGCTTTACCCCCAGGTCGTCGGCAAAGCGTTTGACCAGTTCGTATTCGAAACCGGTTTCACCGTTGCGGTCCTGGAAATACGTGGCCGGACTGTTTCGGGTGATCACCCGCAATACGCCATCCTCCTTGATTCGCTCGAGCGTGCTGGGCTTATCAACACAGGCGCTGAGCATCAGGAAGAGTCCGGTTGCGATAAGCCATTTGGCGCATCGCGGGCGCAAAGCAGTTGGGGAGAACATCTGCGCAGTATACGCAAACGGCCCACGGCGCCATATCTCGACAGCGCGGGACTTGTCTGCTAGCGCTTGCAAAACTGTGCTGCAGCCCGCAGAAACGGGGCTTGGCGAGGGATTGTGACGGTTAAAATAACTGCGCGGAATACCCCGGACGCCCCCTCAAAAGCGGTGCAATCCGGCCAACTGACGTCTGGCAGTCGCCACCGGTAGCGTTTCGGGTGCCGTTGGCGGCGGTTTACGCTAGAATGCACGGCCTCAAAGCACACCCCTTCCCGAGGCTGTCCCGAAGATGTTGATCCTGCGCGGCGCTCCTGCCCTTTCTGCCTTTCGCCACAGCAAACTCCTTGAGCAACTGAGCCAGAAGGTTCCAGCGGTTACAGGCCTGTATGCTGAATTTGCTCACTTCGCCGACGTTACCGGCGTGTTGGCCGCCGACGAACAGCAAGTGCTCGCACGCCTTCTGAAGTACGGCCCGAGCGTTCCCGTTCAAGAGCCCAATGGCCGCTTGTTTCTGGTTCTGCCACGGTTCGGCACCATTTCGCCCTGGTCGAGCAAGGCCAGCGATATCGCCCGTAACTGTGGCCTGGAAAAAATCCAGCGCCTGGAGCGTGGTATTGCCTTCTATGTCGCGGGCCAGTTCAGCGATGCCGACGCCGAGTTGATCGCCAGCAGCCTGCACGACCGCATGACCCAGATCATCGTCAGCCAGATGGAACAGGCTGCCGGCCTGTTCAGCCACGCCGAGCCCAAGCCGCTGACCGCGATTGACGTGCTCGGCGGTGGCCGCGCCGCCCTTGAGAAGGCCAACACCGAGTTGGGCCTGGCCCTGGCCGAAGACGAGATCGACTACCTGGTCAACGCTTTCAACGGCTTGAAGCGCAACCCGCACGACATCGAACTGATGATGTTTGCCCAGGCCAACTCCGAGCACTGCCGTCACAAGATCTTCAACGCCAGTTGGGACATCGACGGCGAGAGCCAGGAAAAAAGCCTGTTCGGCATGATCAAGAACACCTACGTGATGCACAGCGAAGGCGTTCTGTCGGCTTATAAGGACAACGCCTCGGTCATCGTCGGCTCTGTTGCCGGCCGTTTCTTCCCGGACCCTGAGACCCGCCAGTACGGCGCGGTGCAGGAGCCGGTGCACATCCTGATGAAGGTTGAAACCCACAACCACCCGACCGCGATTGCCCCGTTCCCGGGCGCAGCCACCGGTTCCGGTGGCGAAATCCGCGACGAAGGTGCTACCGGTCGTGGCGCCAAGCCCAAGGCTGGCCTCACCGGTTTCACCGTGTCCAACCTGCAGATCCCCGGCTTCGAACAGCCGTGGGAAGTGCCGTACGGCAAGCCTGAGCGCATCGTGACCGCACTCGACATCATGATCGAAGGCCCGCTGGGCGGCGCCGCGTTCAACAACGAATTCGGTCGTCCGGCGTTGACCGGTTATTTCCGTACCTTCGAACAGTCCATCACCACCCCGCGTGGCGATGAAGTGCGCGGCTACCACAAGCCGATCATGTTGGCCGGCGGCATGGGCAACATCCGTGAAGAACACGTCAAGAAAGGCGAGATCCTGGTCGGCTCCAAGCTGATCGTCCTCGGCGGCCCGGCGATGTTGATCGGCCTGGGCGGCGGCGCAGCGTCCTCCATGGCCACCGGCACCAGCTCGGCGGACCTGGACTTCGCTTCGGTACAGCGCGAGAACCCAGAGATGGAGCGCCGGTGCCAGGAAGTCATCGACCGTTGCTGGCAGTTAGGTGACAAGAACCCGATCAGCTTCATCCACGACGTCGGCGCCGGTGGTTTGTCCAACGCCTTCCCCGAACTGGTCAACGATGGCGACCGTGGCGGCCGTTTCGAACTGCGCAACATTCCAAACGACGAACCGGGCATGGCCCCGCACGAAATCTGGAGCAACGAATCCCAGGAACGCTACGTTCTGGCCGTTGGCCCTGAAGACTTCGCGCGCTTCCAGGCCATCTGCGAACGCGAGCGTTGCCCGTTTGCCGTGGTCGGCGAAGCCACGGCCGAGCCGCAACTGACCGTCACCGACAGCCACTTCGGCAACAGCCCGGTGGACATGCCACTCGAAGTGCTGCTGGGCAAAGCCCCGCGCATGCACCGTTCGGCCGTGCGTGAAGCCGAGCTGGGCGATGATTTCGACCCAAGCACCCTGGAGCTGGCCGACAGTATCGAACGCGTGCTGCACCACCCAGCCGTAGCGAGCAAAAGCTTCCTGATCACCATCGGCGACCGCACCATCACTGGCCTGGTTGCCCGTGACCAAATGGTCGGCCCGTGGCAGGTTCCGGTGGCAGACGTTGCCGTCACCGCCACCAGCTTCGACGTCTACACCGGTGAAGCCATGGCCATGGGCGAGCGTACGCCGCTGGCCCTGCTGGACGCTCCGGCGTCGGGCCGCATGGCGATTGGTGAAACCCTCACCAACATCGCGGCTTCGCGTATCGGTAAATTGTCCGACATCAAACTGTCGGCCAACTGGATGTCCGCTGCCGGTCACCCGGGTGAAGATGCACGCCTGTATGACACGGTTAAAGCAGTCGGCATGGAGCTGTGCCCGGAGCTGGGCATCACCATTCCGGTAGGCAAGGACTCCATGTCCATGGCCACCCGCTGGAACGAAGACGGCACCGACAAGAGCGTCACCTCGCCGCTGTCGCTGATCGTTACCGGTTTTGCACCGGTCACCGACATCCGCCAGACCCTGACCCCGCAACTGCGCATGGACAAGGGCACCACCGACCTGATCCTGATCGACCTCGGCCGTGGCCAGAACCGCATGGGCGCGTCGATCCTGGCACAGACCCATGGCAAGCTCGGCAAGCACGCGCCGGACGTCGACGACGCCGAAGACCTCAAAGCCTTCTTCGCCGTGATCCAGGGCCTGAATGCCGACGGCCACCTGCTGGCCTACCACGACCGTTCCGATGGCGGCTTGCTGACCAGCGTCGTGGAAATGGCTTTCGCCGGTCACTGCGGCCTGAACATCGTGCTCGACAGCGTTGCCGAGGATGCGTCTGAAATCAACGGCATCCTGTTCAACGAAGAGCTGGGCGCCGTGATCCAGGTGCGCCAGGACGCGACCCCGGACGTACTCGCCCAATTCAGCGCCGCCGGCCTGGACGACTGCGTGGCGGTGATCGGCCAGCCGATCAACAACGGCGAGATCAACATCTCCTTCAATGGCGACACCGTGTTTGCCGGCCAGCGCCGCTTGCTGCAACGCCAGTGGGCCGAGACCAGCTTCCAGATCCAGCGTCTGCGTGACAACGTCGAGTGCGCTGAGCAGGAGTTCGACCTGATCCTGGAAGAAGACAACCCGGGCCTGAGCACCAAGCTCAGCTTCGACGTCAACCAGGACATCGCAGCGCCTTACATCAAGAAAGGCATTCGTCCACACGTTGCGGTTCTGCGTGAGCAGGGCGTCAACGGCCAGGTGGAAATGGCGGCCGCGTTCGACCGCGCCGGCTTCAATGCGATCGACGTGCACATGAGCGACATTCTCGCCGGTCGCGTTGATCTCAATGAGTTCAAAGGCCTCGTCGCCTGCGGCGGCTTCTCCTACGGCGACGTGCTGGGTGCCGGTGAAGGCTGGGCCAAATCGGCCCTGTTCAACAGCCGTGCCCGCGACGCGTTCCAGGGTTTCTTCGAGCGCAACGACAGCTTCACCCTGGGTGTGTGCAACGGTTGCCAGATGATGTCCAACCTCAGCGAACTGATTCCGGGCAGCGAGTTCTGGCCGCACTTTGTGCGCAACCGTTCCGAGCAGTTCGAAGCCCGTGTTGCCATGGTGCAGGTGCAGGAATCCAACTCGATCTTCCTGCAAGGCATGGCCGGTTCGCGCATGCCCATCGCCATCGCCCACGGTGAAGGCCATGCCGAGTTCGCCAGCGAAGAAGCCCTGCTCGAAGCCGACCTGTCCGGCACCGTGGCGCTGCGTTTCGTCGACAACCACGGCAAGGTCACCGAAACCTACCCGGCCAACCCGAACGGCTCGCCGCGCGGGATCACCGGCCTCACCAGCCGCGACGGTCGCGTGACCATCATGATGCCGCACCCGGAGCGTGTCTTCCGCGCCGTGCAAAACTCGTGGCGCCCGGAGGAGTGGAGCGAAGACGGCGCCTGGATGCGCATGTTCCGCAACGCACGCGCGTGGGTGAACTAAGACGGTGTACAAGCTCGCCTTCTTCGTGCCCGACAGCCATGTGGAGACGGTGAAAGCCGCCGTCTTCGCCGCTGGCGGCGGGCGCATCGGCAGCTACGACAGCTGCGCCTGGCAAGTGCTGGGCCAGGGTCAATTTCGCGCAATGGACGGCAGCCAGCCGTTTATTGGGCAGGTGGGCCAGGTTGAAGTGGTTGAGGAATGGAAGGTTGAGCTCGTGGTGGCGGACGAATTGATTGCGGCGGTTGTGGCTGCGCTCAAGCTTAGCCACCCGTATGAGACACCGGCGTATGAGGTGTGGCAGTTGGCGGATTTTTAACTCGCACGCTGCAAAAACAAGAAACCCGCTGGGCCAGTTTGGTCAGCGGGTTTCTTGTTGTCTGTGGGGCCTCATCGCAGGCGCCTCAGATCTTTCCCACAAGCCTTTCAGGTTGTCCCTCGGAACTCCTCTCCCTAGCCTCCCTGCTTTGCATTTTCTCAGTGGTGGAATGTTATGAGTCTGACGACCAGAACTGATATGCGGCTATTGCCGGGCGTGATGTATAACGTCACAATCGCGCCATGATCGTTAGTTGGAAACATAAAGGCCTTCGCATCTTTTATGAAACGGGCTCAACGAAAGGGATCAATGCCAACCACGTGAATCGCTTGCGCCGTGTCTTGCTGATTTTAGATAGCGCGATTCATTGGAGTGATCTGGAACTGCCAGGTTGGCGCTTCCATCGCTTGAAGGGAGATCTTGTCGACTACTGGTCAGTGAGCATCAGTGGTAACTGGCGCATCATTTTTCGTATGTATGACGATCAAGTCGAGCTGGTCGACTATCTGGATTACCACTGAGAAGGGGTCTGTTTATGGGTATGCACAATCCTCCTCACCCAGGGGAAATACTGCTTGAGGATGTCATTCCCGGGCTTGGAATGACGATCACTGAAGTTGCTCGACGCCTGGGTTTCGCTAGGGAAACCTTTTCAAGAATTCTTCATGGGCATGCGCCTGTTAGCCCTGATCTAGCTGTGCGGCTTGAGCGCGCAGGCATCAGCAAGGCCCAGATGTGGCTCTCAATGCAGAGCAGTTATGACCTGTGGCAGGCAGAGCATAGAGAACAGCCTGTTATTGAGCGGTTTGCTCGGATTGAGTAACCGAGATTAAAGAGTCCGCCGATAATTTGTTAGTGCTGAACAGCGCACCTATAATCATGCCGCTTTCATACAGCGGTTATTGAGTCATGGTGGCTGTGTGCGGGAGACCCTCGGGTCTGCCGAAGTTCCTAACAACTGAGAGTGTTGGACCTACAGGAAGTACCGATCAGCAACTGACCCCACCAACTCTGTGGCGAGGGAGCAAGCTCCCTCGCCACAGAGTGGTCAGGCGTTGATTGGACGGGTAACCAACCGCTCCAATGCCTCGCCCAACCCTAAAGCCTTGTCACCAATCAACAGGTGCCAAACACCGCTTTCCAGCTGGCTGACGCCTTGGCAACCTAGCGCAGTGAGATCAGCTTCAGACAACCCCGAATCATCCCCCAACTCCACCCGCAACCGGGTCATCGCCACCGCTTCCAACTCCCGCACATTCCCGCGGCCACCCAACGCGCTCAGCCATTTCTCGGCCTCCTGCACATTCACCGTCACCGGCTTATCCACAGGCGCAGCCGACAACGGTGCACTGGCAACAAACGACGGCATCGCCAAGCGAATCTCATCAGCAATGCTATCCGCCATCGGCCCGACCACCACCTGCAAACTCCCGCCGTTCCCCGGCCGAACTACGGCCATGGCGCCCAGTGCTTTGAGCTCCGAGTCCACCGCCTTGGTGCGATCAACCATGTCCAAACGCAGGCGCGTCGTACAGGCGCCGACACTCAACAGATTGGCCGAACCGCCCAACGCACGGATGTAGGCACTGGCCCGCAGGTTATCCGTCATTACCTCAGCCTGCACCACCTGGACATCTTCCCGGCCCGGTGTCTTCAGGTTGAAGCGACGAATGCAGTAGTTGAACACGCTGTAGTAAATCACCGCATAAGCCAGCCCAACCGGGAACACCAACCAACCATTGGTGGACTTGCCCCAACCCAGCACCATGTCGATAAACCCACCGGAGAAGGTAAACCCCAGGTGGATATTCAGCATATTGGTGACAGCCATCGACAGGCCCGTCAGCACGGCGTGAATCAGGTACAGAAACGGCGCAAGAAACATGAACGCAAATTCAATCGGCTCGGTCACCCCGGTCAAGAACGAGGTCAGCGCCATCGACAGGAAAATCCCGCCCATCACTTTGCGGCGCTCAGGCAGCGCATTCCGATACATCGCCAAGCACGCAGCGGGCAGGCCGAACAGCATCACCGGGAACATGCCGGTCATGAACTGGCCGCCTTTCGGGTCGCCCGCGAAGTAGCGGGTGAGGTCGCCGGTCACTACCGCACCGGTCGCCGGATCGGTAAAGGTGCCAAACACAAACCACGCCATATTGTTGAGGATATGGTGCAGGCCAGTGACGATCAGCAGGCGGTTAAACACGCCAAACACGAAGGCGCCAATGCTGCCGCTTTCCATCAGCAGCACGCCAAAGCTGTTGATGCCTTGCTGGATGGGCGGCCAGATCAAACCAAAGATTACCCCCAGCCCGACCGCGCTGAACCCGGTAACAATCGGCACAAACCGTCGCCCACCAAAGAACGCCAGGTACTCCGGCAGCTTGATGTCCTTGAAGCGGTTATACAGCCCGCCCGCCATCAAGCCGCTGGCGATACCGGCGAGCATGCCCATGTTGATGGACGTGTCCATCACCTTGAGCGTGGAGACCATCACCAAGTAACCAATCGCCCCGGCCAAGCCCGCTGTGCCGTTGTTGTCGCGGGCGAAACCCACGGCGATGCCGATGGCGAAGATCAGTGCCAGGTTGGCGAAGATCGCCTGCCCGGCGTCGTGCATCACCGCGATGTTCAGCAGGTCGGTGTCGCCCAGGCGCAGCAGCAGGCCGGCAATCGGCAGGATCGCAATCGGCAACATGAGTGCACGGCCCAGGCGTTGCAGGCCTTCGATGAAATGTTGGTACATGGCGTGTCTCCTTTTGTTGTTGTTATCAGCTCAACGGCCAGTGGTGTTGACAGGCTTGGCGAACGGCCTTTGCGCAGCTCAGGTCGAGCAGGCCTTGGCTTAATTGCCGGCATTGCGCCGCGTCCAGGTGGCGGACGCGGTCCTTGATTTCGCCGATCTGCGGCGGGCTCACCGACAGTTCGCTGACACCCAGGCCGATCAGCACCGGCGTAGCCAGCGGGTCGGAGGCGAGGGCGCCACATACACCCACCCAGCGCCCGTGTTTCGCAGCCCCTGCACAGGTCTGGGCGATCAGCCGCAACAGCGCCGGGTGCAACGCGTCGACCCGCGCGGCGAGGCCGGCGTGGTCGCGGTCCATCGCCAGGGTGTACTGGGACAGGTCATTGGTGCCGATGGACAGGAAGTCTGCGTGCTTGGCCAACTGGTCGGCCATCAGTGCGGCGGCGGGCACTTCGATCATCACACCGAGTTCGGGGCGTTGGGTCAGTTCCAGCTCTACGCACAGTTGATCCAGGCGCTGGCGGATGTGCAGCAGCTCATCCACTTCGCTGACCATCGGCAGCAGGATGCGGCACCGCGCCAGCGGGCTTACTTGCAGCAGGGCACGCAATTGCTGGTCGAGCACGTCGGGGCGGACCTGAGCCAGGCGAATACCGCGCAGGCCCAGCACCGGGTTAGCTTCGACAGGTAGTGGCAAGTAGTCGAGCTGCTTGTCGCCACCCACATCGATGGTGCGGATGATCACGGACTTGTCGCCCATGGCATCCAGCACAGCCTGATAGGCGTGACGTTGTTCCTGCTCATCCGGCGCGGTGCGGCGGTCGACGAAGAGAAATTCGGTGCGCAGCAGGCCGACGCCATCAGCGCCGTTTTCAAAGGCCACCTGGGCTTCGGCACTGGAGGCGACATTGGCCGCGACTTCAATGGTCACGCCATCGCGGGTGCGCGCCGGCTCCTGGGCTTGGGCCTGTTGCTGTTGGCGACGCAGGTTCTGTGCGTTACGAATCTGGTGCACTTCGGCGTGACGCGCTTCGGTGGGCTCCAATTCCAGACGGCCATTGACGGCGTCGAGTACCACGCGTTGGCCTTGGGGCACGTCGAGCACGTCGGCGCCCAGCGCCACCACACACGGCAAGCCTTTGCCACGGGCCAGGATTGCTACATGGGACGTGGCGCCGCCTTCGGCCATGCAGATGCCGGCAGCCTCCTGGGCACTCAATTGCAGCAGATCAGACGGCGTCAATTCGTGGGCGCTGACGATCGCACCTGCAGGCAATTCGAAGTGCCAGGCTTCCCCCAGCAGTGCGCGCAATACGCGTTGTTGCAAATCCCGTAGATCATTTGAACGTTCGGCGAACAGGGGTTTGCCCAAGGCCAGCAACACCGCGCATTGCGCCTGGATCGCATTGCGCCAGGCGTGGGTAGCGGCGCTGCCGTTTTCGATGGCGCCGGTGGCCGCTTCCAGCAGTGTCGGGTCTTCCAGCAAGGCGAGATGCGCCGCGAAGATGTCCTCTTCCTCGACGTTCTTACGCTGGCGGGCGTGCTCCAGTGTCGTGCGGATTTCACTGCGCACTTGCTCCAGCGCAGCGTCCAGGCGTTGCAGTTGTTCGTCGGCAGAATGGTTGCCGGTGTCGGCTGGCAGTTCGATACCGGTCAGGCGGAACAGCGGCCCGCAGACCAATCCCGGCGCAGCGCACACACCTTGCAACACGCCAACTTCGGTATTTGCCCGGCGTGGCGCGACGATGGCAGGGGCGTGGTGTTCTTCTTTGATAGCAGCGGACAAGGCCGCGACCAACGCCTGCAACGCGGCCTCTGCATCCTTGCCGCGACAGCTCACACGGACTTCGTCACCCTCGCCAATGCCCAAACCCATCAAGCCAATCAGGCTGTCGCACGACGCCGACTTATCGCCGAACTGCAGCTGTGCCTGGCTGCTGAAACCCTGGGCGGCCTTGCGCACTAATGCCGCCGGGCGCGCATGCAATCCGCCCCGATGGGTGATGCGCACGTTAGCGCTGGCTTCAGCTTCCGAGTTATCCACAGGCGCTTGAGCCGACGCCGCCGAACGCGCCACGATCTGCACCAGCGGCTCGCCGACCTTGACCGTTTTCTCCACTACCGCGCGCAACTCGAAGCGCTCGCCATTGGTCAGGATGATCAGGCTGACCAGGCTCTTGCACTGGCGCGCAATGCGGTCCAGGTCAAACTGCACCAACGCCTGACCCTTGCTGACCCGCGCGCCGTCCTTCACCAACAAGGCAAAGCCTTCGCCCTTCAGTTCGACCGTGTCGATGCCCACATGCATCAACACTTCGGCGCCGTTATCGGCGCGAATGGTCAGCGCATGCCCGGTGCGGGCGACATGGATGATCACCCCGTCACACGGTGCGTGCAGGCAATCGTTCAGCGGGTCGATGGCAATGCCGTCGCCCATCGCGCCGCTGGCGAACACTTCGTCGGGAACGTTGCCCAGGGCCAGCACCGGCCCGGTGAGGGGAGCGCTGAGGGTCAGATCATTATTGTTCTTGGACATCGGCACGGTACTCATCAGGAAAACACGGCAATCGACTCAGTGAGTGCGAGTGACTTTGCTCAGGTGGCGTGGCTGGTCGGGATTCATGCCCCGGGCTTCGGCTAAACCCGCAGCCATGACGTAAAAGCTCTGGATCGCCAGGATCGGGTCCAGACTTGGGTGTTCGGCGCGGCTCAGGGGCAGGTCGCGCTCGGCGATATCGTCCGGCGCGGCCAGCAAAACGCGTGCACCGCGCTGGCGCATATCGGCGGCCAGGCTCAACAGGCCGGCTTGCTCGGCACCGCGTGGGGCAAAAACCAGCAATGGGTAGTTGTCGCCAATCAGGGCCATCGGGCCGTGACGCACCTCGGCGCTGCTGAAGGCTTCGGCCTGGATCGCCGAGGTTTCCTTGAGCTTGAGCGCGGCTTCCTGGGCGATGGCAAAACCGGCGCCTCGGCCGATGACCATCAGTTGCTGGCAGTCGCGCAGGGCATCGATGGCGATGCTCCAGTCCTGTTGGGCGGCGGCGCGCAGGTCATCGGGCAGGGCGCGACAGGCTTGCAGCAGCTCGGCGTCGCCGTTCCAGTGGCCGATCAATTGCGCAATGGCGCTGAGGGTGGCGATAAAACTCTTGGTCGCGGCCACGCTCTGTTCCGGGCCTGCACACAGCGGTATATGAAACTCGCAGGCGGCTTCCAGCGGCGAGTCTTCGGCGTTGACCAGCGAAATGCTCAAGGCGCCGCGCTTGCGCAGCAGGCGCAGGCTGTTGACCAGGTCCGGGCTCTGGCCCGACTGGGAGAAACCAAACACCACCTGGCCGCTGACTTTCATCGGCGCCTGCAGCAAGGTCACCACCGACATGGGCAATGACGCCACCGGAATGCCCACATGCTGCATGGCCAAGTAGGCGAAGTAGCTGGCGGCATGGTCCGAGCTGCCACGCGCGATGGTCATCGCCACGTGTGGCGGCTGACGGCGCAGGCGGCCGGCGATTTCCTCCAGCGCCGGGTCCAGGCGTTGCAGTTGGGCGGCGACGGCGTCGCAGGAGGCCAGGGCCTCTTCAAGCATTTTTGAAGTCAATGGTTTCTCCTTCGACCATTACGTCGGTGAGTATCAGGGAGCGGTCCAGGCGTACGCAGTCGGCAAAGCTGCCGGTTTGCAGGCGACCGCGTTCTTCCAGGCCCAGGTAGTCCGCAGGAAATTGCGACAGGCGTTGTGAGGCTTCGCTGATGGGCAGGCCGATTTTCACCAGGTTGCGCAGCGCCTGGTCCATGGTCAGCGTGCTGCCGGCCAGGGTGCCGTCGGCCAGGCGCACGCCACCCAGGCATTTGGTCACGGTGTGGCTGCCCAGCTTGTACTCGCCATCGGGCATGCCGGCGGCGGCGGTGGAATCGGTGACGCAATACAGGCACGGGATCGAACGCAGCGCCACGCGCATGGCGCCGGGGTGCACGTGGAGCAGGTCCGGGATCAGTTCTGCATATTTCGCGTGAGCCAGGGCCGCGCCGACGATGCCGGGCTCGCGGTGATGCAGCGGGCTCATGGCGTTGTACAAATGGGTGAAGCTGGTGGCACCGGCGGCAAGGGCTGCAACACCTTCTTCATAGCTGCCGAGTGTGTGGCCGATCTGCATGCGCACACCGCGTTCGCTGAGGGCGCGGATCAGAGCGTCGTGCCCGGCGATTTCCGGGGCGATGGTGATCACGCGGATCGGCGCCAGGCGCAGGTAGGCTTCCACTTCGGCCATCAACGCAGTGTGGGCGAAATTGGGTTGGGCGCCGAGTTTTCCCGGATTGATGTAGGGCCCTTCCAAATGCACACCGAGTACGCGGGCGCTGCCTGTCGGGCGCTGCTCGCAGAAGCTGCCGAGTTGGCCGAGCACGCTGGAAATCTCGTCGACCGGTGCAGTCATGGTGGTAGCCAGCAGCGAGGTCGTACCAAAACGCACGTGTGTGCGGGTAATCGTCTCGAAGGCCTCCAAGCCTTCCATGATGTCTTTGCCGCCACCGCCGTGCACGTGCAGGTCGATAAAGCCTGGCAGCAGGTAAGGCAAATCGTTTTCCGCCGGGTCGCAGGGAACACCGTCAATGGCGGTTACCTTGCCGTGTTCGTGCACCAGCCGGCCGCGAATCCAGCCGGCGGGCGTGAGGATATTGTCTTCGGACATGGGCAGTTCTCTAGAGTCGCAGTTCAGCGGAGTAATCATGGCGGCGCAGCTCTGCGACGAAGTCGTAGTAGTCGTTGCGGCAGTAGGTGTCGGTAATTTCGATGGGCGTGTTGTCGGCGGTGTAGCCCACCCGGGTCATCAGCAGCATGGCGGTGCCGGGGGCGATGCCCACCAGCTTGGCGAACTCATCCGAGGCGTTGATTGCCTGGATGTGCTGCAGGGCACGCACCACAGGTTTGCCGATGCCTTCCAGGTATTCGTACAGCGAATTGCCAATGGCTTGCGGATGCGGCAGCACCGAGGCGGGCAGGGTGGTCATTTCAATTGCCATCACCGTGTCGTCGGCCTTACGTAAACGCTTGAGGCGCGCCACTTTGTCGGCGGGCGACAACCCCAGGCGAATCAGTTCTTCGTGGGTCGGCTGGGTAATTTCGCGCTCCAGCCATTGGGAAGTGGGCACAAAGCCCTTGAGCCGCAACATCTCGCTGAACCCCGACAAGCGTGACAGCGGCTGTTCCAAGCGTGGCGAAATAAAGGTGCCGGAGCCTTGATTGCGGCGGATCAGCCCTTGGGCAAACAACACTTCCAGCGCTTTGCGAGCGGTCACTCGCGAGATGCTCAGTTGCTCGCTGAGCACGCGTTCCGACGGCAGTGCCTGTTCGGACGTCCACTGGCCGGCATGGATCGCCGCTTCCAGTTTGCGCGCCAATTGCAGGTACAGCGGCGTGGATTGTTTATCGTCAGGGCGCAGGGCCAGGATGGGATTCATCTGTCAGGTTTCCGATGCGTTATTGGAGTGTTGTCGCCCGGTAATGGCCGAAAATTAATACCACTTAAATACCATGTCAATGCAGCCAAAACGGTGCAAGCAATGGTTTAAGGGCCCTGCAATGGGGCTTGGTATCAAGTGGTATTAGAGAGGTCTGTATCGCGCGCAGAACTGTGCAGCCCGGCCTGGTGAACTGGTATTCACCGGCAGGCGCCGCCTGGCGCAGGAATTTTTTTTGAATTATTTTACGAACGGTACGAGATTACGGACGAATCTCGATCAGGGTGCCGTCTTTGACCAGGTTCCACACTTCACGCATATCCACGTTGCGCATGCCGATGCAGCCGTCGGTCCAGTCCAGGGTGTGAAACCACTGTTCCGGGTAATCCTCGGTGTCGGGGGTGCCGTGGATCATGATCATGCTGCCCGGCTTCACGCCTTCGCGGCGAGCGCGGGCGGCGTCGCTGATATTCGGGTAGGAGATGTGCATGGCCAGGTTGAAGCGGTCGCTGGTCTTGCGCCAGTCGAGCCAGTAGAGGCCCTCTGGTGTGCGGCGGTCGCCCTCGATCAGCTTGTGGCCCTTGGGGTTCTTGCCCAAGGAAATGCGGTAGGTCTTGATGGGCTTGCCGTCGTTGATCAGTTGCAACTGATGGGCGGACTTGAGCACCAGGACTTTTTCGACGGTTTTGCCGCCCAGGGTTTCTACGGTGGCGGCCGACGACAGGTTCGCGAACGACAGGCAGATAAGAGCAAGCAACCAACGCATTGAAACGGGTATCCCTAGTGTCATGGGGCGGACTTGCCCAGCGGCGGTACAGCCTCGCTGCGCACCGGGAAGGATTGCTGTCGGCGGTCAGCGAAAAAGTATTCCAGGGTCCGCCCGACCGTGCGGAAAGCCAGCTCGGACCAAGGGATGTCGGCTTCGTCGAACAACTGCACTTCCAGGCTTTCGGGGCCTGCGGCAAAGTCCAGGTCGAGCAGGTCGGCGCGGTAGAAGATATGCACCTGGTTGATATGCGGCACGTCAATCAGCGTGTAAATGGCCATGTTGTGCACGCGTGCGCAGGCTTCTTCCAGGGTTTCGCGGGCGGCGGCCTGTTCGACGGTCTCGCCGTTTTCCATGAAACCGGCGGGCAGGGTCCAGTAACCCAGGCGCGGCTCGATGGCGCGGCGGCACAGCAGCACTTTTTCGCCCCACACCGGCACCGTGCCGGCAACGATGTTGGGGTTCTGATAGTGAATGGTTTGGCAGTGATCACACACAAAGCGCAGGCGGCCGTCGCCTTCGGGGATGCGCTGGGAAACCGGTTTACCGCACTGGCTGCAGAAATTCATGCTGGGGTTCCTGGAAAGTGCGTCTATCTTGGCGTGACGGGCAGGGCGCTGCAACAAGTTGTCGTTTAGCGACACCACGCGGGTTTTGGGCTTGGGCACCCGCGAGCTTTGGTGCATGATGCAAGGTAGCCAACAGACCGAGATGACTCATGCTGGACGAGCTACTTCGCCGGGTAAGCAATCACACCCCCCACATGCTGGAAACTGACGGGCGTTTCCCCGAGGCCGCGGTGCTGGTGCCGATTACCCGCAGTGACGAACCTGAGCTGATCCTGACCCTGCGCGCCAGTGGCCTGTCGACCCATGGTGGCGAAGTGGCCTTTCCCGGCGGGCGCCGCGACCCCGAAGACCCGGACCTGATCTTCACCGCGCTGCGCGAGGCCGAAGAAGAAATCGGCCTGCCGCCTGGTCTGGTCGAAGTGATCGGCCCGCTGAGCCCTTTGATCTCCCTGCACGGCATTCGGGTCACGCCTTATGTAGGCGTCGTCCCCGATTACGTCGAATACCTGGCCAATGATGCCGAGATTGCCTCTGTTTTCAGCGTGCCTTTGGACTTTTTCCGACAGGACCCGCGCGAACATACCCACCGAATCGATTACCAGGGCCGCAGTTGGTACGTGCCCAGCTATCGGTTTGGCGAATACAAGATCTGGGGGCTGACGGCGATTATGATCGTCGAGCTGATCAATTTGCTCTATGACGACGCCGACATCAGCCTGCACCAGCCACCCAAGAGCTTCATCAATATCTAAGCCATCGTTTGAATGGCAACGCCGTGAGGGAAAATCATGAAACATCGCCTGGGCGACGCCCGCGTCGAGACTCATCCACAGAGCTGGGTGGCACCGAATGCCACGCTGGTGGGCAAGGTCAAGCTGGAGGAGGGCGCCAACGTCTGGTTCAACGCGGTGTTGCGCGGCGACAACGAACTGATCCTGATCGGCAAGAACAGCAATGTGCAGGATGGCAGCGTAATGCACACCGACATGGGCTACCCGCTGACCCTGGGCACCGGCGTGACCATTGGTCATAACGCCATGCTGCACGGTTGCACGGTGGATGATTACAGCCTGATCGGCATTAACGCGGTGATCCTCAACGGCGCGAAGATCGGCAAGCACTGCATCATCGGCGCCAACTCGCTGATCGGCGAGGGCAAGGAAATTCCTGATGGTTCGCTGGTGATGGGGTCGCCAGGCAAGGTGGTGCGGGCGTTGACCGACGCACAAAAACGCATGCTTGAAGCCAGCGCTGCGCACTATGTGCATAACTCGCAGCGTTATGCGCGTGACTTGGTTGAGCAGGAAGAATGAACCCGAGTGAACGGCCCGTCGCGTCGCCGTGCGTGAGCATTTGCGCGCTGGATGATGATGATATTTGCACCGGCTGTCAGCGCACCGTGGATGAGATTACGCGTTGGAGTCGCATGGACAATGCCGAGCGCCGGGTGGTGTTGGGGTTGTGCCATGAGCGGGCGGTGGCGAGTGGGTTGGTGTTTATGGTTTCCGGCAAATCCGGCGGCTGATTTGCAGTGAGTGGGGCAAGCCCGCTCACTGCAGTCGCCCGCTCGCCACAATGGTTACTGTGAAGTACCCTGTGCGGCATCACCCACAGGCCCACCCCCATGCTCTTCCTGATCGCCTATATCAGCAGCGTCGTGCTGATCAACTTCGCCTTTTCCAACGCCCCGCACCTGGATGTCATCTGGTCCGCCTGGGGTGGCTTGGTGTTTATCCTGCGCGACATGGTGCAGACCCGCTTCGGTCACGGCGCAATCCTCGCCATGCTGGCGGCGCTGGTGCTGTCGTATATCACCTCCGACCCTTCTATCGCACTGGCCAGTGCCACAGCGTTTGCGGTCTCCGAGTGCATCGACTGGCTGGTGTTCAGCATCACCAAGCGCCCGCTCCACGACCGCCTGTGGATCAGTTCGGCGCTGAGCATTCCCCTCGATACCTTTATCTTTTTCGGCCTGATCGGCGCGCTCACTCCCGCGGTAGTGGGCACCGCACTGGTGTCGAAATTTGCCGGCGTCACGGTGGTGTGGCTGATCATGGCGTGGCGGATCCGCAAGCGTGCCGTCGCCAACTGAGGCCAATTTTTACAGTTCATGTAAAATGCCGGCCTTTCTCCCCATGATCCGCTCCCCCTGAGGACCTGAGATGACCCGAATCGGAACTCCATTGTCGCCAACCGCGACCCGCGTTTTGCTGTGTGGCTGCGGTGAGCTGGGCAAGGAAGTGGTAATCGAACTGCAGCGCCTGGGCGTTGAAGTGATTGCCGTGGATCGCTACGCCAACGCGCCGGCCATGCAGGTGGCGCACCGTAGCCACGTCATCAACATGCTCGACGGTGCCGCCCTGCGTGCCGTGATCGAAGCCGAGAAGCCGCACTTCATCGTGCCGGAAATCGAAGCCATCGCCACTGCCACCTTGGTCGAGCTGGAAGCCGAAGGCTTCACCGTGATCCCGACCGCGCGCGCTACCTCGCTGACCATGAACCGCGAAGGCATTCGTCGCCTGGCCGCCGAAGAGCTGGACCTGCCGACCTCGCCGTACCACTTCGCCGATACCTTCGAAGACTACAGCAAGGCCGTGCAAGACCTGGGCTTCCCGTGTGTGGTCAAGCCGGTGATGAGTTCGTCGGGCAAGGGCCAGAGCCTGTTGCGCAGCGCTGACGACGTGCAGAAAGCCTGGGATTACGCCCAAGAAGGCGGGCGCGCCGGTAAAGGCCGGGTGATCATCGAAGGCTTTATCGACTTTGACTACGAAATCACCTTGCTGACGGTGCGTCACGTCGGTGGCACCACGTTCTGCGCACCGGTTGGCCATCGTCAGGAGAAGGGCGACTACCAGGAATCCTGGCAGCCACAGGCCATGAGCCCGATTGCGCTGGCCGAATCCGAGCGCGTTGCAAAGGCCGTGACCGAGTCCCTGGGTGGCCGTGGCCTGTTTGGCGTGGAGTTGTTCATCAAGGGTGATCAGGTGTGGTTCAGCGAAGTATCGCCGCGTCCGCATGACACGGGCTTGGTAACCCTGATTTCCCAGGACTTGTCGCAGTTCGCGCTGCACGCTCGCGCAATCCTGGGGTTGCCGATACCGTTGATCCGTCAGTTCGGGCCTTCGGCTTCGGCGGTGATCCTGGTGGAAGGGCAGTCGACCCAGACGGCGTTCGCCAACCTTGGCGCTGCGTTGAGCGAACCGGACACGGCGTTGCGCCTGTTTGGCAAACCGGAAGTGAAGGGTCAGCGTCGGATGGGTGTGGCGTTGGCGCGGGATGAGTCGATTGAAGCGGCTCGGGCGAAGGCTACCCGTGCTTCCAAAGCCGTTGTAGTCGAGCTGTAATCGAGGCGCGCCTTTCGCGAGCAAGCCCGCTCCTGCATTCGACCGCGTTCCTATTGGATAAATGCGGTCTAACTGTGGGAGCGGGCTTGCTCGCGAAGGCGGTCTATCAGGCGACCTTGTTCAAGTCATTATCCCGCGTCTCTTTCAGGCACAGCACAGCAATCAAACTGAGCAGCGCTGCCGCCGACACATACCCACCGACATAACTCAGCCCACCCATCGCCACCAGCTTGGTCGCGAAGAACGGTGCCGCTGAAGCCCCCACGATCCCACCCAGGTTATACGCCGCCGACGCGCCGGTATAACGCACGCGCGTTGGGAACAACTCCGGCAGCATGGCGCCCATCGGCGCGAAGGTCACGCCCATCAGGAACAGCTCCAAGGCCAGGAACAGCGCCACCGCCCAGGTCGAGCCGTGGGTCAGCAGCGGCTCCATGGTGAAGCCCGACAGGATCGCCAGGATCGCACCGACGATCAGCACCGGCCTGCGCCCGTAACGATCACTCGCCAGGGCTGCCAGCGGCGTGGCCAGGCCCATGAACAGCACTGCGAAGCACAGCAAGCCAAGGAAGGTCTCGCGGCTGTAGCCCAGGGTCGAAACGCCGTAGCTTAGGGAAAACGCCGTGGTGATATAGAACAGCGCATAGCACACCACCATGGACATGGCGCCCAGCAGTACGGGCAGCCAATGCTGGCTGAACAGTTCCACCAGCGGCACTTTTATTGGTGCTTCTTTGGCCACGGCGTTGGCGAATACCGGGGTTTCATGCAGCTTCAGCCGTGCGTACAGGCCAACCATCACTAACGCGGCGCTGAGGATGAACGGAATGCGCCAGCCCCAGCTGCGGAACTGCTCGTCGTTCAAGCTCATGGCCAGGATCAGGAACAAGCCGTTGGCCGCCAGGAACCCGATGGATGGACCAAGCTGCGGAAACATGCCGAACCATGCGCGCTTGCCCTTGGGCGCATTCTCGGTCGCCAGCAGTGCCGCGCCGCCCCATTCCCCGCCCAGGCCAAGGCCCTGGCCGAAACGCAGTACGCATAACAGGATCGGTGCCCAGGCTCCGATGCTGTCATAGCCGGGCAATAAGCCGATCAGCGTGGTGCACACGCCCATCAGCAACAGCGATGCGACCAGTGTCGATTTACGCCCGATACGGTCGCCGAAGTGGCCGAACAGCGCCGAGCCCAGCGGACGGGCGATAAAGGCGATGCCAAAAGTCAGGAACGACGCCAGCATCTGCGCGGTGCCGGAGGTCTGTGGGAAGAACACCGGGCCGATCACCAGCGCAGCAGCCGTGGCGTAGATATAGAAGTCGTAGAACTCGATGGCGGTGCCGACAATGCTCGCGGTGGCAACCCGTGCAGTCGAGTTGGTCGGGGCGGCGGGCGCGGCCTCGTTGTAGGTTGTGCTCATGGCAGTATCCCAGATGGTCGTTGCGCGTTTGGACGCGGATTATTATTGGTCAAACACCCATGGATCAGGGTTGTGCGCGGGGCGGCTCGGGATGGGAGCGAACACCGGTCAGACAGGATGAAGCGGTGCCTGGACGCGTTGGGTGCGGGTAGCACACGGTCTGGCGGGGCTTTGGTAAGCCGCAGGGATTATAGGAAGGGGTTTGCGCATACAACAAGGGTGTTGGCGAGGATCTAAGGTTTGGAGCCAGCTCCCACAGGGAACGAGTTGATTCAGGCAGCCACCGGCATCCTACTGGTATGCCAGATCAGCACCTTGCTCACGCGGTTGTCCTCGGTCTCGAGGATTTCCAGGCGATAGCGCCCGATTTTCAGGCACACCGCGCAGTCTGGGATGGTTTCCAGTGCTTCGGTCACCAGGCCATTCAGCGTCTTGGGGCCGTCGCTGGGCAGGTGCCAGTTCAGGCTTTTGTTCAGTTCGCGGATCGAGGCGGCGCCATCGATGATATAGCGGCCATCCGGTTGCGCTTCGATATGCGGGTTGTCCGCACTCTGCTCGCTTTCGAATTCGCCGACGATTTCTTCGAGGATATCTTCCAGGGTGACAATGCCCAGCACTTCGCCGTACTCGTCCACCACCATGCCCAGGCGTCGCTGCTGCTTGTGAAAGTTCAGCAGTTGCAGTTGCAGCGGCGTACTTTCGGGAACGAAATAGGGTTCGTGGCAGGCGGCGAGCAACGCTTCCTTGGTCAGGCTGGCGTCGGGCAGCAGGTGCTGGATCTGCCGCGTGTTGAGCACCGCCTGGACCTGGTTGATATCACTGTGAAACACCGGCAGGCGTGTGCGCTCGGAGGTGCGCAGTTGCTCGATGATTTCTTCGACCGAGTCATCCAGGTTGATGCCGTCCACTTCGCTGCGCGGTACCAGGATGTCGTTGACCGTGATGTTGTCCAGGGCGTGGATGCCGGGCATGCCGGGGCGGTGGTCTTCGTCGGCTTCCGGTTCCGTTTCGTCGTGGTCGTGGTCGGGCAGCGGTTCATCGCTCTTTTTCACCACGCCGGATTGACGTGCGAATGGACGCAACAGCAACAGGCTGATGCCATTGAGCAGCCAGGCAAGGGGGTAAAGGATTTTCAGCGGTACGCCCAGCAGCGTGTTTCCAAAGCCCAGCACCGCTTGCGGATAACGAACGGCGAGGGCACGGGGCAGGTAGTCGGCGAGTATCAGCAGGATCGCGCAGGAGATCAGCCAGCCGAGCCAGGGGCCGTTCTGCGCCCAGGCATAGATCGCCAGCAGCGTGCAGAGGATCACCACGGCGGCGCGACACAGGCTGTTGCACAGGATCAGGCTGTTACGCGGGAAGCTCAGGCGGGCGGCAGCCTTGTCACCCTGGCGTGTACCAGGGCGCAAGGCCAGCAAGTGTTGTTGCGCAGCTTCGATGGCGGTAAACAGCGCGGCCCATAACACCAGCAAGGCGATTACTGCGAGCATCGGCTCCAGCGGCAAGTTGTCCATGATCGCGGCCCGTCAGATGTGCAGGATGTATTCGCGAACCAGCTTGCTGCCGAAATAGGCCAGCATCAGCAGGCAGAAACCAGCCAGGGTCCAGCGGATCGCCTTGTGTCCGCGCCAACCGAGGCGGTTGCGGCCCCACAGCAACACGCTGAACACCACCCACGCCAGGCACGCCAGCAGGGTCTTGTGCACCAAGTGCTGGGCGAACAGGTTTTCGACGAACAGCCAGCCGGAAATCAGCGACAGCGACAACAGCGTCCAGCCGGCCCAGAGGAAGCCGAACAGCAGGCTTTCCATGGTTTGCAGCGGCGGGAAGTTCTTGATCAGCCCCGAGGGGTGCTTGTGCTTGAGCTGGTGGTCCTGCAGCAGCAGGAGCAGGGATTGGAAGACGGCAATGGTGAACATACCGTAGGCCAGGATGGAAAGCAGGATGTGCGCGAGGATGCCCGGCTCTTCATCAATCACCTGCACCGTGCCAGTGGGCGCGAATTGCGCCAGCAACACGGTCAGCATGCCCAGTGGGAATAGCAGCACCAGCAGGTTTTCGACGGGAATCCGATAACAGGCCAGCAAGGTCAGTGCGATGACGGCCGCCGCAATCAGGCTGGCGGCGCTGAAAAAATCCAGGCCCAGGCCGACTGGGGTCATCAGGTGGCTAAAAAGACTGGCAGCGTGAGCCAGCAGGGCTAGGACGCCAAGGCCGACCAGCAGGCGTTTATCAGCCTTGGTGCCTTGGGCCAGACGAGTGCCCTGATAAAGAGTCGCAGCGGCATACAAAATGGCGGCGGCGAGGCTGGGTAGCAAACTGGGTGGCAAAGGGAGCATAAATCCTGATAGGCAAGCCCGAAAGGCGCTGAGTTTGGCATACCCCTGCGTAACACGAAAGACTCTCAGGCCAGACAGCGGGTGTGCATGGCGGCAGTCTTCGCTATAATCCGCGACCTGCCCACGCCGCAGGCTCGCCGAGCGCTGTTTCAAATAGCGATTTACCGCAGCCTGGGCCGCCATTACCTCGGTCTACCGATGCACTTCGTTGAATAGGGCCTGAAAGGATCGCGCATGTTTGAAAACCTGACTGACCGTCTCTCGCAGACGCTGCGCCATGTCACCGGCAAGGCCAAGCTGACCGAGGACAATATTAAAGACACCCTGCGTGAAGTGCGCATGGCGTTGCTGGAAGCCGACGTGGCTTTGCCGGTGGTGAAGGACTTCGTCAACTCGGTCAAAGAGCGCGCGGTAGGTACCGAAGTGTCCCGCAGCCTCACGCCGGGTCAGGCCTTTGTGAAGGTCGTCCAGGCCGAGCTCGAAAGCCTGATGGGCGCGGCCAACGAAGACTTGAACCTCAGCGCTGTGCCGCCGGCCGTCGTATTGATGGCCGGTCTGCAGGGTGCGGGTAAAACCACCACCGCCGGCAAGCTGGCGCGCTTCCTTAAAGAGCGCAAGAAAAAGTCCGTCATGGTGGTGTCGGCCGACGTGTACCGTCCGGCGGCCATCAAGCAGCTGGAAATGCTTGCCAGCGAAGTAGGCGTGACCTTCTTTCCGTCTGACCTGAGCCAGAAGCCGGTCGACATCGCCAACGCAGCTATTAAAGAAGCCAAGCTGAAATTCATCGACGTGGTCATCGTCGATACCGCCGGTCGCCTGCACATCGATGAAGAGATGATGGGCGAGATCAAAGCGTTGCACGCTGCGATCAACCCGGTCGAGACGCTGTTCGTGGTCGATGCCATGACCGGCCAGGATGCGGCCAACACCGCCAAGGCTTTTGGTGACGCACTGCCGTTGACCGGCGTGATCCTGACCAAGGTCGACGGTGACGCGCGTGGCGGTGCCGCGTTGTCGGTACGTGCCATCACCGGCAAGCCGATCAAGTTCATCGGTATGGGCGAGAAGAGCGAAGCGCTCGAGCCGTTCCACCCCGAGCGTATTGCCTCGCGAATCCTCGGCATGGGCGACGTGCTCAGCCTGATCGAGCAGGCCGAAGCCACGCTCGACAAGGACAAGGCCGATAAACTGGCCAAGAAGCTGAAGAAGGGCAAGGGCTTCGACCTCGAAGACTTCCGCGACCAGCTGCAACAGATGAAGAACATGGGCGGCCTTGGCGGCCTGATGGACAAGCTGCCGAACATCGGCGGTGTCAACCTGGCGCAAATGGGCAATGCCCAGGGTGCGGCAGAGAAGCAGTTCAAGCAGATGGAAGCCATCATCAACTCCATGACCCCGGCCGAGCGCCGCGACCCTGAGCTGATCAGCGGTTCGCGCAAGCGTCGGATCGCCATGGGTTCCGGTACCCAGGTGCAGGACATCGGTCGCTTGATCAAGCAACACAAGCAGATGCAGAAGATGATGAAGAAATTCTCCGCCAAGGGCGGTATGGCCAAGATGATGCGCGGCATGGGCGGTATGTTGCCCGGCGGCGGTATGCCGAAAATGTAAAGTATTCGAGCGCAAGCCCGGCTTGCGCTCCGACCCACAGGGATGTGGGATCTCCAGCAAACCCGCCGTTGGCGGGGGCTGACCTGCCGTTTTAACCGACGGCTCTATAGCAGATCTGAATGGCACGCTGATAGGCGCCAGAAAAAGACATTTGCAAAAGTCCGGATATTCCTTAGAATATGCGGCCTTTCGGGCACCTATGCCCGCTGTGCATTTAGATTTGCAGCACCGACTACAGGAACGATGTTCACATGCTAACAATCCGTCTTGCCCTTGGCGGCTCCAAAAAGCGCCCGTTTTACCACTTGACCGTAACCGACAGCCGCAACCCGCGCGACGGTTCGCACAAGGAACAGGTTGGTTTCTTCAACCCTGTTGCTCGTGGCCAAGAAGTTCGTCTGTCCGTGAACCAAGAGCGCGTAGCCTACTGGCTGAGCGTTGGTGCACAGCCATCCGAGCGCGTTGCAAAGTTGTTGAAGGACTCGGCTAAGGCCGCAGCCTGAGCAATATGAGCGCGACGCCAGCTGTTGCTGATGATTTGATCGTTATCGGCAAGATTTACTCTGTTCATGGCGTTCGCGGCGAAGTGAAGGTGTATTCCTTTACTGATCCGACTGAAAACCTGTTGCAGTACAAAACCTGGACGCTCAAGCGCGAAGGTAGTGTGAAACAGGTCGAGCTGGTCAGTGGACGCGGGAGCGATAAGTTCCTGGTCGCAAAGCTCAAGGGTCTTGATGATCGTGAAGAAGCTCGTCTTCTGGCCGGTTACGAGATCTGCGTGCCGCGCAACCTGTTCCCTGAATTGACCGACGGCGAGTACTACTGGTACCAGCTGGAAGGTCTGAAGGTTATTGATCAACTCGGGCAATTGTTCGGGAAAATCGATCATCTTCTGGAAACCGGCGCCAATGATGTAATGGTGGTCAAGCCTTGCGCTGGCAGCCTGGATGATCGCGAACGCTTGTTGCCCTATACAGAGCAATGCGTGTTGGCCATTGACCTAGCGGCGGGCGAGATGAAGGTGGAATGGGATGCGGACTTCTAAGCGTGGCTAATCTGCGCATTGAAGTGATCAGTTTGTTTCCCGAGATGTTTTCCGCTATCAGCGAGTACGGCATCACCAGTCGGGCGGTGAAACAGGGGCTGTTGCAGCTTACCTGTTGGAACCCGCGAGACTACACGACGGATCGACATCACACTGTGGATGACCGCCCATTTGGCGGTGGCCCAGGCATGGTGATGAAGATCAAGCCCCTGGAAGACGCGTTGGCTCAGGCCAAGGCCGCCGCCGGGGAGAAGGCGAAGGTAATTTACCTGTCCCCTCAAGGCCGTCAGCTGAAACAGGCTGGGGTCCGCGAACTGGCGAATGAGGAAGCACTGATCCTGATTGCCGGTCGCTATGAAGGCATTGACGAGCGTTTTATTGACGCTCATGTCGATGAAGAGTGGTCGATTGGGGACTATGTCCTGTCTGGCGGCGAGCTGCCGGCGATGGTCCTGATAGATGCGGTTACACGACTGCTGCCTGGAGCTTTAGGGCATGCGGACTCCGCGGAGGAAGATTCCTTCACGGACGGTTTGCTGGATTGCCCGCACTACACCCGCCCGGAGGTGTATGCGGATCAGCGTGTTCCCGACGTATTGCTAAGTGGCAATCACGCACACATCCGGCGTTGGCGTTTACAGCAGTCCCTTGGTCGGACCTATGAACGACGCGCCGATCTTCTGGATAGCCGCTCGCTTTCTGGAGAAGAGAAGAAGCTGCTCGAGGAATACATCCTCGCGCGGGACGATAGTTAACAACGTATCGATGGTAGGTCCATTGACTTACCTTAGGAGCACAGCATGACTAACAAAATCATCCTTGCACTCGAAGCAGAGCAGATGACCAAAGAGATCCCTACCTTTGCCCCGGGCGACACTATTGTCGTTCAGGTGAAAGTGAAGGAAGGCGACCGTTCGCGTCTGCAAGCGTTCGAAGGCGTGGTAATCGCCAAGCGTAACCGTGGTGTTAACAGTGCTTTCACTGTTCGTAAAATCTCCAACGGTGTTGGCGTAGAGCGTACTTTCCAGACCTACAGCCCGCAAATCGACAGCATGGCCGTCAAGCGTCGCGGTGACGTACGTAAAGCCAAGCTGTACTACCTGCGTGACTTGTCCGGTAAAGCAGCTCGCATCAAGGAAAAACTGGCTTAAGTCCAGCTTCCCGATGCAGAAAAAAGCAGCCTACGGGCTGCTTTTTTGTGCCTGCGATTTGTGCGTATCGCAGGGTGGCAGTTGAGGCTAGGACTGCCCTGGCTGGATGACTGCCAATAACGCCCATCCCGCCACTGGTTTCAAACCGCTCTCTGGTGTTACCACATGCACCCAGCCACTGTTGTCACGGGCAAACAACAGGATCGCCCGTTCACCATGCAGTGCCTGGTAGTCGTTCCATCCAAACCCATCGGTCAGGTGGGTGGTGTACAGCTCGGCGCCTTGCCCCAGCAGGCTGGCGAGCTTGGTATAGCTCAAGGGTTGGCTGCCCAGCAGGTGCCCGCGGTGTTCATGACTGGCCCGGTGCTTGTCCGTGCGACGGCTCTCCTGGCTGCTGGTCAGGGTGAACAGGCGATGCCCGAAGTCGTGGCGAAAGCGCATGGCGGCCAAGGTATTCAGTTCACCCGAGGGCGAAAGTGCCAGCAAATGTCCGAGCCCCACAAGGTCCAGGTGCGATTCGGCATGCTGCGAGGCCGGGTTGCCGAAGTAGGTCGGTAGCCCCTCCATGCGACTGGCGCGGATGTTTTCCCAGCTGGAGTCGGTCAACAGCACGCGGCTGCCCAATTGCTGTAGAGCCTTGCCCAGGATGCGCGCCGGGCCATTTGCACCGACGATCAGAAAGCCACTGGGCGCAGGCTCGGCGACTTTCAGCAGGCGGGCCAGGGGGCGGGCGGTGGCGCTTTGCAGTACCACGGTGCCGATGATCACCGCAAAGGTCAGCGGCACCAGCAGCAATGCACCTTCGTGACCGGCTTCATCCAGGCGAATCGCAAATATCGCCGACACCGCTGCGGCCACAATCCCACGGGGGGCAATCCAAGCCAGCAGTGCGCGTTCCCGCCAGTTCAGCTTCGAACCGGCGGTCGACAGCGCGACATTGAGGGGGCGTGCAATAAACTGAATGATCAGCAACAGGATCAGGACGAAGGGCCCCAGGGCAATCAATGCATTCAGGTCCAGGCGCGCCGCCAGCAGGATAAACAAACCGGAGATCAGCAGTACGCTGAGGTTTTCCTTGAAGTGCAGGATGTGTCGCACATCCACGCCTTTCATGTTGGCCATCCACATGCCCATCAGCGTTACCGCCAACAGGCCAGACTCGTGCATGACTTCATTGGCGGCGATGAATACGCCCAGCACCCCGGCCAGGGTCGCCAGGTTGTGCAGGTATTCCGGCAACCACTGTCGACGCATGATCTGCCCCAGCAGCCAGCCGCCGGCAACCCCGAACAGGCTACCGCAGGCAATCACGCCGCCGAAAGTCAGCAGACTATGGCTCAAGCCATCACCGGAAGCGCGGCTGATGATGAAGCTGTAGACCACCACGGCCAGCAGTGCACCAATCGGGTCGATGACGATACCTTCCCAGCGCAGGATGTTGGCGATGGAGGCTTTGGGGCGCACCACGCGTAGCATCGGGACGATCACCGTCGGGCCCGTCACCAACGTCAGCGTGCCGAACAGCAGCGCCAGCATCCAGTCGAAACCCAGCAGCCAGTGGGTTGCCAGCGTGATTACCGCCCAAGTCGAAAGCGCGCCGAGGGTCACCAGGCGGTGGACGACGCTGCCAATCTCCTTCCATTCCGACAGGTGCAGCGTCAGGCTGCCCTCAAACAGGATCAGCGCCACTGCCAACGACACCAGTGGCATCAGCAAGGGGCCGAACATTTCCTGCGGGTCGAGCCAGCCCAGTACCGGCCCGGCCAGAATCCCGCTCAGCAAGAGGAACAGAATTGCCGGCAGTTTCAGGCGCCAGGCCAGCCACTGGCAGCCGAGTGCGGCCACGCCAATGCCGCCAAAGGCCAACAAAATCTGTTGTTCGTTCATTAAAGCTCCCTGTTCCTTGAAGTAGCGGGCTATGAAAGACTAGTGACCCTAATCACAGTTCACTAATTAATTGCCGCAAAGCCCCGTGCCGCGTCACTTGAGTGCCCATGCCCGCCATTGATCATCCTCTTATCGACCGTTTCCTCGACGCCCTTTGGCTGGAAAAAGGCTTGTCGGACAACACACGCCAGGCTTACCGCAGTGACCTGGCCCTGTTCAACGGCTGGTTGCAGGAGAAAAACCTCGAGCTGACCAATGCCGGACGCGAGCTGATCCTCGATCACTTAGCCTGGCGTCTGGAGCAACACTACAAGCCGCGTTCTACTGCGAGATTTCTCTCGGGTGTGCGTGGCTTTTATCGCTATTTACTGCGCGAAAAGCTGATCGCAGTCGATCCGACTCTACAAGTCGACATGCCACAATTAGGTAGGCCGCTTCCTAAGTCTTTGTCGGAAAATGACGTGGAGGCCTTGCTCGCTGCCCCCGACCTCAGCGAAGCCATCGGCCAGCGCGACCGCGCCATGCTCGAGGTTTTGTACGCTTGCGGCCTGCGGGTAACCGAGCTGATCAGCCTGACCCTGGAACAAGTGAACCTGCGCCAGGGGGTATTGCGGGTGATGGGCAAGGGCAGCAAGGAGCGGTTGGTACCAATGGGGGAGGAGGCGATAGTGTGGGTCGAGCGCTATATGCGTGATGCCCGCAGCGAACTGCTTGGCGGACGCCCCAGTGATGTGTTGTTCCCCAGCCTGCGCGGTGAACAGATGACCCGCCAGACCTTCTGGCACCGCATCAAGCATCAGGCCAAGGTCGCCGGGATCAGCAAGTCCCTGTCGCCCCACACGTTGCGCCATGCCTTCGCCACCCATTTGCTCAACCACGGTGCGGATTTGCGCGTGGTGCAAATGCTGCTCGGCCACAGCGACTTATCCACCACCCAGATCTACACCCACGTGGCGCGCGCACGTTTGCAGGAAATGCACGCCAAGCACCACCCGAGAGGCTGAAAACCGCCAATTTATCCCGCCACGGGCTGCCCTGCGGCCCAACTGTGGTAGGCTTTGCCGGTTAGCAAAGGGGACGGCTCAGACCTGTATTAACAGACCCATGTCTTGCGCCCGTCCCTGCATCTGCCTTCAGGAGTTCCCATGCGCTTGACCCAGATTATTGCCGCCGCAGCCATTGCGTTGGTTTCCACCTTTGTTGTCGCCGATGACGCTGCCGAGCAGGCCATCCGCAAGAGCCTGGCCAACCTGCAGCTCGACACTCCGATCGAAAGCATCAGTGCCAGCCCGATGGCCGGCCTTTACGAAGTCAAGCTCAAGGGCAGCCGCGTGCTGTACGCCAGTGCCGACGGCCAGTACATCGTCCAGGGTTACCTGTTCCAATTGAAGGACGGCAAACCGGTCAACCTGACCGAGAAAGCCGAGCGCCTGGGCGTGTCCAAGCTGATCAATGGCATCCCTGTGGCTGAAACCGTGGTCTACCCGGCGATCGGCGAGACCAAGACTCACATCACGGTGTTCACCGATACCACGTGCCCGTACTGCCACAAGCTGCACGCCGAAGTGCCCGCGCTCAACAAGCTGGGCGTGGAAGTGCGCTATGTAGCGTTCCCGCGCCAAGGCCTGGGCTCGCCGGGTGACGAGCAACTGCAAGCCGTATGGTGCTCGGCCGACAAAAAAGCGGCCATGGACAAGATGGTCGACGGCAAGGAAATCAAGGCCGCCAAGTGCGCCAACCCGGTTTCCAAGCAGTTCGCGCTGGGCCAGTCCATTGGCGTGAACGGTACACCGGCCATCGTTTTGGCTGACGGCCAAGTGATTCCGGGCTACCAGCCGGCGCCACAAGTTGCCAAACTGGCGCTGAGTGCCAAATAAACCAGCATCGTCGAACCTTTGACGATCATGGCCCGTGGATAAGTCCACGGGCCATTAATTGAAAGCCGCAGTTATGCGGCTGTTTTCCACGGCCGACCTCGCGTCGGCCGTTTCATGGGGAGTTCTTCAGTGAAACCGGTCAAAGTAGGCATCTGTGGGTTAGGGACCGTCGGTGGCGGCACCTTCAACGTACTTCAGCGTAACGCTGAGGAAATTTCCCGCCGCGCAGGCCGTGGGATTGAAGTGGCGCAAATTGCCACGCGTTCGCCAAAGCCACAGTTCGAAACGACCGGTATTGCGATTACCAACGATGTCTTCGCCGTTGCCACCAACCCTGAAATCGATATTGTCATCGAACTGGTCGGCGGCTACACCGTGGCCCGCGAGCTGGTGCTCAAGGCCATCGAGAACGGCAAGCACGTGGTCACCGCCAACAAGGCGCTGATCGCCGTGCACGGCAACGAAATCTTCGCCAAGGCGCGTGAAAAGGGCGTGATCGTTGCGTTCGAAGCCGCTGTCGCTGGTGGCATCCCGGTGATCAAGGCGATCCGTGAAGGCCTGTCCGCCAACCGTATCAACTGGGTCGCCGGCATCATCAACGGTACCGGTAACTTCATCCTCACCGAAATGCGCGAGAAGGGGCGTACCTTCGAAGACGTGCTGGCCGAGGCACAGGCCCTGGGTTACGCCGAAGCCGACCCGACCTTTGATGTGGAAGGTATCGACGCGGCGCACAAGCTGACCATCCTGGCGTCCATCGCCTTTGGTATCCCGCTACAGTTCGACAAGGCTTACACCGAAGGCATCACCCAGCTGACCACTGCTGACGTGAACTACGCCGAAGCCCTGGGCTACCGCATCAAGCACCTGGGCGTAGCGCGCAGCACGCCGGCCGGTATCGAGCTGCGTGTGCACCCGACGCTGATCCCGGCCGATCGCTTGATCGCTAACGTCAATGGCGTGATGAACGCCGTGATGGTCAACGGTGACGCCGCCGGTTCGACCCTGTTCTACGGCGCCGGCGCCGGCATGGAGCCAACGGCTTCGTCGGTGATCGCTGACCTGGTGGACGTGGTCCGCGCCATGACCAGCGACCCGGAGAACCGCGTGCCGCACCTGGCGTTCCAGCCGGACTCGCTGTCGGCCCACCCGATCCTACCGATCGAAGCCTGCGAAAGTGCCTACTACCTGCGTATCCAGGCCCAGGACCATCCGGGCGTGTTGGCCCAGGTCGCCAGCATCCTGTCGGAGCGCGGGATCAACATCGAGTCGATCATGCAGAAGGAAGTCGAGGAGCAAAACGGCCAGGTGCCGATGATCCTGCTGACCCACCGTGTGCTCGAACAACACATGAATGACGCCATCCGAGCGCTCGAAGCTCTCCAGGGCGTGGTTGGGCCGGTAGTCCGTATCCGTGTCGAACATTTGAATTAATTCAGCTGCAAGCGCCAAGCTACAAGCTTCAAGTAGAAGCAGATCTGCTTTAACTTGAAGCTTGTCACTTGAAGCTTGAAGCCCAAACCGAAGGTTTGCCCCTATGCGCTACATCAGCACCCGCGGCCAGGCACCGGCCCTGAATTTCGAAGACGTTTTGCTGGCAGGTCTTGCCACTGACGGCGGCCTGTACGTGCCGGAAAACCTGCCACGCTTCACCCAGGAAGAAATCGCTTCCTGGGCCGGCCTGCCGTACCACGAGCTGGCCTTCCGGGTGATGCGCCCGTTTGTCACCGGCAGCATTCCGGATGCGGAATTTAAGAAGATTCTGGAAGAGACGTACGGCGTGTTTTCCCACAGCGCCATCGCCCCGTTGCGTCAATTGAACGGCAACGAATGGGTACTGGAGCTGTTCCACGGCCCGACGCTGGCGTTCAAGGACTTTGCCCTGCAACTGCTGGGTCGCCTGCTCGATTACGTGCTGGAGAAGCGCGGCGAACGCGTGGTGATCATCGGCGCTACCTCCGGTGATACCGGCTCGGCTGCCATCGAAGGCTGCAAACACTGCGAAAACGTCGACATCTTCATCCTGCACCCGCACAAGCGCGTGTCGGAAGTGCAGCGTCGCCAGATGACCACCATTTTTGGTGAGAACATCCATAACATCGCCATTGAAGGCAACTTCGATGACTGCCAGGAAATGGTCAAGAACAGCTTTGCTGACCAGAGCTTCCTGAAAGGCACGCGCCTGGTGGCGGTGAACTCGATCAACTGGGCGCGGATCATGGCCCAGATCGTCTACTACTTCCACGCGTCCCTGCAACTGGGCGGGCCTGCACGTTCGGTGTCGTTCTCGGTGCCGACCGGCAACTTCGGCGACATTTTTGCCGGTTACCTGGCACGCAACATGGGCCTGCCGATCAACCAGTTGATCGTCGCCACCAACCGCAACGACATCCTGCACCGTTTCATGAGCGGCAATCAGTACGTCAAGGAAACCCTGCACGCCACGCTGTCGCCGTCGATGGACATCATGGTGTCGTCGAACTTCGAACGCCTGCTGTTTGACATGCACGGTCGCAACGGCGCGGCCATCGCGGGTTTGATGGACACCTTCAAGAGCGGTGGCGGTTTCAGCGTTGACGAAGAGCGTTGGACCGAAACCCGCAAGCTCTTCGACTCCCTGGCTGTGGACGATGCGCAGACCTGCGAAACCATCGCACAAGTCTATGCCCAGACCGGCGAGCTGTTGGACCCGCACACTGCCATTGGTGTGAAGGCCGCCCGCGAATGCCGCCGCAGCCTGGATATCCCGATGGTGATCCTGGGCACCGCGCACCCGGTGAAATTCCCGGAAGCGGTGGAGAAGGCGGGCGTTGGCAAGGCGCTGGAATTACCGGCGCACTTGGCTGACCTGTTCGAGCGTGAAGAGCGTTGCACTGTATTGGCCAATGACCTCAAGGCTGTGCAGGCGTTTGTCAGCCAGCATGGCAACCGTGGTAAGCCGCTGTAAGGCAAACCGTGCAGGCAAAAACGCCGCTTTCCCTTCCTTGGGTCAGCGGCGTTTTTTATGGCTTGCAGGTTCGGTAGGTACGGCCGTTTTTTCGTTGTCATGTTGCGAGCGCATGCTGGAATCCGTCAGCCCCTGACGGCCCCAAAACACGAAAAAGCGAACTTTCCTACGTCACAACCAGT
Source organism: Pseudomonas sp. EA_15y_Pfl1_P101 (assembly GCF_963970835.1). Lineage (NCBI taxonomy): Bacteria > Pseudomonadati > Pseudomonadota > Gammaproteobacteria > Pseudomonadales > Pseudomonadaceae > Pseudomonas > Pseudomonas sp. EA_15y_Pfl1_P101. Next base: position 225,993 of record NZ_CAXAPA010000003.1, on the reverse strand, counting down.
CACTTAGGATAGATGCAGCTCTCCCGTTGAAACGATTGTTCCCGAACTATTGAGTGGTGATCGAGATGGAAAGTATCAGCCTATTGCTAGAAGAAGCGCTGAGCCCTTATCAGGTTTCGCTGACCACCGCCGGTGTGCAGGGCGAGTGCCTGGTGACCGTGAAGAATCCTGCTGGCGCGATCGTGGTCGAGCGTGAAGTTGATCGCGCACAATTGATGGATAAACGCGTGATGGTGGATGTGGTGGACTGCCTCTTGCGCGATCTCAAGATTGCCGAAGGGCGCTTGGAACCGTCGGTCATCGCGGCCTTGCGCAACGCCGCCCAGGCTCGTGGCGCTGCCGTTGCATGAAGAATTGTTTAAGTGTGGAAACTTCCTACAAGGCGGCCGGTCAGATTTCGTAACAGCAAGAGCAGACATTGTGCTCCGGTGTTTGTGCCTTGCTGTACGGGTCTTTGTAGGCCACGTTTAACCCCGAAGTGTATCCCCACGCTCCGGGGTTTCTTTTTGCCTGCGATTTGTCAGGGTTCAGGTGAATCCAGGAAAAAGCTCGGGTTGTCCTGCAGATAGTGTTCACGCATGACCGGGTCCAGCCATTCGGCGTAGGAAGCCTGTAGCTGTTCCTGTGGGATATGGCGCAAGGCCCGATCAATTCGCTGTATGGCCTGGCGACCTTCAGGTGTGGCCGAACAACCGATATGCGTACGCTGGTAGGGCGCTGACCCCTTGATGGGGTAGAACATCAGGTCTTCAGGGGCAATGCCTTGTTGCATGGCGTGATAGCGGATCTCCGGCGCGTAACCCAGAACGGCTTCCAGTCGGCCCAGGCGCTGCATTTGCAGCAGGCTGCCCAGGGCGTCATTGCCGTAATGGAGTGCCAGTGTGTGAGGGGCGGCACCCTTGAGTTGCGCATCGATCAACGGACCGTAGCTGCGTTCGGCGGTTGCGCCAATGCGTGCGGTAGGGGAGCCGAGGAAGGCTTGCAGGTCAAATTGGTCCTCATCAATGAACGCTGCCAACTCGCTCTGAGCAGGGTAAACCATCAAATCGCGCCATCCTCACGCAAGCGAGTAATGGCAGCGCTGTCGTATCCCAGTTTATTGAGTAGCACGTTGTTATGTTCACCCAGCTGCGGCCCGACCCATTCGCAGCTGCCTGGCGTGTCCGACAACTTGGGCACGATGCCAGGCATCTTGAAGTCCTTGCCGTCGGGAAGCTGGGCCTTGAGGAACATCTCCCGGGCGAGGAATTGCGGATCGCCGAGCATGTCCTCGGCACTGTAGATGCGACTGGCAGGCACTTCGGCTTTATTCAATATCGCGACCACTTCATCCAGTGGCAGCGAATTCACCCAGCGATCGATTACGCCATACAGCTCATCACGACGGCCATCGCGTCCGTCATTGCTGGTTAACTCTGGATCGTTGGCCAAATCTTCACGGCCAATGGCCGACATAAAGCGCTTGAAGATCGCATCGCCGTTGGCGCCGATCTGTACATGCTTGCCGTCGGCGCTGGTGTGGATGGAGGACGGCGTGATACCGGGCATGATGTTGCCGGTGCGTTCGCGAATAAAACCGAATACATCGAACTCCGGGATCATGCTTTCCATCATGGCGAAGATGGCTTCATACAGCGCTACATCGACCACCTGGCCCACGCCGCCGTTGACTTCGCGATGACGCAGCGCCATCAGCGCGCCGATCACCGCCCACAGCGCGGCAATCGAGTCGCCGATGGAAATGCCGGTGCGCACCGGTGGGCGGTCTTCGAAGCCGGTGATATAGCGCAGGCCGCCCATGGATTCGCCCACCGCGCCAAACCCTGGCTGGTCTTTCATCGGGCCGGTCTGGCCAAAGCCGGAGAGACGCACCATCACCAGCTTGGGGTTGAGTGCGTGCAGGGTTTCCCAGCTCAGGCCGAGCTTCTCCAGCACGCCGGGGCGGAAGTTCTCGATCAGGATGTCGGCGTCCGCCAGCAACTGCTTGAGGATGGCCAGGCCGTCCGGGTGCTTGAGGTTCAGCGTCAGCGACTGCTTGTTGCGCGCCTGCACAAACCACCACAACGACGTGCCCTCGTACAGCTTGCGCCACTTGCGTAGCGGGTCGCCGCCGTCCGGCGATTCGACCTTGATCACCTCGGCGCCGAATTCGGCGCAGATACGTGAGGCGAACGGGCCGGCGATCAGGGTACCGAGTTCGATAACTTTCAGGCCGGCAAGCGGTTTGGCATTAAACGACATGATGATCCTTGTCTGCGCAGTGCGGTGGTGTGATGCCTTTTAACATAGGCGGACAGCCCAGGGATAAGGATGATGCAGCGCAGGATTCGTTGAATGGCCCCGCCATCGGTTAGACTGGCCGCCTTTCCCTGTCTCTAGAAGTCCGTTCATGGCCCAGCCGTCCACGACCTACAAATTCGAACTCAACCTTACTGACCTCGATCGCTCGGTGTACGAGAGCGTCAAACAGACCATCGCCCGCCACCCTTCGGAAACCGAAGAGCGCATGACCGTGCGTCTGTTGGCCTACGCCCTGTTTTACAACGAGCAACTGGCGTTTGGTCGTGGACTGTCAGATGTAGACGAACCAGCCCTGTGGGAAAAAAGTTTGGATGATCGGGTTTTGCACTGGATCGAAGTCGGCCAACCCGATGCCGACCGCCTGACCTGGTGCTCGCGCCGCACCGAACGCACCAGTCTGCTGGCCTACGGTAGCCTGCGTGTATGGGAAGGCAAGGTGGTGCCGGTGGCGACCAACCTGAAAAACGTACACATCGCCGCCGTGCCCCAGGAGATCCTGGAGGTTCTGGCCAAAGACATGCCCCGCGTGATCAAGTGGGATGTGATGATCAGCGAAGGCACCATCTTCGTGACCGACGACCGTGGCCAGCATGAAGTGCAATTGCAGTGGCTGGTCGGCGGACGCGATTAAAATGTGGCAAGCGGCTTGTGTGGGAGCGGGCTTGCCCGCGATTGTATCGCCGCGGTGTAACTGTTTCACCGAGCCGTCCGCATCGCAGGCAAGCCAGCTCCCACATCAGGTTTGTACCGTTTGCAGGATTGTTGTTTAACCGTTGTATCAGTAGAGAAGTTTCCGTTACCTCATGCGTATCGATCCCCGCCCGTTGCCCGCCGTCCTGCCGTTTCTTGGTGAATTGCCACCGCTGTTGACCCGTCTTTATGCCGCGCGCGGTGTGCAATCGGAGGCTGAGCTGGATAAAAGCCTGGCGCGGTTGATTCCCTATCAGCAGCTCAAGGGAATCGACGCGGCGGTGGACTTGCTGGTGACGGCGCTGGAGCAACGCCAGCGCATCCTGATCGTCGGTGACTTCGACGCCGATGGCGCCACTGCCAGCACCGTGGGTACCTTGGGCCTGCGTTTGCTCGGAGCGGCGCATGTCGACTATCTGGTGCCCAATCGCTTCGAGTACGGCTACGGCCTGACCCCGGAAATTGTCGCCGTGGCCCTGCAGCGTGAGCCGCAGTTGTTGATTACCGTGGACAACGGCATTTCCAGCGTCGAAGGCGTGGCGGCCGCCAAAGCCGCGGGGTTGAAGGTGCTGGTGACCGACCACCATTTGCCCGGCGATGAATTGCCGGCGGCCGATGCGATCGTCAACCCGAATCAGCCGGGCTGCGAGTTTCCGAGCAAGGCCCTGGCCGGCGTCGGCGTGATTTTCTACGTGCTGATGGCCTTGCGTGCGCGCCTGCGCAGCTTGGGCTGGTACGCGAACATACCTCAGCCGAACATCGGTGAACTGCTCGACCTGGTCGCGCTGGGCAGCGTTGCCGATGTGGTGCCCCTGGATGCCAACAACCGCATCCTGGTGCATCAGGGCCTGGAGCGTATCCGTGCAGGTCGCGCACGGCCGGGGATCAAGGCGATCCTGGAGGTGGCCAAGCGCGACGCTGCACGCATCACCTCGACCGACCTGGGCTTTATCCTCGGGCCGCGCCTGAATGCCGCTGGGCGCCTGGATGACATGAGCCTGGGGATTGAATGCCTGCTCACCACCGACGTCGCCGCCGCGCGGGAGATGGCTGCGCAGTTGGACGGCATGAACCAGGACCGTAAATCCATCGAGCAGGGCATGCAGCGCGAAGCCCTGGCCCAGCTCAAGGACTTGCCGGTGGAGTCGATGCCCTACGGGCTCTGCCTGTTCGACCCGGAATGGCACCAGGGCGTGATCGGCATTCTGGCGTCACGCATGAAAGAGCGCTATTTCCGCCCGACCATCGCCTTTGCCGACGCCGGTGACGGCCTGCTCAAGGGCTCAGGGCGCTCCGTGCCGGGTTTTCACATCCGTGATGCCCTGGCAGTGGTCGCAAGCCAGCATCCCAATCTGATCGCCAAATACGGCGGCCACGCCATGGCGGCGGGGCTCACATTGCCCGAGTCGAATTTCCCACTGTTTGCCGAAGCATTTGATGCTGAAGTGCGTCGGCAACTGTGTGAGGAGGACCTGACCGGCAGGTTGTTGACCGACGGTACTCTGGCAGTGGAAGAGTTTCACCTGGAGCTGGCGCGGGCCTTGCGGCATGCCGGCCCGTGGGGGCAACACTTTCCCGAGCCGTTGTTCCACGGCGTGTTTCAGTTGGTGGAGCAGCGTGTCGTGGGGGAGCGGCACCTGAAAGTGGTGCTCAAGAGCGAATGCGGCTCGGTGAAACTCGATGGCATTGCGTTTGGGGTGGACCGTGACGTTTGGCCTAACCCTACCGTGCGTTGGGTCGAGCTGGCCTATAAGCTGGATGTGAACGAGTTTCGTGGGAATGAAACCGTGCAGCTGATGATTGCGCACATCGAACCGCGCTAAATATCGGTCACACCCTAAAGCAAATGTGGGAGCGGCGGTTCGACGCTTCGACTTGCTCGCGAATACGGAGTGTCAGTCAATGTTGCTGTGACTGATCCACCGCTTTCGCGAGCAAGCCCGCTCCCACATTTTTAATCCGTGTACAGCCTGAAGTTACTCGGCTTTATCCTTGGCCTGATGCTTCACAATGATATCCACCAACCGCTTGGCCAGCGCCGGGTAGTTCTCATCGAAGTGATGCCCACCTGGCAACTTCAGCGCTTCACCCACGGCAGTCTTGTCCGTGCAGCCGCTCTCGTCGACTTCTTCTGCACCGTAGATGCACACCACTTTCTCAGGCGGCAGCTTGGCCATTTCCGGGCCCGTGGCGGCTTCTTTGCCGGCGTTACCCAGCCAGCCTTCCACTTCGATTTCAAAGCTGCCAGTGCGCGCGAACGCCAGCAGGATGATTGCGTCCACGCGTTGCTGCTCGTTTGCCGGCAAGCGGTTGTAAATGGCCGGCAATACATCGGCACCGAACGAGTAACCGGTCAGCACGAAGCGCTTGGTGCCCCACTTCTGACGGTAGTGTTGCATCAGCTCGGTGAGGTCCTTGGCGCTTTGTTCCGGGGTCTTGTGCTGCCAGTAGTAGCGCAGGGTGTCGATGCCGACGACGGGGTAGCCGATCTTGGCCATTTCGCCGGCCACGTCGCGGTCCAGGTCACGCCAGCCGCCATCACCAGAGAGGAACAGGGTGACGGTGTCCTTGGCCTGGCCGGCCGGCACTTCAACCACTGGAATCGCCAGGCCGCCGTTGTCCGAACCTACCAGTTGCTTGCGCAGCTCGTTGTTCAGCACTTGCGGGTAGTGAATGTCGTAGTCGCTGATGCTGGTGGTGGCGCGTGGTGTATCGCGCACGAAACTGGCGCTTTCATCGTCAGGGTTGTCGTTCCAGGCCACCAGCCAATTGCCGTGCGCGGCGGTTTTCGGCAGTGGGTCCTTGCAGCCTTCCTGCACCAGGGCGAAGCCGACGGAGATGGCATTGGCCTTGTCGTCATCCTGTGTTGCCAGCCAGCGCCAGGCGAGCGCTGCGCCTGGGCCGATGCCGCTGACCAGGGTGGCCGGGCCCTTGAGCTGGACCAAGGCGCTTTGCAGCGCTTGTTCCTGCAGCTTGCAATCGTCCTTGGGCAGGATCACTTGGACAATCTGCGCCTTGCCGCCTTGGCTCAGAGCGATCAGTTGGCTGTCGGTCAGGATTTCGTCGGCCATTACGGCCACGGCCACAAGGGCTTTCGGCGTGCCATTGGGCGTCACGCGGGTCATCACCGAGCCATCGGCCTGGGGCAATTGCTCCAGGGTCGGCTGTGGGGCAGGGCGGTTCCAGTACCAAAAGCCGCCGCCTGCGATCAAGGCGAGCAGCACTACAGAGGCCAATACATACCGCCAGGAACGTCGAATCATCAGCGTTTCACCAATCCAGTCAAGCCGCCCGCGATCAGGGCGGCGGTATCGGCCAGTGCCACCAGCGGATCAAGTCCCGCAGGCACGGCCATGTAACGGGGTTCCCAGTCAGGCTGGAACTTGTCTTTGAAGCGGCGCAAACCTTGGAAGTTATACAGTTGTTCGCCACGGCGGAACACCATCGAACCCAGACGTTGGGTCAACGGCGCGCCGCGGCGTGGTTGCAGGCCCGACAACGGCACCATGCCGAGGCTGAAGCGGGCGTAGCCGTGACTCTTATAATGTTGAATCAGGCCGACCATCATGAATTCCATGGTCAGCTTGGGCGCGTCAGGGTGGGCGCGCATCAGGTCGAGACTGGCCAAGTCGTGGCTGTAGGTCTCGAGCAAGTTGGCGAAGGCCACCGGGTTCCCTTCGAAGCGAATGATCGCAATGCGAAAGTGCTTGAGGTAGTCGTCGCTGAAGCGTCCCAGGGAAAAGCCTTTTTCCCTCACGTTTTTGCCGGTCAGCCAGGCATCCGAGATCACTTTGAGCGCGTCCATCGGTGCCGTGCCCGGTTCAAAGATCTCCAGGGACAAGCCATCGCGGGTGCCACGGTTCCAGGTATAGCGCAGGTCCTTCATCTCTTTGCCCTTGGCTTCCAGGTCAAAGCGTTTCAGGTCGACGCGGGCTTCTTCACCCAGTTTGATCGCGGTGAGGCCGATGTCCATGTAGTACGGCAGGTTCTCTGCGCGCACTTGATAGAACACCGGGCGCGCGTGGTGGATGTCGCACAAGTCGCGGAACTGCCAGATCATCTCGGCGCGTGGCTGGGTCGGGCCAATCGGGTCGTACAAGGCTACCAGGCTGCGCCCGCGACGGGCGTACATGAGGAAAGCTTCATCATTGGGGTGAAACAGCAGCGCCTTGTCGCCGGTGAGCGCCAGGCCGCCGTCGGGTTGGGACGAGGCCATCAGGATCTTGCTGGCACGCTCGAGTTCGTCGGGCGTCGGCAGGTGGATCACCGGGCGCGCGGTGCGCAACAGCCAGGTCAGGGAGACGATCACCAGCAGGACGGCGGCGCCCAGCAGCGAGCGCAAACCACGGGGCGCGTTGGCGTCCAGGGTGAACTGCCACCACAGCTGGTGGCTGTAAGGCACGTCTTGATAAGCGAACAGCAGCAGCCAGATCGAAGCCCCCAGCACGCACACGCTTGCCACCAGGTACAGCGGTGAGAAGGGCAGCTCGGTGAGGCGGCTGGCGCGGTAGAACGAGCGTCGGAAGATCGCCAGCAGGATCGCGGTCATGGTCATCAAGCAGGCTTCTTCCCAGTCGAAACCCTTGAGCAGCGAGAGCAACGCACCGGTCAGCAGCAGCACCATGGTCAGCATCCAGGCGGCCGACAAGCGTCGACGCAGGCCCTGGGCCAGCAACAAGCACAGCACGCCGATCAGGCTGGCGCCAAAGTGCGAGGCGTCAATCAGGCGGTGGGGAATCAAGAAGCCGATGTTTTCCAGGCGTGAGTCGATTTCGGGCGTGGCGCCAGAAAACAGCAGGACCACGCCGGACAAAAAAACCAGTACGGCCAGTACTGGCGCTGCCAGCCCCGAGGCGACCCGCAGGCTTTGCTGGGTCTGGAACAGACGCTGCGCTTCGTTGATCAGCAGGAACACACAGGCGATCAATAGGGGCAGCACCACGTAGATCATGCGGTACAGCAGCAGGGCAGCGGCCAGTGGCGCGGCGCCCAGTTTGTCGGCGAAGGCTGCGAGCAGAATTGCTTCGAATACGCCAACCCCGCCCGGTACATGGCTGAGCACGCCAGCGGCCAGCGCCAGCAGGTACACCAACAGGAAGGGGCCGAAGGGCGGCGCTTCTGGCAGCAACAGATAAAGGACGGTCGCAGCGGCGGCGACGTCCAGCGCGGTGATGATCAGTTGCAGGAAGGTCAAACGCCGGCCCGGCAGACGCAGGGTACGGCGGCCAGCTTTTACCAGCAGGTTATCCGGGTAGGGTTGCTCCGGCAGGCGACGACGATAAATGCCGATGCACAGCGCGGCCGACAACAGCAGCACGGCGCAGGCAATGCCGCCCAGCAAACCTTGCGACAGATGCAGATAAGTGGACGCCGCCGGCAAGTTACTCAAGGTGGCCAATGCCGCCAGCGGCGGCAGGGCGCAGCCCAGGGCCAGGCTGGCGAACACGGTCATGTGCGCCACTTCTGAAGCCCCGATGCCATGGCGTGCATATAAACGGTAACGCACCGAACCGCCCGAGAGCATCGACAAGCCAATCGCATTGCCGATGGCAAACGCGGTAAAGCCACCCATGGCCAGGGTCTTGGCGGGCAGTTGTACCCCCGCGTAGCGCGCGCCGGAAAATTCGTAGCCTAATAGAATGACGAAGCCGGCCACACCTGCGGCAAACGCACCGAGTAGGGCGGGCCTGGGTACTTCCAGAATCGAATCGTGGAGGGCGTAGAGATCCAGCTCCAGCAGCAGGTGTCGGCAGGCGATCAACGCGATGGCGAACAGCAATAGTGTGACGGCCAGCCCGATGGGTTGCCGGTATTTGCTCACCCGATCCAGCCAACGCAAACGAGCGGGAGGGATCGGTTGTTCTGCTGTAACGGTGTCTTGTGGTTCAGACGAGTTGGCGCGCATCAATCACCTCGTGGATTGTGCGCGACAGGATGGAGGTATCCAGCCAAGTTACCAATCCCTATGGGCAAAATTATTACAAATATTAACGCGTATCACCGGGGGCGGCGACAGCGGCCATTGGTCGTAGAGGGAAGCGCTGAGCATTGAGCATAGCTTGCAATGAGATGGACTCTGCAAACCGTGTACGGTTTCATGAAAGATGCCATGCCATTGTTTCAGAAGAACTTTTTTACCGGATACAAAAAAGGCCACTCTTTCGAGTAGCCTTTTTTGATGTTTGGTTGCGGGAGCCGGATTTGAACCGACGACCTTCGGGTTATGAGCCCGACGAGCTACCAGACTGCTCCATCCCGCGTCTGTGGGCGGAATTCTACAGCCCAACGGCGGGGTGTCAACCGTTAATGGATGTATCGGTCAAATAAGTGTGAATTAACCCACTGAGTGGTCACCGATAACGGTAAGTGCGCGATAGGCTTGGATTTTTGTCAGACAATCAAAAAACTGACAGGCACAAAAAAGGCCACTCTTTCGAGTAGCCTTTTTTGATGTTTGGTTGCGGGAGCCGGATTTGAACCGACGACCTTCGGGTTATGAGCCCGACGAGCTACCAGACTGCTCCATCCCGCGTCTGTGTGTCGGCATTCTACAGAGGATCGCGAGTGTGTCAACCCGTGTTCTGAAGAAAAGCGCTTGTGGTTCAATTGGTTAGCTCTCCACCGCTGTACGTGGAAGCGCTGCAAGCCAGTCCGGCCAAGGGTTTCAGCTCTATCGGAATGCCAGATTCGATTGAGAAAATAAATTCATGTACGAATTTTCCTACCGTTCAAACGGAAGAATCAAACTACTGGTGCTATGTACAGGTGTGAGTGCGATACTGGCCACCCGTAGTTTCACATCCTGTTTATATGACGCAGCGCAAAATCATCCACGTTGACTGTGATTGCTTCTACGCCGCCATCGAGATGCGCGATGACCCGAGCCTGGCGCAAAAGCCGCTGGCGGTGGGTGGCTCGGCGGACCGGCGCGGGGTGATCGCTACCTGCAACTATGAGGCGCGGGCCTATGGCGTGCGCTCGGCCATGTCGTCACGCCACGCCTTGAAGCTGTGTCCGGACCTGACCATCGTCAAGCCGCGCATGGACGCCTATAAGGAAGCGTCGAAGGAAATCCAGACCATCTTTCGCGACTACACCGACCTGATCGAACCGCTGTCGCTGGATGAAGCCTATCTGGACGTGTCTGACTGTACGCATTTTGGTGGCAGTGCCACGCGCATCGCCCAGGACATTCGCCGCCGCGTCTCCAACCAGTTGCACATCACCGTGTCCGCTGGTGTCGCGCCGAATAAATTCCTGGCCAAGATCGCCAGCGACTGGAAGAAACCCAATGGATTGTTTGTGATTACCCCGGACCAGGTCGAAGACTTTGTCTCGCAGTTGCGTGTGAGCAAATTGCACGGTGTGGGCAAAGTCACGGCAGAAAAGCTGGCGCGCCTGGGAATTGAAGACTGCCTGCAACTGCGTGAGTGGAACAAGCTGGCGCTGGTGCGGGAATTTGGCAGCTTTGGCGAGCGACTGTGGAGCCTGGCGCGTGGGATTGATGACCGCGCAGTGCACAACGATAGCCGTCGGCAATCCATCAGTGTGGAAAATACCTACGATGTGGACCTGCCGGATCTTTCAAGCTGTCTGGCAAAGCTTCCCGAACTGATGGAAACCCTGGCCGGGCGTATGGCGCGTATAGACAGCAGTTACCGGGCGGGCAAGCCGTTCGTTAAAGTGAAGTTTCATGACTTTACCCAGACGACACTGGAGCAGGCGGGGGCGGGGAGGGATTTGGAGAGTTATCAACAGCTGCTGACCCAGGCGTTTAAACGGGGTGCGAAGCCGGTTCGGTTGTTGGGGATTGGGGTGCGGTTGCTGGATTTAAGCAGCGGCAACGAGCAGCTCGAGTTCTCCTGGTAGAAACCGAGAGCCCTATGTGGGGGCGGGCTTGCTCGCGAATGCGGTAGATCAGTCAATGCATCTGGTGGCTGACACTCCTTATTCGCGAGCAAGACCGCACACATTTAGATCTACGATATTCTTGAAGTCTTAGCGCGCGCCAGGATCCGCCACCAACCGCCCCGCATCCTTGGTCAGCGCCTGCAGGAATTCCTGCTGCAACTCGGGATCATTGCGGGTCAGTTCGATCAGGCTTTGTTCCAGTTCGCTGGCTTCTTCTTCCAGGCCCAGCTCTGAGAGACGCTTGACCCGGTGCACCCACTGGCTGACTTCGTCGTCTTCCAGGTCGTCGTAGATCAGGCCGTGGGCTTCCAGCAACTTGCCGCGCAGCGTGTTGCTGATCGCCAGTGTCGAGTCCGAATGCACGTCGTCCTGGCCATCTTCCACGCTGATCTTCAAGGTCGTGATGCGGTTAAGGTCCTGCTCGGCAAACGGGCTGTCCAACAGGTTCAGGCGCAAGACGCCGTTGCGGTCGGTGGTCAACTCATGCACGTGCTTGCCCGCAGTAACCTGCACCGGGCGTTCGCTCCAGGGCAGGCTCGAATACTCCACACGCTTGTCGCGCTGGACTTCATCGATACCTGCCAGGTTCTGTTGCGCACGGCCATGGGATTGCACGTTCATGAACGGGTTGAGGCCGTCCACGCCGTAGGTCAGCCAGTCGTGGGTCATGCTGGTAGGCAGGTTGCCGAGGGCGAAGATATTCGCCACGTTAGCCCCCGCACCCGCGACCAGGGCGACCGTACCCAAAGGCACTTCATAGAGTTCGCGCCAGGGTTGGTAGGGGGTGTAGCGGTCGTAACGACGGGTGACTTCGAACTCGGTGACCTCGAAGGTCTTTTGCTCGTGAATGCGCACTCGGCGTTGAGGCAGCTCCAGCACTTTGGGGTCGCCTACATCGATCTGCAGGCTGTGGTCGAGCAACTTACGCTCGACCCGCTCCTCGTGCTCACTGCGTTGCGACATCTGGTTGGCGCAGCCGCTGACCAGCAGGGCGCCGCACAAGGCGGCGCCCCCCAGGGCTCTGGTGTTTCGCTTGAACATGACTTCTCTTGATCTGGTTTTCAGCGACGAATACGCGCCTGAAGGAAAGACAGCACGTCAGCCACCGGCAACGGTTGTGCTTGGGCTTCGGTCCGGCTCTTGTATTCCAGATTGCCATCCGCCAGGCCGCGGTCGCTGACCACGATCCGGTGCGGGATGCCAATCAGTTCCATGTCGGCGAACTTGATGCCCGGGCTGGTTTTCTTGTCGCGGTCATCCAGCAACACTTCAAAACCAGCGGCCGTCAGTTCGGCATACAGTTTGTCGGTGGCTTCGCGTACTTGCTCGGTTTCATAGCGCAGCGGTACCAGGGCGACCTGGAACGGCGCCAGGGCGTCACTCCAGATGATGCCTTTCTCGTCGTTGTTCTGCTCGATGGCAGCTGCAACCACGCGCGAAACGCCAATGCCGTAGCAGCCCATTTCCAGGGTGATCGGCTTGCCGTTCTCGCCCAGCACTTCGCACTTCATCGCCTTGCTGTACTTATTGCCCAGCTGGAAGATGTGCCCGACTTCGATGCCGCGCTTGATCTCCAGGGTACCTTTGCCATCCGGGCTCGGGTCACCAGCGACCACGTTACGCAGGTCGGCCACGGTCGGAACCGGCAGGTCACGCTCCCAGTTCACGCCGAAGTAATGCTTGTCGTCGATGTTCGCGCCAATACCGAAGTCGCTCATCAGCTCGACCGAACGGTCGATGATAATTGGCAGCGGCAGGTTCAGTGGGCCCAGGGAACCCGCACCGGCGCCAATGGCGTCGCGCAGTTCGGCATCACTGGCCATGACCAGTGGGTTGGCGACGCCAGGTTGCTGGGCGGCTTTGATTTCGTTGAGTTCGTGGTCGCCACGGATCACCAGGGCGATCAGCTTGCCTTCTTCTTCGGCGTGCACGATCAGGGTCTTGATGGTCTTTTCAATCGGCAGATTGAATTTTTCCACCAGGGCCGCGATGGTCTTGGTCTCTGGTGTATCCACCAAGCGCAGCTCTTCAGCCGGTGCAGGGCGGGACGTTTCCCGTGGCACGGCTTCAGCTTTCTCGATGTTTGCTGCGTAGTCCGAACCGTTGCTGAACACGATATCGTCTTCGCCGGATTCGGCCAGTACATGGAATTCGTGGGAGCCGGCACCGCCGATGGAACCGTTGTCCGCTTCAACCGCTCGGAACTTCAGGCCCAGGCGGGTGAACACGTTGCAGTAGGCCTGGTGCATGCGGTCGTAAGTGACCTGCAGCGACGCCTGGTCGGCGTGGAACGAATACGCGTCTTTCATGATGAATTCACGACCGCGCATCAAGCCGAAGCGTGGGCGGATTTCATCACGGAATTTGGTCTGGATCTGATACAGGTTCAGCGGCAGCTGTTTATAGCTGCTCAGCTCGTTGCGCATCAGGTCGGTGATCACTTCTTCATGGGTCGGGCCGGCGCAGAAGTCGCGGCCATGACGGTCCTTGAAGCGCAGCAACTCAGGGCCGTACTCTTCCCAGCGCCCGGATTCCTGCCACAGTTCAGCCGGTTGGGTGCTCGGCATCAACACTTCCAGAGAGCCGGCAGCGTTCATTTCTTCACGAACGATGGCTTCGACCTTGCGCATCACCTTCAAGCCCATGGGCAGCCAGGTGTACAGGCCCGAGGCCAGTTTGCGGATCATGCCGGCGCGCAGCATCAGCTGATGGCTGATCACGACCGCATCGGAAGGCGTTTCTTTCTGTGTGGCGAGCAAATATTGACTGGTGCGCATGGTAGGCCGTTGTCGGTTGCTTGGACTTGAAATGACGCTGGATTGTACGGGCGGTTGCCGCCGGAGTACAGGCATCAGGTTGCGGGGTGTTTCTGTCGGAACCGTGCTTGTGTGGGCGCTGGCTTGCCTGCGATGGGAGCGGCGCGGTGTATCTGTTGCACCCTGGTGATGCTATTGCAGGCAAGCCAGCGCCCATATTGACTGAGGTGTGTCAGTCGTCAGCGGGTGGATTCAACCGAATCCGCCGATTCTCCTGGTACCAATGCAGTGCAATCAGCAGCAATGTCGGTACACCCAGCATGCAGGTGATCAGGAAGAAATTATGGTAGCCGAACTTCTCCACCATCACCCCCGAATACCCGCCGATCAGGCGCGGCAGCAACAGCATGATTGAGCTGAGCAGCGCGTATTGGGTGGCGGAGAACTTGAGGTTGGTCAGGCTCGACAAGTAGGCCACAAATGCCGATGTGGCCATGCCCGAGCTGAAGTTATCCAGGGAAATCGTGAAAATCAGCATCTGCAGGTCCGGGCCCCTGTCGGCGAGCGCCACGAACAGCAGGTTGGTGCCGGCAGAGAACACGCCGCCGATAAACAGGATCGGCAGGATGCCGAAGCGCACAATCAGCAGGCCGCCCATGCCGGCGCCGACCAGGGTCATGATCAGGCCGAAGATCTTGCTGACCCCGGCGATCTGGTCCTTGGTAAAGCCTTGGTCGATGTAGAACACGTTGGCCATCACGCCCATCACGGTGTCAGACATCCGATAGGTGGCGATCAGCCCCAGCAGCAGTAAAGCTTGCCAGCGGTAGCGCAGGATGAAGTCGTTGACCGGCGTCAGCACCGGCGCCAGGCCCCGGCGACCCATGGCCGAGAGGCACAGTGCGGTGAGCGTGATATAGAGAATGGCGCGCAGGAAGGCACGGTCGTCCATCAGCAGGTCCCACAGGCTCATACCGTGGAACAGCACGCTTGCGAAATCAGTATTGAACAGCTGGGTGAACATCGCGGGCACCGACACCAGCAATACGATCAGCACAAATACCGAGACCAGTTGATGCACGAAACTGTAGCGCCCGGCCTGCAACTGGGTGCGCAGTGGCACATTTGGTTCGCGCATGAACAGCGTGGTCAGCAACGCAGGAACCATCAATACGCCGAACAGCACATAGGTGCCGGTCCAGGCCGAGTGTTTATAGTTGAAACCGGTGGAGCCGAAACCTTCAGCAAAAAACAGTGCACCTGCCGTGGCCAGCAGGGCGGCGATGCGATAGCCGGACATATAGCTGGCGGCCAACGCGGCCTGGCGGCTGTCATCGGCGATTTCCAGGCGGTAGGCGTCTACCGCGATATCCTGGGTGGCGGACGCGAAGGCAACGACGACGGCGATAGCGATCAGCCAGGACAAATGTTTCTGCGGGTCGCAAAAGCCCATGCCGATCAATCCGAGGATCACCAGCGACTGGGCAAGGACCAGCCAGGAACGGCGTCGCCCGAGTTTACCGAGCAACGGCAGGCGCCATTGGTCGAGCAGCGGCGACCAGACCCACTTAAAGGCATACGCCAAACCAATCAGGCTTGCATAGCCGATGGTCTCGCGGGCCACACCGGCCTCCCGCAACCACACCGAAAGCGTCGAGAACACCAACATGTAAGGCAAGCCGGCGGCAAAGCCGAGCAACAACAGCACTAACGTCGAGGGGCTGGCATAGGCAGCGAGCGCGGCGCGCCAGGTTTTACGGGGCATGGGCTGGAGTCTGCCTCAGGTTTGCGGAAACAAAGCGCGCACTCTAACCGCTGTGCTCTACCGGGCGCCAGCCATGGCGCTGAATATCCACGCGATTATTGCGGACCGTGACGCCTTCTTCGCGCAAACGCGCGCGTTGCTCGTCACCCGAGGCACTGCCCACTGGCAGACTTATCCGACCACCGGCACCCAGCACGCGATGCCAGGGAAGTTTGGTGTCTGCAGGCAGTTGACTCAGGGTGCGGCCTACCCAGCGCGCCGCACGCCCCAGCCCAGCCAGGTGGGCCAGCTCGCCGTAGCTGACCACGCACCCTGCGGGCACTTGCGCCAGGGTCAGGTACAGCGCAGTGCGGCGCATTTGGGCAGGGCTTTGCGGGGGCTCGGCGGGTGGATTCACTGTGGGCATATCCGTTGAGATCGGCTGACTTATTGTAAGAAACGTCTGTAAGCATGGCATCGAGGATTGAACTGAATATAAATCCTTGAGTCAGTCGTATCTAACACGATAATGCCCTCTTTTCGCCAACCTCGAGCCCTGAATCCGCTTATGTTGTCCAGAACTCTGCTGTGCCTCGCTGTTTTCAGCGCCTCCACGCCCCTAATGGCCGATACCGTCTGGTTGAAGAACGGTGACCGTCTGACGGGCAAGATCAAGGTCTTCGACGGCGGCAAGTTGCTGATCCAGACCGATTACGCGGGCGCCATTCCTGTGGACTGGAAACAGGTGAAAACCCTGGAAAGCGACCAGGAACTGCTGGTCAAGCAAGATGCCTACACCGGCGAAAAGGCCAAGTCCCTGAAGCCGGCGGATGAAGGCAAGGTGGTGCTGGCCAATGGCGAGGCGCCAAAGACCGTCGAGCTGGCAAGCATCCAGCAGATCCTCAAGCCCAAGCCTGTGATCGAAGACTTGGTGTGGAAGGGCAATGTCGACATGGCGCTGGACTACAAGCGCGCCGAAAAAGATACCAACGACTACGACATCGACTTCAAGACCACCGCGCGGCATGGCCAATGGCGCCACACCGGGCAGGGCGAGTACAACCGCGAGTTCCAGGACGACGTGACCACCACCGACAACTGGGCGTTGGAATATGACCTGGACCGCTTCCTGACCGAGCATTGGTTCTGGCAGGGACGCTTGACTTACAAGCGTGACAAGGTTGAAGACTTGGCTCGCCAGCGTACCGTCGGTACCGGCCCGGGCTACCAGTTCTGGGATGATGAGCTGGGCGCATTCTCCCTGGGGTCGCTCGTCAACCGCACCGATTACGAATACGTCGAAGGCGGCAAGGACAACTTCTATTCCCTGGCCATGAAGTGGAACTACAACCGCTACCTGGTGGGCAAGACCGTTGAATTCTTTACCAATGGCGAAGTGGGCAAACCTATCGATGGCCCAGCGGAATACTCCCTGGATGCGGAAATGGGCCTGCGCTACAAAGTCACCGAGTGGGCTTCGCTTAACCTCAAGGCTGAACGCGACGTCATCAGTGGCGACTCGGAAAGCAGCCTGAGCAAAACCCGCTATACCGCAGGGTTCGGCGTGGCCTGGTAACCCCCTTCGACAAATCCCGGCAGGGGCGCCTCTGGCAACCGGCGCGTAGATTGATTACCTTGTGTTGAGATCCATTCCCATGAGTCATGGGCGGCTGAATACCCGAGGAGTCAACGTTGAGCGCACAGGTTGCCAAGAACGCCCGAGAGCTGTTGCTCAAGGAATACCGTGGGGCTCTCGCCACACAGTCCAAAGCCATGCCGGGTTTCCCTTTCGGTTCGGTCGTGCCGTATTGCCTGGACGAGCAGGGCCGTCCGCTGATCCTCATCAGCCGTATTGCCCAGCACACCCACAACCTGCAAAAAGACCCTAAGTGTTCGTTGCTGGTGGGTGAGCGTGAGGCGGATGACGTGCAGTCCGTCGGGCGCCTGACCTACCTGGCTGAGGCCGTAAAACTCGGGGAGGGCGCTGCCATAGAGGCAGCGGCCGAGCGTTATTACCGCTACTTCCCCGATTCGGCCAACTACCACAAAGCCCACGACTTCGACTTCTGGGTGCTCAAGCCGGTGCGCCACCGTTACATCGGCGGCTTTGGGGCGATTCACTGGGTCGACCAGTTGACACTGGCCAACCCGTTCTCGGGCACGGCTGAGCGCAGCATGATCGAACACATGAACAGCGATCACACCAACGCCATTGCCCACTACGTCGACTTGGCCGGTTTGCCGACCTCCGAGCCTGCGCAGTTGGCCGGTATCGACAGCGAAGGCATGCACCTGCGTATCGGCCAGTCCTTATATTGGTTACCGTTCGCGGAGCCTTGCAACACTCCGACACAAGTGCGCGAAGCCCTGGTTTCACTGGCTCACGCTGACGACTGGCCGAAAAAAGAAGCCGCTGACGCTTGAATTCACGAAATGGCGACGTCATTTAAGGTGGACTGGCAAGGCATTCTTGCGTTGAGGAACCATTTGATGCGCCCTTTTTTATTGCTCTTTCTGCTGTTCCCGGTGTTGGAGCTGTTCGTATTCGTTCAAGTCAGCAGTGCGATCGGGTTTTTCCCGGCCCTGCTGTTGATCATTCTCGGCTCGATGCTCGGCGTATTGGTGCTGCGCGTCGCCGGCCTGGCCACGGCACTGCGTGCGCGTGAAAGCCTGAATCGTGGCGAGCTGCCCGCACAGACCATGCTTGAAGGCCTGATGATGGCCCTGGCCGGTGGCCTGTTGATCCTGCCGGGCTTTATCAGCGATGTGGTCGGCCTGGTGATGTTGCTGCCAGTCACTCGCAAGCTGCTGGCCGGCAAGATGCGCCAGCGTGCCGAAGAGGCGGCGATTCGCCAGCGTGCGTTCGCCGATGACCTGCAACCCCGTGGCGGTCCGGCTCCGCGCCAGCCACTGGGGCGTGAAGGTGATGTGATCGAAGGCGAATTCGAACAGCGCGACAGCAAATAACCGCTTCACTGGCACGGCACCTCAGGGTGCCGTGTTGCTTTGAGCCGTCGACATACACAAAAAATTTCCGTCGCGGCCCCTTGTAATAAGCTTATGCGCCCTTATGTAACGGTCACCGCAAGGTTTCTGGTGGTGACACCAGACAGACTTCTGCGTCTTGCTTGGCGAGGCGCGACCGGCACTGCCGGAATACAACCTGCCGGTACTGATACCGGCCGATGAAAAACACAATTAGGAGAGATCGACAATGAGCAAGCTTCGTCCTCTGCACGACCGCGTCGTAATCCGTCGCAGCGAAGAAGAAAAGAAAACCGCTGGCGGTATCGTTCTGCCAGGTTCGGCTGCTGAAAAAGCCAACCACGGTGTGATCGTCGCTGCAGGCCCAGGCAAAACCCTGGAAAACGGTGACGTGCGTGCGCTGGCCGTTAAAGTCGGTGACAAGGTTGTATTTGGTCCTTACTCCGGCAGCAACACTGTGAAAGTCGACGGCGAAGACCTGCTGGTTATGGCTGAGAACGAGATTCTCGCTGTTCTGGAAGACTGATTTCCCCGCTCATTTTCCCGTTACTCCAAAGTATTTAAGGAATATCGATCATGGCTGCTAAAGAAGTTAAATTCGGCGATTCCGCCCGCAAAAAAATGCTCACCGGTGTCAACATCCTGGCTGACGCAGTAAAAGCGACCTTGGGCCCTAAAGGCCGTAACGTGATCATCGAGAAGAGCTTCGGCGCTCCGACCATCACCAAGGACGGCGTTTCGGTAGCAAAAGAAATCGAACTCGAAGACCGTTTCGAAAACATGGGCGCGCAGCTGGTCAAAGACGTTGCCTCCCGTGCCAACGATGACGCAGGCGACGGCACCACCACCGCTACCGTTCTGGCTCAGGCAATTGTCAACGAAGGCTACAAAGCCGTCGCTGCCGGCATGAACCCGATGGACCTCAAGCGCGGCATCGACAAGGCGACCATCGCCATCGTTGCTGAGCTGAAAAACCTGTCCAAGCCATGCGCTGACACCAAGGCTATTGCCCAGGTAGGTACCATCTCCGCCAACTCCGACAGCTCCATCGGCGACATCATTGCCGAAGCCATGGAAAAAGTCGGCAAAGAAGGCGTGATCACCGTTGAAGAAGGCTCTGGCCTGGAAAACGAACTGTCGGTTGTAGAAGGTATGCAGTTCGACCGTGGCTACCTGTCCCCGTACTTCGTCAACAAGCCTGAAACCATGGTTGCCGAGCTGGACAGCCCGCTGATCCTGCTGGTCGACAAAAAGATTTCTAACATCCGCGAAATGCTGCCAGTACTGGAAGCCGTTGCCAAAGCCGGCCGCCCACTGCTGATCGTTTCCGAAGACGTTGAAGGCGAAGCCCTGGCGACGCTGGTAGTGAACAACATGCGTGGCATCGTTAAAGTCGCAGCCGTCAAGGCTCCAGGCTTCGGCGACCGTCGCAAGGCAATGCTGCAGGACATCGCCGTTCTGACCGGCGGTACCGTCATCTCCGAAGAGATCGGCCTGAGCCTGGAAAGCGCCACCCTGGAAAACCTGGGCAGTGCCAAGCGCGTGACCATCTCCAAAGAAAACACCATCATCGTTGACGGTGCTGGCGTTGAAGGCGACATCCAATCGCGCATCACTCAGATCCGCGCCCAGGTTGCCGAGACTTCGTCCGACTACGACCGTGAAAAACTGCAAGAACGTCTGGCCAAGCTGTCCGGCGGCGTTGCCGTGATCAAGGTTGGCGCGGGTTCCGAAGTTGAAATGAAAGAGAAGAAAGCCCGCGTTGAAGACGCCCTGCACGCAACCCGCGCAGCCGTCGAAGAAGGCGTGGTACCTGGCGGTGGCGTTGCGCTGATCCGTGCGCTGGAAGCCCTGACTAACCTGACCGGCGACAACGCTGACCAGAACGTCGGTATCGCTGTACTGCGTCGTGCTGTTGAAGCACCACTGCGCCAGATCGCTGCCAACTCCGGCGACGAGCCAAGCGTTGTGGTCAACGAAGTCAAGAACGGCAAAGGTAACTACGGTTACAACGCTGCGACTGGCGTCTACGGCGACATGATCGAAATGGGCATCCTGGACCCTACCAAGGTGACTCGTTCGGCATTGCAAGCTGCAGCCTCCATCGGTGGCCTGATCCTGACCACCGAAGCTGCCATTGCTGACAAGCCTAAGGCTGAAGGCGCTGGCGGTGGCGGTATGCCAGACATGGGCGGCATGGGTGGCATGGGCGGCATGATGTAAGCCAGCCTTACCCCCGTACTGAAAAAGCCCCGCCTGCAGTGATGCAGGCGGGGCTTTTTTATTGTTTGAATTTGAAATGCAGCCAACTGTGGGCGCTGGCGTGCTTGCGATAGTGCCCTGCGAACCGATGAGGCGTTGAATTAACCGCAAATTTTCGCCCTGGCACTGTCTCCATTGTGTGAAGCCATAGTGAAAATCTCGTTCAATATGAATGTTGGTTGAAAACCTTTATCAGCGTGCCCTCAAGGCCTATCCCTGTGCCACACTTGGCCTTAAGCTGCGCGAGCCAACACGGCCGCTACCGCGTACGGAGACACTCCCATGCGAATTTTATTGGTTGAAGACAACCGCGATATCCTCGCCAACCTGGCGGATTACCTGGGGTTAAAGGGTTATACCGTGGACTGTGCGCAGGACGGTTTGTCGGGCCTGCACCTGGCTGCCACTGAACATTACGATTTGATCGTGCTCGATATCATGCTGCCCGGCATCGATGGCTACACCCTGTGCAAGCGCCTGCGCGAAGACGCGCGCCGTGACACGCCGGTGATCATGCTCACCGCCCGCGATCAACTGGATGACCGGCTGCAAGGCTTCAAGTCTGGTGCCGACGATTACCTGCTCAAACCTTTTGCCTTGTCGGAATTGGCGGCGCGGATTGAAGCCGTGCTGCGCCGTGCACAGGGTGGCGGTCGCCGCACACTGCAGGTGGCTGACCTGAGCTACGACCTCGACACCCTGGAAGTCACTCGCGAAGGTCGTCTGCTCAAGCTCAACCCGGTCGGCCTGAAGCTGCTGGCGGTGCTGATGCAGAAGAGCCCGCACGTGCTACGCCGCGAAATTCTCGAAGAAGCCCTGTGGGGCGATGACTGCCCGGACAGCGACAGTCTGCGCAGCCACGTCCACCAATTGCGCCAAGTGATCGATAAACCGTTCGCCAAGCCATTGCTGCAAACGGTGCACGGCGTCGGTTATCGCTTGGCCGAGGGGCGTGATGGAGTTTAAGCAAAGCCTTGCCCAACGCATCATCATCGCCTTTGCGTTGATGAGTGCATTGGTGGCGGGCGCCTTCGCCATGGGCATCGTCGCCACCGTGCACCTGGTGGAAGAAAAACTGATCTCGGCGGGCCTGGGCGGTGACCTGCAGCGCCTGTTGCTGATGGACACCGTCGAGGACTGGCGCCACCGGCCCGAGCCGGACCAGCTGTTTTACTTCAGCGGTGGCCCCGGCGATTTTGAATTGCCCAAGGATCTGCGTCACCTCGAACCCGGTTTCCACGAAGTGTTCCGAGAGTCGCTGTCTTACCACGCCATGGTGGAAGTGGTCGACGGCCGGCGCTATGTGCTGCTGCAAGATCAAAGCGATTTTGAAGAGCGCGAGCGCGTGCTGTTTGCCGTGGTGCTGGTGGGTTTTGTACTCAGCCTGGCACTGGCGGTATTCCTCGGCTGGGTGCTCGCCCGCAAAGTGATGGCGCCGGTCGTACGCCTGGCCCGCCAGGTGCGTCACCGTGACCAATTGCTGGGCCTGGCACCACCGCTGGCGCCGGATTACGCGGCGGATGAAGTGGGTGAGCTGGCCGTGGCCTTCGATGCCACGCTGGGGCGGTTGCGCCAGGCGCTGTCTCGTGAGCAGTTGTTTACCAGTGACGTGAGCCACGAATTGCGCACCCCCTTGATGGTATTGGCGAGTTCTTGCGAACTGTTGCTGGAAAACCCGGCCATCGATCAGCGAGGGCGTAACCAGGTCGAGCGGATCGCCCGTGCTTGCGAAGAAATGCGTGAGCTGGTGCAGACCTTTCTCATGCTGGCCCGTGCCCAGCATGACGATGGCAGCATGTCACCGCAGGTCAGCCTGGAACAGGTGGCCGATGATCTGCTCGGCATCTGGCGCGAGCCCATTGAGCGCAAGGGCCTGGAGCTGATCTACCAGCCTGGTAACCCGCTGGACACCCGCTACAATGCCACCTTTCTGCAAGCGGTGATGGGCAATCTGTTGCGCAATGCCTTGCACTACACCGAGCAGGGCTTTATCCGCTTGACCCTCGAGCCGAGTGGCTTTGTGGTGGAAGACTCCGGCGTGGGGATTCCCGAAGACAAGCGCGAAGCGATGTTCGAGCCTTTCGTGCGCGGCAGCGAAAAACGCGGTGACGGCCTGGGCCTTGGTTTGTCACTGGTCCAGCGTATCTGTGAGAACCAGGGCTGGAGCGTGAGGCTCAGCACCATGGAGCCGAATGGCTGCCGTTTTCATGTGCAACTGAGTCAGGTCTAAGCCTGGCTCCATCTCCTGCCGCTATCCTGCCAGAGTTCCCCGTAATTCGGCGAACATGGCCCCATGCTATTGCTTGTGTCTGTAAAGTCTTGAAATGTATGAGATCGGGCAGGACAAGTTTTTCACAACGGGTTGACCTGTTGATCACAGACTGCTGCTTAAGGTTGTAGGCATCAGCAACTGGAGATCCGTAGATGTCTACCCCGATAAAGCTCGAATTTTCGAAAAAGTACGACGACGAGCACGCCCACGACTATTTGCTCAAGCATCAGGACAATCTGGCACGCCGGCTGTCCCATAAACGCGACGAGCAATTGGCCCGTGGCGCGTTGGCGATGGCCGGTGAGCCTGGTTTGGTGCTGGACTTGCCCTGCGGTGCAGGGCGCTTCTGGCCGCTGCTGGCCGAAAAACCCAACCGTGTGATCATCGGCGCTGACAACTCTGCCTCGATGTTGACGGTGGCGACAGCTGCTCAACCCGCCGATGTGGTGAAACGGGTACGGCCCTTGCAGACATCTGCGTTTGATATCGATCTGCCGGATAACGCTGTGGATAGCATTTTTTGTATGCGCCTGTTGCACCACATTGGTGATCCGGCGCATCGGGCGGCGGTATTGCGGGAGTTTCAGCGCGTTACCCGTGACAGCGTGATCATTTCGCTGTGGGTCGATGGCAACTTCAAAGCCTGGAAACGCAAGCGTCTCGAAGGGCAGCGTCGCAAAAACGGTGAGCAGGAAGGTTACCAAAACAGATTTGTGTTACCGGCTGCTACTGTCGAAGCGGAATTCGAGGAAGCCGGCTTTCGTGTTCAGGAATCCCTGGACTTCATACCGCTCTACGCCATGTGGCGGGTGTACGTATTACGCAAGAGGTAACAGGATGGCAGTTGAGTGCGTAGCAGGCAGTCACGTAGCGCCCGAAGAGCGATTCGATTATTTCTGGCGCCAGCAGGGTGAGTGGGTCGAGGAGCCCAACCGCCGGCGCGGCGGTGAAAGTGGCGTGCAGCGCGTGATAAGTCCCAATGGACGTTTGCTCTACTGCAAGCGCCAGACCGGGCATATTTACCGCAGTTGGCTGCACCCCTTCGGCCGTCCCACCGTGCTGCGTGAACGCGATGCCATCAAAGGCCTGCGCCTGTTGGACGTACGCGTTCCGGAAATGGTCTTTTGCGAGGCACGCCGCGACCCCGAGCACCGTTGGCAGGCACTGCTGGTGACCGCAGCCCTTGATGGCTTTGACGAAATTGAAAACTGGTACGCCGCCGGTGGCCGCGAGCAATACGGCGAGCAGGTGCATGAACGCGTGCTCAAGGAATTGGCCGGCACCCTGGCGCGCATGCACAAGGGGCGTTGGCAGCATGGCTGTCTGTACATCAAGCATATTTTTGTGCGGGTGACAGGCGAAGGTGATTCGGCCAATGTCGAAGTGGCGCTGCTGGATTTCGAGAAATGCCGCCAGCGCTTGACCGCTTATCGGGCGGCCTCCCATGACATGCTGCAATTGCGCCGCCATTCGTCGTGGAACGATACCGATTGGAAAAAACTCAGCTACTTTTACGAGACGGCGTTTGGCAGCGCTATCAAGGGTTTAACCAGATGAAGCTAGAAATAGCACGAGGTTTGTTTTTGGTCGGGGCGCTGGGCGTTGCAGCCTTGGCGCTGGCGGCGTGGGAGCAGCCTCGCACACAGGTGCTCAGCGCAACGCAGAGTGGCGGGCAATGCCTGTTGCCGCGCGTGGCCAAGGCGAGCACAGCGGTCAAGCCTGATCATGAGTTACTGCTCTTTATGTTCGGCATGTCTCAAGGGATGAGGCCACAGAGTTGAAACGATTCAAACCAACATTAAAAGACCTCGCAGTGCGAGGTCTTTTTTTGCAAAGTAGGTCGGTGTCTACCTGTTTAACCCGCTAACGCGTTGTAGCCGCTATTGCTAAAGTTGATAAGCGCGCTTGCCTCAGTGTCTGGGTTAGCGCCATCACTTGTGAAGCCCGTCAGATGGCCAGGACCGATGTCGTCAAACCCCTCGTCAAGCCTATAAAAGGTGGGGTTTGCGTCGAGGTAGTTTGCAACTTTAGCGATGTTGTACGCTGCGTTGGCACGCGACTCGGCATTTGTGTTGTTCTCGCTCCAGTCGCCTGTCAGTGCCTTCAGTTTCTCGAGAATCCTGGCACCACCTTGAATTTCAGCCAAGGACTCTTCCAGCCTGCCAATGATTGGATTAGCGTTGAGGATTTGATCAGCTGTGCGCTTATCACCTTCAGGCCGCCCGGAAGGGGACGGGGGGATTTTCTGAGGGCGTTTTTCATTGTCTGAGGCAAGCGGAGTGCCGTGATTGCCCAAGGCTGCGTAACCTTCCTCGCTGAATTTTTTCACGAGGTCGGCCTCAGAGCCTTTCACAATCGTGACTTCATCGAAGGGCGGTGGGAGTGGGCCCTGATGTTCACCCGTGATCTCGCCGTCACCTTGCTTGCTCGGTTTTCTAGCGGACTCCTTTACGTCGAGGCCATCGATGTAATTGAACAGGCGTGCAGCATTAAAGACTGCATCTGCACGTTTTTCCGGATCCGGATTGCTGCCGGTCCAGTCACCCAGATGCTTGAACAGCGATTCTTTCGTAATAGACGAGGGCAAGTTGTTCAAGATGGGATTGTCCTTGATGATCTGTTCTGCTGTGCGACGGTCCCCTTTTGGTCTTCCGGTGGCGCCGTTAGGGGCGTAGTCAATATTGTTTTCAGCCCTTGAGGTTTCATCGCTCTTGGTGGTGTCCGTTTGCGAGGCGTTCTGCTGGTCTTTTATCCTGGCTTTTTCGGCTTCTATGGCTGCGTTTTCCGCCTTTTGTGATTCTGCCTCTGGATCTATCAATGCCGAGTAGCCGTTTTGCAGGAAGTTCTCCATTAGTTCCGCATTACTGGCTTCAAGGGGTGGGTAACCAGGGCACTGAAGGCCATCAGTCGCCTCACTGTTGGGTCTGCTATTGGCCGTTCTGCTGTCTTTCCCGGATTCGATGTAATTGAACACTCGGGCAGCGTTGTACGCAGCCTCGGCCCTCCACTTGGGATCGGGGTTGTTCGACGTCCAATCACCCACCCGCTTGTAGAGTCGCTCTTTGTAACCTTTCGGGTAGTCGATCTTGTCGAAGATATCCAATGAGGGATTGGCCTGGAGAATTTCCTCGGCGCTTCGATTATCGCCGTACGGCCTGCCAGTGGCGTGGGACGGGGGGGCGGCGTTGTCTTTTTCAGTGGCCAAGACACCGCTTGTCTGGCTGGTTGATGGCGTCTGGCTTTTTACGCAAGTGTTCAGGGGGACGGCATAGTTTGATGGTTTGAGTTCCATTTCTTCTTTTTACCTGGAGGTTAGATCGTGCGCCTGTAGTGGCGGTCGATAGGACCTTGGTTCCGAAGTCTGTAAAAAGTCGAGTTAGCGGCATTCTTTAGGCGTTGCAGGGCTTAGCCGTCGTTTAGATCGTTCGATCCTGTTTGGCAAGCAACGTATAGACACAGGGCAATACAAACAGCGTAAACAAAGTGCCAATCGACATCCCTGTCGCAATCACCATTCCGATATCAAACCGGCTCACCGCGCCTGCCCCTGTCGCGAAAATCAACGGCACCATGCCGAATACCATTGCCGCGGTGGTCATCAACACCGGTCGCAAGCGAATCGCCGCCGCTTCTTCCACTGCCTGGCGCGGTGTCAGGCCCTTGTCTTTACGCAGTTGGTTGGCGAATTCCACGATCAGGATGCCGTGTTTGCTGATCAAACCGATCAGCGTCACCAGGCCGACCTGGGTGTAGATGTTCATGCTCGACCAGCCCAGGAATAGCGGAATCAGCGCTCCGCAGATCGACAACGGCACTGTCACCAGGATCACCAGAGGATCACGAAAGCTCTCGAATTGCGCCGCCAGCACCAGGAAGATGATTGCCAAGGCGAGGCCAAACGTGACCCACAGCGCCGTGCCTTCCTGGATGAATTGCCGCGATGCGCCGCTGTAGTCGAACGCATAGCCGGGTGGGGTTTCTTCAACGGCGATCTGGCGCACGGTGTCAATGGCCTCGCCCATGCTCACGATGGGAAACCCCGAGATCAGTGCCGAGTTGAGTTGTTGGAACTGGTTCAACTGCCGAGGACGAGCACGGTCGGTGAGGGTGATCAGGGTCGACAACGGCAGCAGTTCGCCCTGGTTATTCTTTACGTAGTAGTTGTTCAGCCAGCCGGGGTTGTCGCGGTAGGCGCGTTCTACTTGCGCGATCACTTTGTAGCTGCGTCCATCAAGGGTGAATCGGTTGATTTCCGCTTCGGCCAATAGCGTCGCCAGGGTGCCGCCGAGGTCTTGCATCGACACGCCCATCTGCGCCGCCTTGGCGCGGTCGATATCCACCACCACTTCGGGTTTGTCGAATGCCAAGTCGATATCGACGAAGGCAAACTTGCCGGATTCCATCGCGCGTTTCTTCACGCGGTTGGCCACTTCGAGCAACGAGGCATAATCGTTGGCCGTGTTGATCACAAACCCAAACGGCAATCCTTCGCCCGTGCCCGGCAGGGAGGGCAGGTTGAAGCCGAATACTTGCAGGCCCGGAATCTGCTCCAGACGGCTTTGCACCTCGGGAAGTATCTGCATCTGGGTGCGGTCGCGCTCGTTCCACGGTTTGAGCAGGAAGCCACCGATGCCCGATTGCACACCGTTGAAGCCGTTGATCTGGAACGACGAGTAGTACTCCGGGAACGCCTTGAAGATCTTGATGAATTCGTCGGTGTAGGTGTTGAGGTATTCCAGGTTGGTCGGCTGCGGTGCGCTGGCTATCATGAAAATGATGCCCTGGTCTTCGTCGGGAGCCAGTTGCGACTGGGTAAACTTGAGGAACACCGGGATCAGGCACAGTACGATCAACGCAAACACGATCACCACCGGCCTTGTGTTCAGGGTGCCATGCAGCATGCTCTGGTAGCGGCGCTTGAGGCTGTCGAAAATCCGGTCGAGGCGATGGGCCAGGCCCGAAGGGTTTTCATCATGGCGCAACAGCAGCGCGCACATCATCGGCGACAAGGTCAGGGCAACAATGCCGGAGATGATCACCGCTCCCGCCAGGGTCAGGGCGAACTCCTTGAACAGTGCGCCGGTGAGCCCTTCGAGAAAACCAATGGGCGCATACACCGCCGCCAGGGTGACGGTCATCGACACCACCGGCAGGGCAATCTCCCGCGCGCCTTCCAGTGCCGCATCCAGCGGTGTCTTGCCGTCCTCGATATGCCGGTGAATGTTTTCTACCACCACGATGGCATCGTCCACCACCAGGCCGATGGCCAACACCATGGCCAACAGGGTTAGCAGGTTGATCGAGTAGCCCATCAATTGCATGAAAAACAGCACACCGATCATCGACAACGGGATGGTGATCACCGGGATCACCACTGAACGCAGGGCGCCCAGAAACAGGAATACCACGACGATCACGATCAATATGGCTTCAAACAGGGTCTTGACCACCTCGTTGATGGACGCCTGGATAAACAGCGTGGCGTCGTAGGCAATTTCCGCCTTGAGGTTGGGTGGGAGCTGCGATTCCAACTCCGGCATGATCTTGCGCACTTCCTTGATCACATCCAGCGGGTTGGCGCTGGGCGTGGCCTTGATGCCGATGTACACCGACGGCGTTCCGCCAAACGAGCTGATGGCGTTGTAGTTCTCCGCGCCCATTTCCACCCGGGCCACGTCGCGCAACAGGACGCGGCTGTCGCCGTCGGTTTTGACGGTGATCGCACCAAAGGCGTCGGCGGACTTGAGGTCGGTGTTGGCGTTGATGCTGGTGACCACGAACTCGCCCTTCACCTCGCCGGCGGCGGACAGGAAGTTGTAGCGGCGCACGGCGTCGGTGATGTCGCTGGCGCTTAGGCCAAAGCCTGCCAGTTTCACCGGGTCGAGCCAGATGCGCATGGCGAACACCTGGTTGCCCAGAATCTCCGCCTCGGCCATGCCCGGCAGGGTGGCGAGCTTGGGCTGGATCACCCGTGACAGGTAATCGGTGATCTGCGGGTTGCTCAGTTGCTGGCTGGAGAAGCTGATGTACATCAGTGCCGAGGCGTCAGCGGCCTCTTTGCTTAACACTGGGTCTTCGGCGTCTTGCGGCAGTTTATTCTTCACCTCGTTGGCCTTGGCCAGCAATTCGGTGAACAGGCGGTCGCTGTTGGAGCCGATGCGCGCGTAGATCGAGATCACCGAAAAGTTCTGGCGACTCACCGAGGTCATGTAGTCGATGCCTTCGGCGCTGGCCAGGCTTTGCTGCAGCGGTTGGGTGATATAGCCCTGGATGGTCTCGGCGTTCGCACCGGGGTAGGCGGTGGTCACCGTGATCAGGGCGTTTTCCATACGCGGGTACTGGCGCAGCGGCAGCTTGCTGTAGGCCTGCAAACCCAGCAGCACAATCAGCAGGCTGACCACCATGGCCAGCACCGGACGACGGATAAAGGCGTCTGTGAACTTCATGGCTTAGTGCCCTGCCGGCAGGTTTTTGTCCGGGCTGATGGCGATGGGCGTGCCGTTGTCCAGTTTTAACTGGCCGGCGCTGACCACCTGCTCACCGGCTTTCAGGCCTTTGCTCACCAGCACCAGGCCGCCGCGCCGCTCACCGGTCTCGACGAACCGCCGTTCGGCGATCAGCAGCGGCTTGCCATTGGTGTCTTTTTCGACCTCACCACGCTCGGTTTTTTTCTCGGCCACGGCGTACACCGAGTTGCCGTAGAGGGTGTAGGTGATCGCGCCTTCCGGTACCACGATTTGCAGGGCGGGATTGGGCAGCATCACGTCCAGGCGGGTGAACATGCCGGGCAGCAGCTTGCCGGCAGGATTGGCCAAGGTGGCGCGCACCAACACGTTGCGCGTGCTGTTCTCGACCTTGGGGTTGATTGCACTGACCTTGCCGGAGAATTGCTGGCCCGGGTAAGCCGACACTTGCACCTGCACGGCTTGCCCGAGGGCGACCTTGGGCACGGCATGTTCGGGGATATAGAAGTCGACGTAGAGGCTGCTGATGTCTTGCAAGGTAGCGATCACCGTGCCACTGGCCAGGTAGTCACCCACATCCACCTGGCGAATGCCGATGGTGCCGCTGAAGGGCGCGACAATGTGTTTTTTCGCCAGCGAAGCCTTGAATTGATTGACTGTGGCCTTGTTCTTTTGCCGTTGCGCGAAGAGGCGGTCGAACTCGCCTTTGGAGATGGCCTGGCTGCCCACCAGTTGGCTGCCGCGACCGTAATCCAGCTGGGCCAGCCCGAGGTCCGCCTGGGCGGTTTCCAGCAGGGCCCTTTCCACTGCGCTGTCGAGTTGCACCAGCGGTTGTCCGGCCTTGACCTTCTGCCCGGACTCGAAGTGCACGTCCTTGACCGTGCCAGCCACCTCCAGGCTCAGGTTCACACCTTGTAAGGCTTTGAGTGAGCCGACGGATGGAAGGCGCTGTTGCCAGGATTGTTCGACCACCGTCGCGACCGCCACGCTGACCGCCGGTTTTGGCTTGGAAAAGACCTGGATCTGCTGGTAGATGGAAAAGGCTTTGTAGCCCCCCAGCAGCAGGACGATTAACAGGACAATACCCAACATGATCAGCATGCGACGGCGCAGCATATTCCGATTCCCTGGAAAACATTGGCAGGCGATTTTTTGTAGAAGTGTAGTGGGTATTCCAGACGGTGTTTATCACCGGGAACAGGGCCAGGACTGGCCCTGTTCAGAGGGGCGCGTCAGATCAGATGCAGATGGTTATCCCAGAGCCCTGCCGGCAATTCCAACGGTTTTGCTGCCAACTGTTTCTGACGGCAATCGTAGAACCGGCAACGGCCTTGGCCCGAGGTCACGACAAAACCATCCTCGACGGCACCGACACCGGCACAGTCGGGTAATGGTCCATCCAGGCGCAGTTCGCCACTGTCCATGTCCCAGATAAAGAAGCGGTTGCCCCGTGGGGCGGTCAACGCCACCAAGCGCAATTCGCTGTGCACCGCGACGCTGGCGGTGTAGTGCCCCATCGACTGCAACTGCTCATCGGCCACCGGGAACGCGACGAAAGGCTGGCCCGGTCGCTTGATCGCCAACAATTCGGAACGCTCCTGGGACGGCCCCATGAACTGCTGCCCGGTAAGGATGGTGCCATCGCTGGCGATCCCCATATGGCGCACGCTGTTCATCTGCTGGCCGAGGGTTTCCTTACTGATCAGCGTACCGTCGCGGTGCATCAGCACGAGACTCGGTTCCATGGCGTTGAGGTTCATCTCCACGCGGCTTTCGGCTTCGGTGCGAATGCCGCCGTTGGCCACCACCAGGGTTTCGCCGTCGGGCATCCACGACACCTGATGTGGGCCGATCCCATGGGTGGAAATCTCGCCACTGTGCACCAGCCGCTCGCCTTCGAACCTGTACACACCGAGCAGGCCACGGCCGGGGTCGGACGTGTCGTTTTCGGTGGCGTACAGCCAGTCGCCGCTTTTGTGAATGACCGCATGGCCATAGAAGTGGCGATTGGCATGGGAGGTGATGGTTTGCAGCAGCGCACCACTGCGCAGGTCGATCAGATAACTCTCAGTGCCTGGGCGACGGGCAACAAACAGCGCAATGGGCAGCGTCGGGTGGTTGATGATGTCGTGACAGCGCTGGCCGACCTGGGTGGCAAACACTTGCTTGCCGTCCAGGCGATAGCCCACAGCGTAGTGCTTGCCGTCCGCATCATCGCGCGCCGAGAGCAGCAGCGGGCTTTTGTCTTTGCTTTTGAACAGCGTCCAGCCACCCAAGGTGAGCGCACTGAGCAGCATGCTGCCAACCGCCAAAGCCTGTCGCCTGAGCATCATCAGTCACCGTCGTTGGCATTGAAGCCCAGTTGGATGCCCAGCGCTTTGGCCAGCTCGCCTTCGTGCAGGCGGTGGACAACGTTGAGGCTGTCATAAATGTCGTTGAGCTGCTGGCGTCCGGCGTCGTCGGCCAGCAGTTCGTTGAAGGTACGCTGGTTGCTGTCGAACAGCTTCAGCGACGCGGCATAGGCGGCATCGATCTTGTCGGCCAACGGCTTCTGCTCGGCAGGCAACAGGCCGCGTAGGCCTTTGTTGTCGACGCCGACCCACACAGTCTGGGCCGCCGCGAGGCTGGCCTCGAGGCTTTGCAGGGACGACTGGCTGCGCCACGCATCGGCCTGGAATGGCTGCGGGATACCCTTGGTCTGGCGGCCCATCGGCGTGCCGAGTTTTTTCTTCAGGGTGTCCAGTGCGGTCACCTGGACGCGCAGCAGGTCAGCGATGGCCTCGTGGGAGTCCGCGTAGCGCTGGTTAGGAAACTTGGTCATCTGCGCAAGCATGCCGTCGGTGCTGTTCCAGCTGGCCAGGATTTCTTCGGCCAGGGCCTTCTGACGGTCGCCGATAGCCACCAGCAGCGGGCAGTAACGGGCTTTCTGAGCGTCGTCGGCGATGTCGGTCTTGGCGTCGTAGAGGATGTATTCGTAGGCCGACAGGCCTTGCACGACCACGCTGGACTTGGCCAGGGCCGCGACGTCGATCTGTGGCTGGCTGGCGACCAGTTGTTCGACTTGGCGGCCGACCAGGTTCTTCTTGTCCGGCCAGAACTGCACCTGCCAAGCACGGTTGCCCTCGGCCATCGGGCCGATCAGCAGCGGTTGCAACTCGGCCCAGGCCTTTTGCGCATGCAGGAAGTCGGCGCGGGCGGTGTCCAGGCTTTCCTTGCCTTGGCAGTAAGCCAGCGCGCTGACGGCCAGTTGGCGGTCTGCTTCAACCCAACGGCTGTACGTCGGCAAAATCACTTGCTTGGCGATAGCCGCCGAGGTCACTGCTTGCGGGTCTTGCGGTGAGCAAGCGCCGAGGGCGAGTGCGGCAAGGCTGGTGAACAACAACTTGGGACGGAACATGTCGAGCTCCCTTCTGTAATTGGGGCAAAGCTTATAGAGAATTCAGGAACGCCAGCAACGCAGCGCGCTGCTCGGCATTGAAAGACAACACATGCTGCTGCGCCGCTTGTGCTTCGCCGCCGTGCCACAGCACGGCTTCGAGCAGGTTGCGCGCGCGGCCGTCATGCAAGAACTGGGTGTGGCCACTCACGGTCTCCGTCAGGCCAATGCCCCACAACGGCGGCGTGCGCCAGTCGCGGCCACCGGCCTTGAATTCGCTACGGTTGTCGGTCAATCCGTCGCCCATATCGTGCAACAGCAGGTCGCTGTAAGGGCGGATCACTTGGCTGGCCAGCTCAGGTTCGGCGGCATTGGCAGCCGTGGTGAACGCGGGTGTGTGACAACCCTGGCAGCCGGCTTGATAGAACAGGTTTTTACCGGCCAGCACTTGCGGCGAGTTGACGTCGCGGCGCACTGGCACCGCCAGGTTGCGGGTGTAAAACAGCACCAGGCGCAGAATGTTGTCGCTGACTTCAGGCTCGCCGTCGGGGCCATTGCCGTTGGGCGCCTGCTTGCAGGCGACTTGAGCCTCGGTGCAGTCATCGAACGGTCTCAGGGACGTGGTGAGGCCCATATCACCAGAAAACGCGTGAATATTTTGTTGATTGAGGTTGGGTTGCCCGGCTTTCCAGCCGAAACGCCCCAGCACGGTTTTTTGCTGGGCGTCGTCCCAGACCCAATTGGCGCGGCCGACGATGGCTTCTTTGTCGGCGGTCTTGGGGTCAGTGTTGCGCAGGATATCGGCGTCGCTGATGGCTTCCAGCAGGCCCAGGCCGATCATCGGCGGGGCGATGCGCGCGGAGAAGCGTGTATCCGGATGCATCGGGCCGTAGCCAAGCTGGGTGAATTGCAGGGCCGGCTTGCGCAGTTCGACTACCGTGCCGTCCTTGAAGGTAACGTTGACCGGCGTGTAGTCGACCCGCACCTTGCCTTCGGGCGCAACGCCGGGCACGGCCATGTCTTGCAGTTGCCCGCCGTAGACCGGTTCGGGCACTACGCCGATCTGTTCGATCAGCTTGGCATACGCAGGGCTACTTGGAATGGACAGGCGCACCAGCATCGACACCGCATTCGGTGCGTCGGGCAACGGTGGGTGCCCACGGCCGTCTTTTATATGGCAGTTCTGGCAGGCATTCGTATTGAACAACGGGCCCAGGCCA
Organism: Pseudomonas sp. EA_15y_Pfl1_P101; assembly: GCF_963970835.1. Lineage (NCBI taxonomy): Bacteria > Pseudomonadati > Pseudomonadota > Gammaproteobacteria > Pseudomonadales > Pseudomonadaceae > Pseudomonas > Pseudomonas sp. EA_15y_Pfl1_P101. Next base: position 192,012 of record NZ_CAXAPA010000003.1, on the reverse strand, counting down.
TCACGCGCCGTGGTGGTGGACGGCGCGATCACCCATGGGCTGCGAAAGAAGCTGTTGCCCACGCTGAAATCCAGGCGCCGTGTGGCTGACAAGTTGGCCGAAGGCAGGGAAAACGCGTTCTGGTCGCGCTTGTTCACCGTCGCTGCGCCGCCCGCCCGTGATTCACCGGGCTCGGCCTTGGTGAACCTGGGTGCGTCATCGCAGGCCGTCAGGCTCAAGGACAGCAGTACTGCGGACAGGCGAAAAAACGGACGGAACATCGAAAGCCCTAAGCGAATGCGCAAATTATGGGCGCAAAGTCTAACAGGGCAGGGCGCAATGAATAAGAGCAATTATCGTTTAGTGGCATCCCGATTCATTCCCGCTAGAATGACCGCACATTTTTCTCTGGAGGTGGCCAATGCAGGCTCTCGACGCTTTGCTCAACCGTGTTTCCGTGCCGCGCTTGCTGGAACCGGCCCCGACCCAGGAGCAGCGCGACGTGCTGTTCGCCGCCGCCATGCGGGCGCCCGACCACGGGCAGTTGCGCCCTTGGCGTTTCCTGACGGTGGAAGGCGCCGCCCGCGAGCAAATGGGCACGTTGCTGGCTGAGGCGGCGCGCCTGCAAGACGCTGAAGCGCCGCAAGCCGCCATCGACAAAGCCCAGAATGGCCCGCTGCGTGCGCCGTTGGTGGTGGTGGTGATTGCCCACTTGCAGGAACATTTCAAGGTGCCGAAGTCCGAGCAACTGCTGGCTGCGGCCTGCGCTGCCCATGGGATCCTGTTGGCGGCCTACGCCCAGGGAATTGGTGCGGTGTGGCGCACTGGCGAATTGTCCTACTCGGCGCACGTTGCTAAAGGCCTGGGGCTGACGGCGGATGAGGAAGTGATTGGTTTCCTGTATCTGGGTACGCCGCAAAATCCGCCGCGTACTGCGCCGAAAGAGGATGTGGCGGCGTTTGTTCAAGCCTGGCCCGGTCGTTAAGTCGCTGCGAATCTGCTTTATGTGGGAGCTGGCTTGCCTGCGATGGCGGTGGGTCAGTCAATGATGTGTTGCTGATGCACCGCCATCGCGGGCAAGCCCGCTCCCACAGAGGGCGTCTTTGAATTTGGCTCGAATGCAGGGGCGCCACTCAGCGCTATGTTCGAAACATCGGCGTCATAAATCAATTCATGCGCGGTAGGTGAATGCCTACAGGCAGCGTTATGTGGGGGGGGTAAGCCGTTCCGGGCGTGACCAGATCCACAGGTTGCCCAGGCTCATGCCGGCAATCGCCAGGTAGATCGGCCAGCCGTGGTCGAGTATCGCCAGCATCAGAATCGCGCAGAGCAGCATGCTCACGGTGGCGCTGACCTTGGCCCGCCGCGTGATGATCTTGCCGTTGCGCCAGTTGGACAGGATCGGCCCGAACAGCCGGTGGTTTTCCAGCCAGGCGCTAAGGCGCGGTGAACTTTTGGTGGCGGCCCAGGCGGCCAACAGGATGAACTCGGTGGTGGGCAAACCCGGGATGACGATCGCCACCAATCCGATGCCCAGGCTGACGTAGGCCAGCAGGCCAAAGAGGATCTGCGCGATTTTCGAGGTGGATTGGGGTTTGCGGGTCATGGATTCGTGCAAGTGAGGGCAGCAAAAAAATCAGATTTGAACTGGGCCAAAATGTGGGAGCGGGCTTGCTCGCGAAAGCAGAGTGACAGTCACCTGATACGTGGCTGATACACCGTATTCGCGAGTAAGCCCGCTCCCTCAATCCAGGAATCAGGCCAGTTCAGGGGCGCTAGCGTACGCCTGTTCCAGCAAGATGGTGAAGCGTACAAACGCGTCGACCGCGCCTTTTTCCACTGCGGCTTCCTCTTCGGCGCTGAACTCCAAGGCGTCGAGGGTGCGGGTGAAGCGCTTCCAGCCTTCGGCACGACCGCCGGCCGGTTCACCCAAGTGGCGGGCACCGAAGGTTCCGCTCAGGCCCAGGCCCACGGCGCGCTTGATCAGGAACGCAGCGCCCAGCTTGGAGCCCTCGGAAACGAACAGCCAGCCGAGGGCTTCGGCCTTGCTCGGGTTCTTCACGGCGCCAGCCACCGGCGCAGGCACTTCGGTGTCCAGGTCGGCCAGGTCCTGCTTGGCGGCGTCGGCACGGCAGCGCTCCGCCAGGTCCGGCACGATCTTGATCAGTTCGGCATCGTTGTAGAGGGCCATCAGTTCCGACTGGAACAGATACTGCGCCACCACGAAACGCGCGAAGTTGGTCTGGGTCTCGAACGGCGCGTGGGCTTTGACCAATGCGTCGAGCTTGGTGTGCGGCTCGTTCGTGATCTGGTTCAGGCGCTGGGAGCGCAGGCTTGGACGTTCTGCGGTAGGAGAAGCGGTCATGAATAAGTCCTTGAGAAGGGGAGCGCCTTATTGCTCTTAAAGAGAGCGGTTATCAACTAGACGAACAAGAAGACGCGGCACAGTAAAAAATCCTCACCCCGGCGATGAAATTTCGACGAGGTGAGTGGTGCGGGTCAGATGTCCCAGACCACGTTGATCGCAACGTTGCGACCCGGCTGGGTCAGGCGGTCGAGGTTGGCGGGCGAGGTCACACCGGCCTCGCCGACGCCGTCGTAGCTGCGCACGTCATCCCAGTTCCAGTACTTCTTGTCGGTCAGGTTGTAAAGACCACCGTTGAGGGTCACGTCGTGGGTGACCTTATAGAAGGCGGTCAGGTCGACAATGCCGAAGCCTGGGGTCTTGAAGGGGCCAGTGGTGCTGCCGTCAGGCGCATGGAAGGTGGTGCTGTCGACGCGATTCTGTTTTTTCACCAGGGTCCAGCTCAGCAGGCCACCGTAGTTGTCCTGGTCGTAGCCTAGGCCGAATACGCCCTTGAGCGGGTTGACGCTGTTGAGCGCCTCGCCATTATCGTCGTTGCGGCCATAGGTGTAGCCCACCGAACCCTGGGTGTACATGCCTTGCGGTGCGCCAAACGCGTCAAGGTTCAGGCGCCCTTTGGCTTCGATCCCCTTGATGGTGGCGTGCTTGATGTTGTTGGCTTCGAATTGCTGTGAGGTGCTGCCGGCGACGGAGGCGTCCTCGTCGATAAAATCGCGGTATTTGTTGTAGAACACGGCGATATCAAACGAACCGGAATCGAAGTTGCCACGAATCCCGGTTTCCACGCCCTTGCTGCTTTCCGGCTTGAGGTCCGGGTTGGGCTCGACGGTGTAGCCCTGCTGCAGGTTTTCGAAGCGGCCGTACAAGGCTTTGGCAGACGGTGTGCGGAAGCCTTCAGCGTATTGACCAAACCAGGTGTAGTGATCGGTCAGCGCGTAGGTCAGGCCGAATTTGGGCGTCACACGGTGCCAGGTTTTTTCCTTGTCACTGTGGGCGTAGATCCGCGTCGGGTCGACGGTGTTGAGGAACGCTTCAGTTAACTTGGGCTTGAGTTGGGTGTAGTCATAGCGCACCGCGGGCAGGAAGGTCCACTTGTCCCAAGTGATCTGGTCCTGCGCGAACAGCGAGTAAGTGTTGATAGTCGGGTCCGGGAAGTCGCTGGCTTTTTTCACGCTGTCGCTGGCCATCGGGCTGGGTGCGCCGATGGCCGTGCAACCGCTGCCGACCGCCAGGCAGGTGGCGGCGCCTTCGCGGGAGCCGGTGACTTTCTGTTGTTTGAGGGTGGTGCCATAGGTGAGTTGGTGATCGGTTTCACCCAGGCTGAAGGTCTTATCCAGCTGTGCGTCGAACACCCACTGTTTTTCTTCATAAAGGGTTTCGCGGGTGCGCAATACACGCCGTGATGGCTGGTAGATCTCGGCGGTGGTCTGGTCGGTCTTGGCGATCTGGTAGTTGAGGCTGGTCTTGATGTGATCGGCAATCGGCGATTCGAGGGCGAAGCGGTTTTCGATACCGAAACGTTCACGGGTGATGGTGTCGTTGCCCGACCGCGCCCGGTAGAAGTTGAAGCCGCGCCCGCCTGTGAACGGGCCGCCCACGGCATTCTTGAGGTTGACGTCGCGATCGTCCTTGAACTTCTCGTAAGTCAGGTCCAGTCGGTTGTCATCGCCATAATTCCAACCCAGCTTGGCCAGCACGTTAGTGGTGCGCGCATCCTCGGGGTTGGCACCGGTACGCGCCAGGCCCGTGGCGTTGTTGCCGTCGTAGGATTCCATTTCGTGACCATTACGCTGGCTCAGGTGCAGCAAGCCGTCGAAGTCCTGTACGCGCCCGGCGACGGTGGCGGAGGTCAAGCAGCTCTCGTCGGCGGAGCTGTAGCCGGTCTTCAGGCGGGCGCCGACGTCCTGGCCGGGCTTGATGATGTCATCCGGGTCGAGGGTGAAATAGCTGACGGCGCCACCAATGGCGCTGCTGCCATACAGGGCCGAGGCCGGGCCGCGCAGGATTTCCACGCGCTTGACGATTTCCGGGTCCACGTAATTGCGGCGGGTCTTGGCGTAAGGGCCGTTGAAGAAATTGTCCGGCACTTCCACGCCATCCACCTGTGTGAGGATGCGGTCGCCGTCAATGCCACGAATGTTGTAGCCCGAGTTGCTCGCCCGGCCGCCGGCGCCGCCCACTGAGACGTTGGGCTCGTAACGCACCAGCTCGCGAAGGGTGTTCACGTTCTGGCGGTCCAGCTCCTCACGTTCATACACGCTGACGCTGCTCGGCACGCTATTTACATCCTGCTCGTTACGGGTGGCGCTGATAGTCACCTGCTGCAGGTTGAGGGTGCTCCCCGCTGCGCGCTTTTCCAGGCCGATGTTGTTGTTGCCCAGTTTGCGGTAGCTCAAGTTGGTCCCCACCAACAGCCGATCCAGGGCTTTTTCCGGCGACAACGGGCCGCGTGCGCCAGGGGACGATACGCCCTGGCCGAGTTCCGCTGGCAGGCCGACTTGCCAACCGGTTACGGCGGTAAAGGCGTTGAGTGCCGAGACCAGCGGCTGCTGCTCGATGCTGAAGGTGTAGTTGCCATGGCTGCGCGGCGCAGGTTCGGCAGCAGCGGCCGTCATCACTGGCGCAGCGGCCAGTAGGATAGCCGCTGTCAGCAAGGACAGGACGGGCGAGGAGGACCGGCGGTTGAAACAAGAGGACATCGAGAGCGCTCCGGGATACGAATCTTATAGTTGCGAACTGAGACAAATAGGAATCAGTTGCATTGGCTAAGACGAGACGTACCACCGACAGCTATCGAGTAAAAATAATTCTCATTTAGTTCAAGATCACCAGCGCCGGGTATTCCGACAGCTTGGCCGAGGTGATGTGAGCCAGTGAACGCACGACGTCCAGGGGCTGGTCGAGGCGGTAATTGCCGGTGACGGCGACGCTGGCGAGCCGGTCGTTGGTGTTGACGATCCAGCCGGGGTAATAGCGGCGCAGTTCGGCGAGCACTTCGCTCATCGGACAGTTTTCGAAGATCAGCCGGCCTTGTACCCAGGCCAGGTCTTTGTTGGCGTCCAGCTTGGCAGGCTGGCCGAAGCCGTTGGGCCCGATGCGGATACTTTCACCGGCGCTCAGGCGCACGCGGGCATCGTCGAAGGTATTGCTCAGGTCGACATCGCCGCGCTGCACTTGCACTTGGGCTTCACCGTTGAGGTAGCGCACGGCGAAAGTGGTGTCGCGTACGCTGGCACGTACGGGGCCGGCGTCGATTTCCAGGGGCAGGCCATGACTGGGCACGACGTCGAAAAACGCCTCGCCCTGATACAGGCGGGCGATGCGCTGGTGGCCCTTGATGCTGCTGGAAAACGCCGAGTTGGTGTTGAGCAACACCTTCGAACCGTCGTCCAATTGCAGGCGCTGGCGTTCGCCCACCACGGTGAGGTGGTCAGCTTGCAGACGTACCGGCAGGTCGCTGAAGCTGAACAGGCCGATCAACAGCACGGCGGCGGTGGCCAACGGTTTCCAATGCGGTTTGACCCGGCGCCAGGCGCTGGGCTTGCGTGGCACGGCCAGGGCAACGGCGGCGCTGTGTACCGGCGCGCCACCCCAGGCTGCCTGGGCCTTACCGAAGGCGCGGACGTGAGCCGGGTCACGCGTCAGCCAGGCTTCAAATTCGGCCTGCTGCCCGGGCTGCGGGCACTGCAAGGCGATCAGCCAGTCGAGGGCTTGGTCCATAGCCGTGTCTTGCAACACCTCATGAGCCAGCTCATGTGGCCGCAGTTTATTCGGGTCCGTCACGGTGTTCCTCGGGTCTTCGCCACGTTCTATTCAACTTTCGTACAGCCTGTGCCGACGCTTCTGTCGGGTGAAGCTTAAGGCCGATCCAGCCGTTCAGCCACACCTACACAGATGGCCATGATCAATTTCAGTTCCTTTTGCACGGTGCTCAAGGACACGTGCAACTGATCAGCAATCTGCTGGTAGCTGCAACCATGCAGGCGGCTGAGGATGAAAATCTGCTGCTGACGGGCGCTCAACTGGCCCAGGCTGACGCTCAGGGCCTCAAGCATTTGCTCGGCCTGGGTGGCGTCCTCGGGTGTACTGATAGGGGCGGCGACGCTTTGCAGAACGTCCAGCGGGACATCTTCCTGCAACGTGCGGGCCTGGATCCGACGCGCGCGCAGGTGATCCAGCGCCAGGTTGCGCGCCGTCTGATAGACAAAAGGTTCAAGGTGATCGATCGGCCGCTCGCTCAGGGCCCGGGTGACGCGCAGGTAGGTTTCCTGCAACAGGTCCTCGGCGGTGCTGTGGTTATTCACCATCCGCTGCAAGGTGCGAAGCAGAATCACCCGTTGGGTGAGAAAGACTTGGTTGAAGCGAGATTGGCTCACAGTGATACCAGACCGATATTCAGTTAATGATAATGCTTATCATCAACTTAAATGGCAAGGGGCACTTTGAGCGGTTTGGCACAGGAAAGTTGTGGGAGCGAGCAAGCCCGCTCCTACTGGATTACTCGGCGTTGCACAGCGCCAGGCAGTTATCCAGCATACGGTTGGAGAAGCCCCACTCGTTGTCGTACCACGCCAGCACTTTCAGCAACTTGCCACTGACCTTGGTGTGATTGGCATCGAAGATCGACGACAGCGGGTTGTGGTTGAAGTCACTGGAAACCAGCGGCAGGGTGTTGTAGCCGAGGATCTTCGAGTGCTGGCTGGCTTCTTTGAGCAGCGCGTTGACCTGTTCGGCAGTGGCTTCTTTCTTCAGCTGTACGGTGAGGTCCACCAGCGACACGTTGATCACCGGCACCCGCACGGCCATGCCGGTCAGTTTGCCCGCCAGTTCCGGCAGCACCAGGCCGACCGCTTCAGCCGCGCCGGTCTTGCTCGGGATCATGTTCTGAGTGGCCGACCGCGCGCGGTACGGGTCGGTGTGGTAGACGTCGGTGAGGTTCTGGTCGTTGGTGTAGGCGTGAATCGTGGTCATCAGGCCGCTTTCGATACCCAGCTCGCGGTGCAGTACTTGGGCCACAGGCGCCAGGCAGTTGGTGGTGCACGAGGCGTTGGAGATGATCTGGTGGGATTGACGCAAAATGTCATGGTTCACGCCGTAGACCACAGTGGCGTCCGCGCCCTTGGCCGGTGCAGAGATGATCACCTTGCGCGCGCCAGCGGTAATATGGGCGGCAGCCTTGTCACGGTCAGTGAATAGACCGGTGCATTCGAACACCACGTCGATCTTGTGTGCAGCCCATGGCAGGTCGGCCGGGTTGCGAATGGCACTGACGGCAATCCGGTCACCATTGACGGTCAGGCTTTCCTGATCGTGTGCGACCTCTGCTTCGAAAGTGCCATGCACTGTGTCGTATTTGAGCAGGTGGGCGTTGATCGAACTGTCGCCCAGATCGTTGATGGCGACGATCTGCAAATCCTGGCGGTAGCCTTGGGTATACAGTGCGCGCAGGACATTACGGCCGATACGGCCAAAACCATTGATTGCGATACGAAGAGTCATTGGAGAGTGCCTGTCGTCGATTTGTTGTAAGAATTACAAGATTATTCGCATAAAAATAGAAAACAAGCCTTTTTAGTGGCAATATTTTGTTCAATCTACAACGAGTGACCTGAATCAACTGGTCCGATGATCCAAATGCCTACCTGCCATCCCATGCGCTGCGGGCGTTTGATCAACCCAGGAACGAGGGTCGCCATATCCGTTAGCCTGGAGTTCTACACATGCATCCCCGCGTTCTTGAGGTCACCGAACGGCTTATCGCCCGCAGCCGCGCCACTCGCGAGGCTTACCTTGCGCTCATTCGCGGTGCAGCCATCGACGGTCCGATGCGCGGTAAGCTGCAATGCGCCAACTTCGCCCACGGCGTGGCCGGTTGCGGCACTGAAGATAAAAATAGCCTGCGTATGATGAATGCCGCCAACGTGGCAATTGTTTCGGCATATAACGACATGCTCTCGGCGCATCAGCCGTACGAACACTTCCCGGAACAGATCAAGAAAGCCCTGCGCGAAGTCGGTTCGGTCGGCCAGTTCGCCGGTGGCACCCCCGCCATGTGCGACGGCGTGACCCAAGGCGAGCCCGGTATGGAGCTGAGCCTGCTCAGCCGTGAAGTGATTGCCATGTCCACGGCGGTAGCGCTGTCCCACAACATGTTTGACGCGGCGCTGATGCTCGGCATCTGCGACAAGATCGTCCCCGGCTTGATGATGGGCGCACTGCGCTACGGCCACCTGCCGATGATCTTCGTCCCGGGCGGCCCGATGCCGTCGGGCATCTCCAACAAACAGAAAGCCGATGTTCGCCAGCGCTATGCCGAAGGCAAGGCGACCCGCGAAGAGCTGCTGGAGTCGGAGATGAAGTCCTACCACAGCCCTGGCACCTGCACCTTCTACGGCACTGCCAACACCAACCAATTGCTGATGGAAGTGATGGGCCTGCACTTGCCGGGCGCCTCGTTCGTCAACCCGTACACGCCGCTGCGTGACGCCCTGACCCGCGAAGCCGCGCACCAGGTCACGCGCCTGACCAAGGCCAACGGTAGCTTCACGCCGATCGGCGAGATCGTCGACGAGAAGTCCATCGTCAACTCCATCGTTGCCCTCAACGCCACCGGCGGTTCCACCAACCACACGCTGCACATGCCGGCTATCGCCATGTCGGCGGGCATTATTCTCACCTGGCAGGACATGGCCGACCTCTCCGAGGTGGTGCCGACCCTGTCTCACGTGTATCCGAACGGCAAGGCGGACATCAACCACTTCCAGGCGGCGGGCGGCATGTCGTTCCTGATCCGTGAACTGCTTGAAGCCGGCCTGCTCCATGAAGACGTCAACACCGTGGCTGGCAAGGGCCTGAGCCGTTATATCCAGGAACCGTTCCTGGTGGATGGCGAGCTGGTCTGGCGCGACGGTCCGATCGAAAGCCTCGACGAAACCATCCTGCGCCCCGTGGCCCGTGCATTCTCGCCGGAAGGTGGTTTGCGTGTGATGGAAGGCAACCTCGGCCGCGGTGTGATGAAAGTCTCTGCTGTAGCCCCAGAGCACCAGATCGTCGAAGCGCCGGCGGTGGTGTTCCAGGATCAGCAGGACCTGGCCGATGCGTTCAAGGCCGGTCAGTTGGAAAAAGATTTCGTCGCGGTAATGCGCTTCCAGGGCCCGCGCTCCAACGGCATGCCCGAGCTGCACAAGATGACGCCGTTCCTGGGTGTACTGCAGGACCGTGGTTTCAAGGTGGCATTGGTGACAGACGGGCGTATGTCCGGCGCGTCGGGTAAGATTCCCGCCGCGATTCACGTCAACCCCGAAGCCCAGAGCGGCGGGCCACTGGCGCGGGTGCGCGATGGCGATATCATTCGTGTGGATGGCGTTACCGGCACCTTGGAGCTTAAGGTGGACGCCGAAGCATTTGCAGCGCGCACGCCTGCCACGGGCCTTCTGGGCAATAACGTGGGGGCCGGTCGTGAGCTGTTTGCATTTATGCGCTTGGCCGCAAGCTCCGCAGAGCAGGGCGCCAGCGCCTTTACCTCTGCCCTGGAGACGCTTAAGTGAAGCTAGCGCTGGTCGGTGATATCGGTGGAACCAACGCGCGTTTCGCGTTGTGGCGGGACCAGGCGTTGCATTCGATCCGCGTGCATGCCACGGCGGATCATTCCAGTCCCGAAGAGGCGATCAAGGTTTATCTCAAGGAAGAAGGCCTGGAAATCGGTGACATCGGTGCGGTGTGCCTGTCGGTGGCCGGGCCGGTGAGTGGGGATGAATTTAAATTCACCAACAATCACTGGCGCCTGAGCAAGACCGCTTTCTGTAAAGCCTTGCAGGTGGATGAGCTGCTACTGGTCAACGACTTCTCGGCCATGGCCTTGGGCATGACGCGCTTGCAGCCCGACGAGTTTCGTGTGGTCTGCGAAGGCACGCCGGAGCCGTTGCGCCCGGCGGTGGTGATTGGTCCTGGCACCGGCCTGGGTGTTGGCACATTGCTGGATTTGGGCGGCGGGCGTTTCGCCGCATTGCCGGGCGAGGGCGGCCATGTCGACCTGCCTTTGAGCAGCCCGCGGGAAACCCAGTTGTGGCAGCACATCTACAACGAGATCGGCCACGTCAGCGCCGAAACCGCCTTGAGCGGAGGCGGCTTGCCGCGCCTGTATCGAGCGATTTGTGCAGTGGACGGGCACCCTCCGGTGCTGGACACGCCCGAAGCCATCACGGCGGCGGGCCTGGCCGGCGACCCGGTGGCGATGGAAGTGTTAGACCAGTTCAGCATCTGGCTGGGCCGAGTAGCCGGCAACAACGTGCTGACCACCGGCGGGCGCGGTGGCGTGTACATCGTGGGCGGCGTGATACCGAGGTTTGCCGACTTCTTTATCAGCAGCGGTTTCGCCAAGAGCTTCGCGGACAAAGGCTGCATGAGCGACTACTTCAAGGGCATTCCGGTGTGGTTGGTGACAGCCCCGTATTCTGGATTGACCGGGGCTGGCGTGGCTTTGGAGCAGGCGTTTGCGTAGGCCGTGATGGCCTCATTGCGAGCAAGTCGAAGGGGCCCTTGAGAGCAACAAATGACTTAAGCTTGGCCATAACAACAAGGAGGACCCCGTGAGCGTAATCAGTAAATCCATTCTCCTCGTCGACGACGACCAGGAAATCCGCGAGTTGCTGCAGACCTACCTCAGTCGCGCCGGTTTCCAGGTGCGTGGCGTGCCGGATGGCGCGGGGTTCCGCCAGGCGATGAACGAGGCGCCGTGCGACCTGGTCATCCTTGATGTGATGTTGCCGGACGAAGACGGTTTCAGCCTCTGCCGCTGGATCCGCCAGCACCCGCGCCAGGCGCAGGTGCCGATCATCATGCTCACTGCCAGCTCTGACGAAGCCGACCGCGTGATCGGCCTGGAGCTGGGAGCCGATGACTACATCGGCAAACCCTTCAGCCCCCGTGAGCTGCAGGCGCGGATCAAAGCGCTATTGCGCCGTTGCCAGTTTGGCCAGGAACGCAGCGTAGGCGGCGATGTGCTGGTGTTTGATGAGTGGCGCCTGGACATGATCAGCCACCGGCTGTTTCATGTGGATGGCGAAGAAGTGATCCTCTCCGGTGCCGACTTTGCCCTGCTCAAATTGTTTCTCGACCACCCCCAACAGATCCTCGACCGTGACACCATCGGCAACGCCACCCGTGGTCGCGACTTGATGCCGCTGGACCGTATCGTCGACATGGCTGTCAGCCGCCTGCGCCAACGCCTGCGCGATACCGAAAAACCCCCGAGGCTGATCCGCACCGTGCGCGGCAGCGGTTATCAACTGGCAGCCAGCGTGGTTGCCGGCAATGCCCACTGAGCATGTGACCGAGCGCCGCCGCCGTTTCCCGGTGCCGCGCTCGCTGCTGGGGCGCATGCTGCTACTGACGCTGCTGGCAGTGTTGTTTGCCCAGGCGCTGTCCAGCGTTATCTGGGTGTCGCAGTTGCGTGCCACCCAGCTCGAGGGCCTAGTCACCAGTGCCCGCAGCCTGGCGCATTCGATGACCGCCAGCGTGAGCTACTTCCGTTCGTTGCCGGTGGCGTACCGCCCGTTGGTCCTGGATCAATTGCGCAGCATGGGCGGCACCCGTTTCGTGGTCACCCTCAACGACCGACCGCTGGACATGGAGGTCTTGCCGCAGACCCCGCGCAAGGAGGCCGTGCTGGTGGCCGTGGATGAAGTGCTGCGCCAGACCCTCGGTGCCGACGTGCACATCTCGGTGGAGTTCGTCAGCACCGAAGACCTGCGCATCTTCAACGCCGGCCTGAAACTCGACGAATTGCCGCGCTCCTGGGCGCATTACGCGTTGACCCTGGAACCGGTGAATCCGCCCGTGTTGGTGACCCAGATCCAACTCGCCCCGGGCGAATGGCTGTACATCGCTTCGCTGCTGCCCGAGCCCTACACCAGCCTTGAAGAACAAGGCCTGCCGTCCCAGCAAGTGTGGTTTATCGTGCTGACCAGCGGTTTCCTGCTGCTGTTTATCGGCTTGTTGGTGCACTGGCAGAGTCGGCCCCTCAAACGCCTGGCGAGGGCGGCGCGGGATATGTCCTTGGGGGCTGACGTAGAGCCGGTAGCCGAAGGCGGCGGCAGCGAAGTGGTGGAAGTGGGCCGTGCGTTCAACGCGATGCGCGAACGTATCAGCCGCTACCTGACCGAGCGCAGCCAGTTGTTCAGCGCCATTTCCCATGATTTGCGCACACCGATTACCCGTCTGCGCCTGCGCGTGGAACTGCTTGAGGACGAAAACCTGCAAACCAAATTCGGCCGCGATCTTGATGAATTAGAGTTGCTGGTGAAAGGCGCGCTGCAATGCGTGAAAGACACCGATATTCACGAAAATATCGAGCCGGTGGACCTGAACCACGTGCTCGACTGCCTGGTGGAACCGTACCTCGCGCCGAACGGCAATGGCCGCGTCACCCAGCATGGCCGCGCACTCACCCCTTATCCCGGCAAGCCGCTGGCGCTCAAACGTTGCATCGGCAACCTGATCGACAACGCGTTGAAATACGGGCAGAACGCGCATTTGCACATCGAGGATGATGGCTCGGAGTTCGTCCTGCACGTGGATGACGAGGGGCCAGGGGTTCCGGAGCAGCGGCTGGAGCAAGTGTTTGAACCGCACTTTCGTCTGGCCGGGCACCAGCAGGGTTATGGCTTGGGATTAGGGATTGCGCGCAATATTGCCCACAGCCATGGCGGTGAAGTCAGTTTGCAGAACCTGCGTGAGGGCGGGTTGCGCGTGACTCTTCAACTGCCTCGCGGCCTCGACTGAATAAACGCGGATCCCACACGTTGATCTCCATCCGGTCAGATGCTTTGGCGCAATCTAGCCAAATCCCTCAACGGCGGCGCCCCAAACAACCGGCTGTATTCGCGGCTGAACTGTGACGCGCTCTCATACCCCACGCGATATCCCGCCGCCGACGCCTCGAGCCCCTCGGCAATCATCAACCGCCGCGCTTCCTGCAAGCGCAACTGTTTCTGGTATTGCAACGGGCTCATGGCTGTAATTGCCTTGAAGCGGTGGTGCAAGGTCGAGACGCTCAGGTTCACTTCCCTGGCCAAGTCATCGATGCGCAGCGGTTGCTCGTAGTTGCTGTTCAACCACTTGATCGCCTGGCTCACTCGGTGGCTCTGGCTGTTGGCCACGGCAATTTCATACAACCGATAGCCCTGCGGACCCCGTAACAGGCGATAAAGAATTTCCCGATTGATCAGCGGCGCAAGCATGGCGATGTCTTTGGGCGTATCCAGCAACCGCGCCAGGCGCAGCACCGCGTCGAGTAACTGGTTGTCGATGCGGTCGACGTACATGCCGCGGGAGGTCGGGCGCGACGGCACACCCATCGGGCCGGCTTGCGCGATCAGCGCAGTGAGTTGGGCCGGGTCGATGTTGATCCTGATCGACAGGTTGGGGTCTTGCGGCGTGGCCTCCATGATCCGGCCAGCCACCGGCATCGCTACCGAGAACACCAGGTAATTGAGCGGGTCGTAGGCGAACACTTCATCCGCGAGGCGTACTTCCTTGCTGCCGCTGGCCAGAATGCACAGGGCCGGCTCCACCAGTACCGGCATGAAGTCGCGCGGTGCATTGTGGCGGTTCAGGTACAGCGAGGTGATTGCCGTACCGTATGAGCCGTCTTCCCAGGTATGCCGCTGCACAATGCTCGCCAGTTCGGCGCGCTGCTTTTCCATCTCGGCATCGAGGGGGAGGGATCGGGGTTCGGGCGACGGCATGGGGCGTCCTCTACAGGCTACTTCGATGGGATCAGCTTAGCGGCGGCTGTGCAAACAGTGTTACGTCGATTCTGCACAATCCTTGCCTGATCCTGCGACACACCGTGAATCAGGCAATCGTGGGGACTGTCATCTCCCTGAAACAAGGCGGTTGCCCTTGGAATAAATGCCGGGGCCAAACGTCCTATCTGCGCTTCTCGCAGGATTGTGCAATAAGCCAGCAGGAATCGACTAACCGCGCCCGCACCTGCGCCGTTATCGTTGATCCTGTGGCAACACGCCCCCACAGTGCTTGCCGAGCATCACTTCTCAACGGGAGAGTCGAACATGTCCACCCCCATTCCCGCGAGCCATATGGCCTTTATCCGCGCCCGCACCGGGTGCAGCACCGAACTCGGTGCACGCTTGAGCAGTTTGATCGAACCGGGCCGCCAGGCTCAGGGTTGCCTGCAATTCTCGTTGCAGCGTTCCCAGGTCGACCCCGATGTCTGGCTGGTCTCGGGCTTCTGGAGCAGCGAGCAGGCGATGAGCGCCTACTTCAATTCTCCGGCCCTGATGATTTTTACCGAGTTGTTGAACGACAGGGTGGTTCGCAGCATGGACTTCCAGACCTTTACCGATGCCTCAGCCGCCAATGCCTATGGCGAGTACCTGCAACTCGCCGGTTAGGGTTTAGAATGGCCGACTTTCCATTGGCCAGGACCTGCAACATGGCACGTAAACAATTTGCTCACCACGAAGCCGTTTCCGCCGTCGTACCCGGAGAAGGTGGCTACAGCGCCGCCGTTGCCGTCAAGGCACTCGATGGCATGGGCGCACCTCGGTTTCACAAGATCCTTGATGGACAGACGTTCAAGACGGCTTCCGATGCTGATGATGCGGCCACTGTGCAATTGGAGCGATTGGTCGATGTCGATGAAGACGGTCAGCTGAGTTGGGCAACTGCCGAAAACTAGAGCGCGCTGCCGCTCCCACATTTAGACCGCAGTCCAATCAGGGTTTTGTGGCACCAGGGCGATACATCTTGAACAGCGCCTCCGGCCCTAGCTGGAAGTAATCTGCCGGCCCGCCGCCACGCAAAATCGGCTCGGCGGCGGCGGTGTCATAGATGCCATCCTTGAGCAGCCACTTGGCGATATGCACCGCGACCACCTCGCCCAGCACCAGCCAGCTCGGCACCAGCGCCTTGTCGGCACGTTGCAGTTGGATGATTTGCGTCACCTTGCACTCGAACGACACCGGGCTCTCGCCCACCCGTGGTACGCCAACGATCTTCGAAGCCACCGGCGTCAAGCCGGACAACTCGAATTCGTTTACCTCTGGCGATACGGCGGCGCAGCTCTGGTTCATCTGCTCGGCCAACGGGCGGGTCGCCAGGTTCCACACAAACTCGCCGGTCTGCTCGATGTTGTTCAGGCTGTCTTTGCGCCCGACGCTGGAAAACCCAATGATCGGCGGAATGTAGTTGAACGCATTGAAGAAGCTGTAGGGCGCCAGGTTCAGGCGGCCTGCGCTGTCGTGCGACGAGATCCAGCCGATTGGCCGTGGACCAACGATGGCATTGAACGGATCATGGGGCAGGCCGTGGCCGTTGGCGGGTTCGTAGAAATGGATATCGTCGGACATGGCCGGTTCCAAGCTCAGTTCTGGGGCACGCATCATAACCAATTGTGCGGGCTTGCTCGCGAATGCAGTGGATCAGTCGCTCTATTCGGTGACTGACACTCCGCATTCGCGAGCAAGCCCGCACACATTCTTTACCGAGTCAGACCCTTAATCCGTGGTGATGCGCGAGTGTTTGCGGGTGTCTCTCATGGTCAAGTAGACCACCAGCGACACTGCAATACACGCTGTCACATACCAGTAGTAACCGGTTTCCATGCCGATGCTCTTGAACCACAGTGCGATGTATTCAGCGGTACCGCCGAAGATCGACACGGTCAGTGCATAAGGCAGGCCCACACCCAGTGCGCGGATTTCAGTCGGGAACAGCTCGGCCTTCACCACGGCGTTGATCGAGGTGTAACCGCTGACGATGATCAGTGCTGCCATGATCAGGAAGAACGCGCCCCACCAGCTCTGGATGGTGTGCAGGGTGGTGAGGATCGGCACGGTGAACAGGGTGCCGAGAATACCGAAGGCGATCAGGATTGGCCGACGGCCGACTTTATCCGACAGCCCGCCGACGATCGGTTGCAGGCACATGAACAGAAACAGCGTCGCCGCCGAGATGGTGGTGGAGTCGGAAATGCTCATGCCGACGGTGTTCACCAGGTATTTCTGCATGTAGGTGGTGTAGGTGTAGAAGGCCAGGGTGCCGCCCATGGTCAGGCCGACCACGGTCATCAGTTCCTTGGGGTGGCGCATCAAGGTGCGCATCGCGCTTTCCTTGGCTTTTTCCTTCTTGGTGAACGACTCGGTTTCTTCCATGCCGCGACGCAGGTACAGCGCGACGACTGCACACAGGGCGCCGATGGCGAACGGGATACGCCAGCCCCACGCGTACAACTGCTCGGTGGTCAGCACTTGTTGCAGCACGATCAGTACCGCCAGGGCGATGAGCTGGCCCGAGATCAGGGTTACGTACTGGAAGCTGGAGTAGAAACCACGACGTTCCTTGGTCGCCATCTCGCTGAGGTAAGTGGCGGAGGTACCGTATTCACCCCCGACCGACAGCCCCTGCAGCAAGCGGGCAAACACCAGCAGGATCGGCGCACCGATACCAATCATTTCATAACCCGGGCTCAGGGCAATCAGCAGCGAGCCGAAGCACATCAAGTAGACCGAGGCCATCAGGGCCTTTTTACGCCCGACTTTGTCGGCGTACAGGCCCATCAGCCAGCCACCGATCGGGCGCATCAGGAAGCCGACGGCGAAGATCGCGGCGGTGTTGAGCAGTTGGGCGGTGGTGTCGCCTTTCGGGAAGAAGGCTTTGGCGAAGTACAGCGAGAAAGCGGCGTAGACGTACCAGTCGTACCACTCGACCATGTTGCCGACCGATCCGCTGAAAATCGATTTGATCCGGCTGGAAGTGGTGCGTGCTTTTGCCGGCGCAGCCGCCGAGCCCAGAGGCAGGGAGTTGGAGTTATCCATTGAAGGATCCTTCATCTAATTGTTTTTGTGGAGCGTGCTTGAGCACTGCCTGGCTTGGGCTATAGCAGGAGCTGTGCCAGGTAGATGAAGGCCCGGAATAGAAGGGTTACAGGTTTTTTTTGAGCGGAAAGTCGCTGATAATTTGCAGGTGATGAGCGGAAATCCGCTTATGGACACCGGCGTCGTCGCAGGCCAGCTCCCCTATTTTGAATGGTGAACACCGTCAACTGTGGGCGCTGGCCTGCCAGCGATGGCGATCAGAAGGTCGCTAGAGAAACATCTCTCGCACCAACCCATGCCGCTGCATCTTCTCATTCAAGGTTCGCCGGGGCAGTTGCAGCTCGGCCAGCACGGCCTTGATATCGCCCTTGTGCCGCGTCAGCGCAGCCTTCAGGCAATGCGCTTCAAACGCCTCCTGCTGCGCCGCCAACGATTGTCCGGCCTCGACGCCTTCCGGCTCCGGCTCGCCAAGGCCCAGTACCTGGCGCTCGGCAACGTTGGCCAATTCACGCACATTGCCCGGCCAGTCATGGCTGAGCAGGCGCCCCAGTTGCGCACCGCTCAGCGGTTCAACGCGGCGGCCCAGGCGTTCGGCGGCACTCTGTGCAAAGTGGTCGAACAGTAACGGGATATCTTCACGGCGCTCACGCAAGGGCGGTAGGCGCAATTGCGCGACGTTCAATCGGTAGGCCAAGTCTTCGCGAAAGCGCCCGGCGCGGGCCTCTTCCAGCAGGTCCGGCTTGGTGGCGGCGATGATGCGCAGATCCACGTGGATACTTTGGTTGGAGCCCAGTCGCTCGAGCTTCTGTTCCTGCAATACGCGCAGCAGTTTCACCTGCTGGGCCAGCGGCATGCTTTCGATTTCATCGAGGAACAGCGTGCCGCCGTGGGCGTATTCCAGTTTGCCGATGCGCTTGCCCTGGGCGCCGGTGAATGCGCCGCTTTCGTGGCCGAACAGCTCGGCCTCGAACAACTGCTCGGGGATCGCCGCGCAGTTGAGTGCCACAAAGGGTTTTTTCGCCCGGGGGCCGAAGTCATGCAGGCAACGGGCAACCCGCTCCTTGCCACTGCCGGTCTCGCCACGGATCAGCACATTGACCGGCAGGCTCGCCAAGTCCAGCACCTGGCGGCGTAGGGTTTGCAAACCTCTAGACACGCCTAAAAGGGTCGACTCCAACTGTGCGCGATGATCGGCCTGTTGATGCAGGCGACGGTTTTCCAGGATCAATCCACGCTTGTCCAAGGCGCGGCGCAGGCTGTTGAGCAGGGCGTCGGGGCTGAAGGGTTTTTCCAGGAAGTCGTAGGCACCGTCGCGCATGGCGTCGACGGCCATCGGCACATCGCCGTGGCCGGTCAGCAATATCACCGGCAAATCCGCATCACGGCGCTGCACTTCGGCCAACAGTTCCAGGCCGCTGAGCCCCGGCATACTTACGTCGCTCAGGATCACCCCGGGAAAGTCCTTGGGCAGTTTCGCCAGGCATTCCTCGGCGCGGCTGAACAACTGCACCTCAAACCCAGACAGGCTCAACCACTGCTCGACCGCCTTACGGATACTGGCTTCGTCGTCGACCACAATCACCGCGTTCAACATAGGTCGGGCGTCTCCAGCGCGATAGGCAGGGTCAGGGTGAAAGCCGCGCCGTCGCCACGGTTGGCGGCGATCAGGCGGCCGCCCAGTTCGTGCACGATAGCGTAGGACACTGCCAGCCCCAGGCCGAGCCCGTCACCCACTGGCTTGGTGGTGAAGAACGGGTCGAACACGTTGTTCAGGTGTTCTTCGGCAATCCCGCCGCCGCTGTCGCTGACGGTGAGTTGCCACAGTTGTTCATCGGCGTGCAGGCGGATTTCCAGGCGTTTACGTGGCTTGTCGGCCATGGCGTCGAGCGCGTTGCGCAGCAGGTTGATCAGTACCTGTTCCAGGCGGATTGCATCGCCACGGACCCAGGCGGGGCGTGTCAGGTCCAGCACGACGCCGATGGCTTCATCGCGCAAGCGTGCGTCGAGCAGGTGCAAGGACTGATCGACCACGCTGGCCAAGTCCAGGCGTTCACGCAGGCCGCTCGGGCTTTTGCGCGCGAAGGTCTTGAGGTGGCCGGTGAGCGCGGCCATGCGCGTGAGCATGTCGTCCAGCGGCGTAAGCGCCTTGTAGGCGTCGTCGACGCGGCCGTGATCCAGCAGCAGGCGCAAGGTGGCCAACTGCATGCGCTGGGCGGTCAGCGGCTGATTGATTTCATGGGCGAGGGCGGCGGACATTTGCCCCAGTGCCGCCAATTTGGCCGACTGCACCAGGCCATCCTGGGCAGTGCGTAGCGCCTGGGTGCGTTCTTCCACCAGTTGCTCAAGCTCTTCGCGGCTGCGCTGGCGCAGGCGGGCCAGGCGCCAGCGCTGGGTCAGGAACAGCACCAGGAACACCAGCGCCAGCCAGGAACCGGCGGCGGCGAGGCCGGCGTTGCGCTGGTCCTCAAAAGCGAACTGCGGTTTACGCAGCAGGTGCAGGGTCCAGCCTTCGGCCTTCAGCGGCAGGGATTCCCAGATGTAATTGGCGTTACCGTCCGGACCATTGACGCGCATCAAATGGCTGTTTTCGTCAAAGCGTTGCAGCGTCTGGGTGTCCAGCGGCTGCAGGTGTTTTTTGTCGTATTGGCGGGTGGCCTTGAGTTCGGCGAGATCGCTGGCCGACAGCGGCCGCAGGTTGCGATAACGCCAGCCCGGTTGATTGGCGATAAACACGATGCCACGCGCGTCGCTGACCAGCAGCAGGTCATTGCCCTGGGCCCACTCGCGCTCAAGTTCGGGGAACTCAAGCTTGACCACCATGGCGCCGAGAAACTGTTCGTGCTCGTCCACCACGGCGCTGGAGAGAAAGTAACCCGGTATGCCAGTGGTCACGCCGACCGCGTAAAAACGCCCGGTGCCCTGGCTCAGGGTCTGGCTGAAATACGGCCGGAAGGCGTAGTTATGGCCGACATAGCTGCTCGGCAGGCTCCAGTTGCTGGCGGCAACGGCGAGGCCGGTGCGGTCCATCAATTCCAGGGTGGACGATTGCGCGGCACCGTTTATGCGTTCGAGCTTGCGGTTCAGTACGTCCTGAGTTTGAGCATCCACCGGCCTTTTCAAGGCATTGATCATCTCCGAATCCAGCGCCAGCACAGCCGGCAGCGCTCGGTAGCGATCGATCAGGGTATGCAGTGAGTTGGCATACAGCGCGAGTTGCTGGTTGGCACGGGCCGCATCCTCCCCCAGAGCCTGGTGTTCGGCATGGCGCGTGGCCAAGGCCGCGGCCAGCACCGCACCGGCGATGATCAGCAAGGAATAGAAGGTCAGGCGCAGGGGGCGAGGGGTCACGATCATACGGTGATGAGCAGGCGCAGAAAGGGAAGTGCACCATAGCATGCGCGACGTTAATGTTGTGGCGAGCGGGGCCGGCTCACGGCAGAGAAATCAGCAGGCAATAAAAAGGCGACTGGGCCATGAGCCGCAGTCGCCTTTGTCCCCGCGAAAGAAGCGCTTACTGCACTTCTACCGCCAGGCTTTCACTGATCTTTTTCTGCCAGATGGCAGGACCGGTGATGTGCACGGATTCGCCCTTGCTGTCCACCGCAACGGTGACCGGCATGTCTTTCACGTCGAACTCGTAGATCGCTTCCATGCCCAGTTCGGCGAAGGCGACAACGCGCGACTTCTTGATGGCTTGCGCCACCAGGTAAGCAGCACCGCCAACGGCCATCAGGTACACGGCTTTGTGGTCCTTGATCGCTTCGATGGCGGTCGGGCCGCGCTCGGATTTGCCGATCATGCCCAGCAGGCCGGTTTGCTCGAGGATCTGACGCGTGAACTTGTCCATCCGCGTCGCGGTGGTCGGGCCAGCCGGGCCAACCACTTCTTCGCGCACCGGATCAACCGGGCCAACGTAGTAGATGAAGCGACCCTTGAGGTCCACTGGCAGGGTTTCGCCCTTGTTCAGCATCTCGACCATGCGCTTGTGCGCCGCATCGCGACCGGTGAGCATCTTACCGTTGAGCAACACGGTCTCGCCCGGCTTCCAGCTCTGCACTTCTTCTGGGGTCAGGGTGTCGAGGTTGACGCGACGGGCCGATGGGCCGGCTTCCCAGACGATTTCCGGGTAGGCGTCCAGCGGTGGCGCTTCCAGCGACGCCGGGCCCGAACCGTCGAGCACAAAGTGTGCGTGACGGGTGGCGGCGCAGTTGGGGATCATGCACACCGGCAGCGAGGCGGCGTGGGTCGGGTAGTCCATGATCTTGACGTCGAGCACCGTGGTCAGGCCACCCAGGCCCTGGGCGCCGATGCCCAGTTGGTTGACCTTCTCGAACAGCTCCAGGCGCATCTCTTCGATACGGTTCTGCGGGCCGCGCTTTTTCAGCTCGTGGATGTCGATGGATTCCATCAACACTTCCTTGGCCATCACGGCGGCTTTTTCGGCGGTACCGCCGATGCCAATGCCGAGCATGCCCGGTGGGCACCAGCCGGCACCCATGGTCGGAACGGTCTTCAAGACCCAGTCGACGATCGAGTCGGACGGGTTGAGCATGGCCATTTTCGACTTGTTCTCGGAACCGCCACCCTTGGCCGCTACGTCCACTTCCACGGTGTTACCCGGGACGATGGAGTAGTGGATGACCGCCGGGGTGTTGTCCTTGGTGTTCTTACGCGCGCCTGCCGGGTCGGCCAGGATGGATGCACGCAGGACGTTTTCCGGCAGGTTGTAGGCGCGACGCACGCCCTCGTTGATCATGTCGTCCAGGCCCATGGTGGCGCCATCCCAACGTACGTCCATGCCCACGCGCACGAACACGGTAACGATACCGGTGTCCTGGCAGATCGGGCGATGGCCGGTGGCGCACATGCGCGAGTTGATCAGGATCTGGGCGATGGAGTCACGGGCCGCTGGCGATTCTTCGCGCAGGTAGGCTTCGTGCATGGCCTGGATGAAATCAACCGGATGGTAGTAGGAAATGAATTGCAGGGCGTCAGCAACGCTCTGAATCAGGTCGTCTTGCTTGATCACGGTCATGAGTCGCGCTCCTCTATAAGGGAACATTCAATAAGGTGGCTTCAGTGGGGTGCATCGGTCGGCTGAAACCACCTTTCCAAGGCACGCCACTGGTGCAGGCGCGACGCTAAAAAGGCGCGGCAGTATAACCCGACACGGTGGCCGATACACCCGACTATGGTCAAACTGTCGCAGGCATGATTCCCTGTGCGCGCCTCTTATGATGGAGTCCTTATATGCCTGAACTGTACGTCGGCGAACGCCATTGGTCGGTATCCACCGGCAGCAACCTGCTGGATGCCCTGAACCAGGCAGGTGTGGCTGTGCCTTACAGTTGCCGCGCTGGGAGTTGCCATGCCTGCCTGGTGCGTTGCCAAGGTGATGTCGAGGACAAGCAGCCCGAGGCCTTGAGCCCGGCGCGACGCCAGGATGGCTGGCGGTTGGCCTGTCAGTGCCAGGTCAGCGGGGATGTGCGGGTCGAGGCGTTTGACCCGACGCGTGAGGGTTTGCCGGCGCAGGTAGTGGGTGCTGATTGGCTGAATCCGAGCGTGCTGCGCCTGCGCCTGCAGTCGGAGCGTGGCCTGCGTTACCGGGCCGGGCAGCACCTGGTGTTGTGGGTGGGGCAGGTGGCACGTCCGTATTCCCTGGCGAGCCTGCCACAGGAAGATCCCTTTCTGGAGTTTCACCTTGACTGCCGCCACCCCGGCGAATTCAGCGATCTTGCCCGGCAGTTGCAGGTTGGCGATCACCTGCGCCTGGGCGAACTGCGTGGCGGTGCGCTGCAATACGACCCCGACTGGCAATCCCGACCGCTGTGGCTGCTGGCCTCCGGCACAGGGTTAGGGCCGTTGTGGGGCGTGTTGCGCGAGGCGCTGCGCCAGGATCACCAGGGCGCCATCCGCGTGATTCACCTGGCCCATGATGCTCAAGGCCATTATCTCGCCGAACCCTTGGCGGCGTTGGCTGCGCAGCATCCCAATCTCACGGTGGAGCTGTGGACGGCGGCCGGGTCGGCACAGGCATTGGCGCAACTGCGGCTTGTTTCGCGGCAAACGCTGGCTCTACTCTGCGGTCACCCCGTCAGCGTCGAGGCCTTTTCCAAGCGCCTGTTCCTGGCGGGACTGCCGCGTAATCAACTGCTGGCCGATGTGTTCCTGCCCCGTGGTTGAGCGCTGAACTCCACCGCCGCGAGATCTGCCATGACTGACGCCCTCCTGCAGCACCGCGAACGCGGGCTGCTGATCCTGCAGCTCAATCGTCCCGAGAAGAAAAATGCGCTGACTCGGGCCATGTATACCCAATTGGCCGAGGCGCTCGAGCAGGCCGATGCGGATGTGGATATCCGCTGCGTGCTGATCCAGGGCAGCAGTGAGTGTTTCACTGCGGGCAACGACATCGGCGACTTTCTCGAACAGCCGCCCAGCGACCTCGACAGCCCACCGTTTCATTTCATGAAGAGCCTGCTCAACTGCCGCAAGCCGGTGATCGCCGCGGTAGCAGGTGCAGCGGTGGGTATCGGTACAACCCTGCTGCTGCATTGCGACCTTGTGTATGTCAGCCGTGATGCACGATTGCGGATGCCGTTCGTCAACCTGGGGCTGTGTCCGGAGTTTGGTTCGAGCCTGATCCTGCCGAGGTTGTTGGGTCACGCCAAGGCGGCTGAGTTATTGCTGCTGGGCGAGGGCTTCAGCGGCCAACAGGCGGCGGCGTGGGGGATTGCCACCGAGGCGTTGGGTAGCGGCGAGGTGACGTTGGCCAGGGCGCGGGAAATGGCCGAGCGCTTTGAGACATTGGCGCCGGGAGCGGTGCAGGTGACCAAGCAACTCATGAAGAGTGTGGATCGCGAGCAATTGCGGCAGGTGATTGAGGAGGAGGGCGCGTTGTTTACCCAGCGGTTGAGGTCGCCGGAGGCGATTGCTGCGTTGTCGGCTTTCATTTCTCGGCGCTGATGATGTATGGCTAGGCCATTGAAGCCAATACAAAAACCAATCTGAAAAACAAAAGCCCCGCCATTCACATGGCGGGGCTTTTGTTTTTCAGCGCGTCACTCAGACCATTGGGTCGCCAACGTGCAGAATCTTCATGCCGTTGGTGCCACCGATGGTGTGGTAGCTGTCGCCCTTGGTCAGGATGACCCAGTCGCCTTTCTCCACGACGCCGCGCTTGATCAGCTCGTCGATGGCCGCCTGGCTGACTTCATGCGGTGGCAACGAAGCCGGGTCGAACGGGACGGTGTACACGCCACGGAACATGGCCGCGCGGGCCTGGGTTTCGCGGTGCGGGGAGAACGCATAGATCGGTACCGAGGAACGGATGCGCGACATGATCAGCGGCGTATAGCCACTTTCGGTCAAGGCGATGATCGCCTTCACTCCCGGGAAGTGGTTGGCGGTGTACATGGCCGCCAGGGCGATACTCTGGTCGCAGCTTTCGAACTCTTTGCCAATGCGGTGGCTGGAGGTCTTGCTGGTCGGGTGCTTTTCGGCGCCCAGGCAGATACGCGCCATGGCTTGCACCGCTTCCAGCGGATACGGGCCAGCGGCACTTTCAGCTGAGAGCATCACCGCATCGGTGTAGTCGAGCACGGCGTTGGCTACGTCGGACACTTCGGCGCGGGTCGGCATCGGGTTCTGGATCATCGACTCCATCATCTGGGTCGCTACGATCACCGCTTTGTTGTGGCGGCGCGCGTGCAGGATGATCTTCTTCTGGATACCGATCAGCTCAGCGTCACCGATTTCCACGCCCAGGTCGCCACGCGCAACCATCACCGCGTCGGAAGCCTTGATCAGGCCGTCGAGGGTTTCGTCGTTGGCCACGGCTTCGGCGCGTTCGATCTTCGCCACCAGCCAGGCAGTACCGCCGGCTTCGTCGCGCAGTTTACGGGCGTATTCCATGTCGGCGGCGTCGCGCGGGAAGGACACCGCGAGGTAGTCCACTTCCATTTCGGCGGCGAGCTTGATGTCGGCCTTGTCTTTTTCCGTCAGGGCCGGCGCCGTCAGGCCACCACCGCGACGGTTGATGCCTTTGTGGTCAGACAGCGGACCACCGATCAACACGACGCAATGCAGCTCAGTCGGGGTCGCGGTTTCGACGCGCATCACCACACGACCGTCGTCCAGCAGCAGTTCGTCACCGACGCCGCAGTCCTTGACCAGGTCCGGGTAGTCGATACCCACGACTTGCTGGTTGCCTTCGGTCAGCGGATGGCTGGTGGAGAATGTGAAGTTGTCACCGATCTTCAGCTCGATCCGCTTGTTGGCGAATTTGGCGATACGGATTTTCGGGCCTTGCAGGTCACCCAGCAGTGCCACGAAGCGGCCGTGCTTGGCGGCCAGGTCACGCACCAGCTTGGCGCGAGCCTTGTGCTCGTCTGGGGTGCCGTGGGAAAAGTTCAGACGGGCAACGTCCAAGCCAGCCAGAATCAGCTGTTCGAGGACTTCCGGCGAGTTGCTGGCCGGGCCAAGGGTGGCGACGATTTTGGTGCGACGGACGGACATGCACAGACTCCTGAGTTCAAGCGCTGAGGAAGGCTACTATGCTCTTTCGTTGTAGTCATTGTTCGTTTGCACTACTTATCGACGATTGACTTGTTTTCGTTGCGGCTGAATACGAACATCCTTGAAGATTTTCGACGATGGGTCGATACACTGCACAAGACAGGAGAACCCTCATGCGAATTTTGCTCATTGCTGCCCTGGCCGTCAGTGTTGTCGGCTGCACCCGTTGGTCGATGGACCACCATTTGAACAATGCCTACCGCGCCTACAAGGTCGGTGATTGTGAGCGTGTCACCCTGGAATTGTCCCAGGTCGACCGTGAAAGTCGTACCCGGCGTTATGTACAGCCGGAGGTCTCGATGTTGCGCGGCCAATGCCTGGAACGGCAAAAGCTGTTTGTCGACGCGGCACAGACTTATCAATTCATCATTAATCAGTACCCGTCGAGTGAGTACGCCTACCGTGCTCGCGCGAGGCTCGACACCTTGCAACAACTTGGGCATTACCCCGGAGCCCGCGTCGCTCAGCCGCGTCCAGCCTCCCTTTGATGATATTCGTCATTTCATAACTGGCCTGCTGCAAGTCTTGAGCTATTCTTTGAATGTTCGTTTGTACAAGTTTCCATTCGAACGAATCAAGGGCCCGGACTCGGCGGCCGTCCATCGGCAACTATTGCCTGTTGTCGCACCGAGATCCAGGGAGAGCGAGCGGTTTTCTCGTACCGAATCACTGGCACGGCCGCAGT
This sequence comes from Pseudomonas sp. EA_15y_Pfl1_P101, assembly GCF_963970835.1. NCBI lineage: Bacteria > Pseudomonadati > Pseudomonadota > Gammaproteobacteria > Pseudomonadales > Pseudomonadaceae > Pseudomonas > Pseudomonas sp. EA_15y_Pfl1_P101. Next base: position 165,569 of record NZ_CAXAPA010000003.1, on the reverse strand, counting down.
CATGGCCATTGGATGGCGATCTCACCATGTTTACCTACCGACGGATTGAGCGGCATCAGCTACCTTACTTTCTGCAAGTGTTTAACCGTCTCACCGATAAGCCCATCGGCTTCTTGGGCAATGTCTCGGAAGATGGGCTGATGTTAATCAGCCAATTGCCCATGATGGTCGACGTGGACTTCGAGCTGCGCTTGAAGATTCCCAGTGCTGACGGCACCTTCCATCCAATCGATCTGACGGCAACCTGCCTGTGGAGCCACGAGGATATCAACCCGCAGCAGTACGATTCAGGTTTCAGCGTGCGCCACGCTCCCGAGGAATATGGGCAGCTGATCAACGTGTTGCTGCACTACTTCAGTTTTGATCCCTTGCAGGCTTCGGCCTAGACACAGTGCATTTTCTAGCCGGTTTTTTTGGGGGGGGCTTGCCGTGTGCGCGTGCTCTTTTCAGAGCGCACCCGCTTTCTTCCAGCCCAGGTAACGTGTCACCAGGGCCGGCCCCAGTTCACATGGCAAGGTGTCCAATAAGGATAGGCCTTGGGCGGCGAGGCGGTCATGCAATTCGTCGCGGGTATTCAGGTAGTCGATGGTGCCGCTGTAGGCCAAGGCTTCAGGCAAGGTTTGCACGGGCGCCTGGCGCAGTTGATCGAGTACTTCCTCGCGCAAACTGGCGACCAGCACCCTGTGCTGACGGCTGATACGCTTGACTGCAGTCAGCAGTGCCTCATCGTCCTCATCGCGCAGGTTGGTCACCACGATCACCAACGCGCGCCGCTTTTGTCGAGTCAGCAAATCACTTGCCGCGGTTTGGTAATCGGCAGTCCGTCGGGTGGTCTCGAGGTCGTACACGGCGTTGAGCAACAGGTTCAGCTGGCCGCTGCCCTTGACCGGTGCCAGGTAGCGTGGTGGGTCACCGGCAAAGGTGCACAGGCCCACCGCATCACCCTGGCGCAAGGCAACGTAGCTGAGCAACAGACAGGCATTGAGGGCGTGGTCAAAATGCGACAGCTCGCCATCCTGGCTACGCATGCGTCGTCCACAATCAAGCATGAACACGATCTGTTGGTCGCGCTCATCCTGGTATTCACGGGCGATGGGCGTGCGCTGTCGGGCGGTGGCCTTCCAATCGATCTGCCTTAGGCTGTCACCGTCGCGAAACTCGCGCAGTTGATGAAACGCCTGCCCCAATCCACGTCGTTGACGTTGACGCACACCCAGTTGGCTCAGCCAGTTGTCCACCCCCAGCAATTGCGCGCCGTACAGTCGGGCGAAATCCGGGTAGACACGTGTGGCATCGCTCACTTCGATAAGTCGCCGCGCCGACCACAGGCCCATGGGGCTGGGCAGGTGAATTTCACAGCAACTGAAACTGAAATGCCCGCGCCGCAAAGGGCGAAGGCGGTAACCCAGCTCACTGCTTTCACCCGGGCGCAGCGCTATGGACTGGGGCAGGTTCTCGACACTCAATCCATCGGGGACATGATCGAATACCTGCACCGTCAGCGGCTGTGGGAAGTCATGCTCCAAGGCCAGCCGTACTTCGCCCCACCGTCCCAGCGCCAGGCTGCCGGGCATCTGTCGTTGCACACGGGGGGATGGACGCCGACGCAGACGTATCGCATCCAGCGTAGCCAGCAGCAACAGTGCGAGGAGCAACCCCCATGCGATTGAGTGCAAGGTGTCGGGCACCTTGAGCTGCAATGCTGTTGCGGTGCCCAGCAATATGCCCAAGCCCAGCAATACGCCGAGCCAGTTCAGCAGCAGACGGGTCGGTTTCATGGGCGAGTCATTGCCGAGGCGCCGGAATCTGATCGAGCATTTGCTTGAGCACCTGGTCGACCTCCAGCCCATCAATGTCCAATTCTGGCGCTATACGCACCCGATGGCGCAGTACGGCCAAGGCGCATCCCTTGATGTCGTCCGGGGTGACGAATTCACCACCGCGCAACAGGGCGCGAGCACGCGCACAACGCACCAGGGCGATGGAGGCCCGCGGCCCGGCGCCGATGGTCAGCCCCGGCCAACTACGAGTGGTGCGCGCCAGGCGCACTGCATAGTCGAGCACCTGTTCATCCAGGGCCAATTCACTGGCAAATCGCTGCAGTTGCAGCACGTCCTCGGCCTGCAACACGGTGCGCAATGGGTGTATATCCAGCATGTCGGCCCGGGACGAGCGCGTTACTTCGCGCACCATATCCAGCTCCTGCTGCGCGTCGGGATAATCCATGCGCACCTTGAGCATAAAACGATCCAGTTCCGCTTCCGGTAGGGGGTAGGTGCCTTCCTGTTCGATGGGGTTCTGGGTCGCCAGTACCATGAACGGTTGGCCGATAGGCAGCGCCTCGCCTTCAAGGGTGACTTGCCGTTCCTGCATGGCCTCAAGCAACGCCGCCTGGGTCTTGGCCGGGGCGCGGTTGATTTCGTCGGCCAGCAACAAGTGGGTGAACACCGGGCCTTTGCGCAATTTGAATTGCTCGGTGTGCAGGTCATACACGGCGTGGCCGGTGACATCGCTTGGCATCAGGTCCGGGGTGAACTGGATACGCGCGAAATCGCCATCAAAGCAACGTGCGAGGGCGCGTACCAGCAGGGTTTTGCCCAGCCCAGGCACCCCTTCGAGCAGCACGTGGCCACCGGCGATCAGTGCGGTCAGGACATCGTCGATCACCTGGTCCTGGCCAATCACCGCCTTGCGCAATTCAGTGCGCAGAGCCTGGGCTTGCCCGCTGGCACGTTGCAAGGTTTCGCTGGTCAGGGCAGTGGCGCTTGGAATTTCGCTCATAGGGCATTCCTGAGGGTTTGCAGGCACGCCACCTGCCGGCTGAAATCGGCGCTGGAAAGCCGTTTTGCCGGAAGTGAGCCAAGGGCCTGGCTGATGACGTGAAAGGGTTGGTGTGTCAGGTGTTCAAGTACCCGCCACTGTTCTGCATTGTCGAGGTGTTCAAAACCGGTGTGACGACGCCTGGCGGCACGCAAGACATCGCGCTGCAGAGCACGCAGCAGCGTGCCCTGGCCGCTGCGGCGCAGCAGGAAGTCGGCGCTGGCTTTCAGGTGTTCCTGCCACTGGCGGCGTGCATTGGGTGGGGCAGGCTGGATCGGGCCCTGACGCATTCCGGCCCGCCACAGTGCCAGGGCGACCAAAGCAATGAATGCGACCAGAGCCTGGGGGAAGTACCGCAACAGCAGGGTAAACAAGTCGTAGAAGTCGCTGTTGAACAGCAGGGTCACGGCTGTGCCCTGGGTCAGATACCACAGCAGCCAGGCATTGTCGTGCCTACCAATACTCGGGGTTTTCCACAGGTCACTGTCGGTGATCACCGTGACGCGGCCTCTGCCAAGGTCGAGTTGCATCAGGTGGCTCGACGTTGCGCTGTTGGCAGAAAACTGGGCCAGGTGCTTGGGGTCGGTAAGGTTGAAGTCCGTGTCGAAACTGACATAAGCCGGTGCGGTTTCATTGTCGACGTAGAGTTTGGTCAGGTCCGGGGCTTTCTTTTTGAGAGGCGTCTTCTCTGTAGGTGCAAGCTCTTCAGGTTCATCACTCAAGGTCTGGTGGATATCCAGGCGATCGAGCAGCAGGTCGCCGCTTTTGCCAGTCTCTTCATCCCATAGCGCCTCGGCCACCAATAACAGATGGCCGCCGGATTTGACCCAAGCCAACAGTTGCTCTACCTGGCGTGGTGACATGTTGCTGCGCTCGCCAAGCAATAACAGGCTGTGGCCCTTGGCTGGCAGCGTCGTCAGCCGTTCCGCGCTGTTGGCATGGTCCACGGACAGGCCTTGTTGGCTTAGAAAGTGTTCCGCCGCCAGGTAGGGGTTTGCCAGGGCTTCTGGAGAAGGGCCGCGATCCACCACTTCGTCGTAGGGGATCGCCTTGCTCCACACGAAGTAACCACCCGCGCCAAGCAGGCACGCCAGCAATAGTCCCACCCATATTAGAGGCCGGTTCATGGGTTGTTCCCAGCGCTGAACAGGGTGCGCCAATCAGTGCAGAGTTTTTGCTGGGCTGAAAGGGGTGGAAGGTGATGGCCGTAGGCAAGGTTTTGCCAATGGCGGGTCAATTCGTCACTGAAGGCCAGCAACTGCGGTTGTTGCAGTTGGTGCACGCGCGCCAGGACCTGGCCTTCCGTGTCAGCGCTTTTAAGCGGCAGATTGAAATCATGCAGCAGTCGGCTTAACAGGCCGCGGTACAGCAGGCCGAGGGCTTCCCTTGGTTGGGTGGCCCATAGGTCCTCGGCGGCGCTGGCAACATCGTCGGGCAAGGTCTCGGTGCCCAGTTCGAGACCGAATAATTGTGTCGGCACGGGGTTCATGACGTTTGGCTTGCGCGGCCCGCGCCGGCTGACAAACGTGCTCAACCATTCGCGATAACGCCATGCCAGCATGATCAAGACGCCGATCAGCAGGCCCCACAACAGCACCTCCAAGCCTTGGGCGATGTGCTTGAAGGTATTGCTGTTGAGGTTGTTCAGCAGCGCCTTCAACCAGCCCGGGAGTTTACCGTCGCTGTGAGCCTTGTTTTTAACAGGGGTCTTGTCTTCGCCAAAGCGATAGCGGGTAACGGTTTCCGGATTTTTGAAGGGAGGCTTATCCAGCAGCGACTTGATGGATTGGCTCGCGTCCTGGGTGTTCAGTGGCTTGGCGGGGCTGGAAGCATCGGCCATGGCGGGTGGGCTGAATGGCAGCAGCGTCAGCCCTATTATCAGTAACAATAGCGGCGCTACGCTGCTCAGGCGCTGACGAAGGCGTCGGAACGCCAGTTCCAGGTCCCAGGCCTCGAGTACGGTGCGGCGGTTAAGGTAAAGGCTGAAACCGCAGGCGACATAGATGGGCTCCCAAAACACCAGGATCAAGGCATAGAACGCGTTACTCAGGTGTTCCAGCCACAAATTGTCCGAGCTTGTCGCCAGTGCCAGACGTTGCCAGTCCCACTCCATCTCGACGTTCTGGGGAATGAACAGATAGAGCAGTGCCATGCAACCAAACCACAGGCCGATTTCCAGGTGCACTCCGATGGTTGTCAACCAACGTGCGGCTCCTGCTTTACGTTGCTGCAGCACGCCCAGTCGTTTTTGGCGTGCCGGACCATCCAGGCCTTCGAGTTGACTCACTGGCATCAAAAAGCTGCGGCTCAGGCTGAGCCGTCGCCAGGTCAGGCTGGCCAGCAGCTGGCCTTTCAGCAGTTTCGGCCACTGGCGCACGGCCAGCTTGATGCTGGGTGTTTCGCCAAATAAGGCCTTGGACAGGATGTAAAGCGGCAAGCGGTCAAAGGCCGGTTTGAGCCACCAGAACACGAATAGTGCAGTAGACGGGTACTGCCACAGCAGTGCAGTGAGTAAGACGAACACTGGCAGGCTCACCAGCGCCCAACTGCCCATCAGTAGCAGGCGATATTCGCGGGCCATCAATACGCCAAGGTCCATGGCTTCCCAGGCAGTACGTGGGCGGATTACCACGCTTGCATCACTCAGGCGCATGGCGAGTCCTTCCGGCAAGGCCCAGGTAAGCCGCCACCAGCAGCCACAGAGCAGCGCCCACCAAGTATTTGACCCAAGGGGTGATGGCGGTGGTGGACGACCAATAGGCTTCGATAAAGGCTGCGATCAGCAGGAACATCATGACGCCGCACAACATCTGCACGCTCTTGCGTGCCGCGCGCCGCAGTGATTCGCCACGGGTCAATTGCCCTGGAGCAATCAGCGCCCAGCCCAGTTGCAAGCCTGCGGCGCCGGCGAGCGCGATCGCTGTCAGCTCGAATGCACCATGGCCGATGACGAATGACCAGAAGGTCTGCCCGTAGCCGATTTCAGTCAGGTGCCCGGAGACTGCACCGATGACCAGGCCGTTGAAAATCAGAAAGAACACGCTGCCCAGCCCGAACAGTAAACCGGCGGCAAACGTCTGGAACGCTATGCCGGTGTTGTGCATCACGTAGTAGCCGAACATCATCCAGTCTTCGCTTGACGCACGCTCGGCGGCGCGGCCCAGGCGGCTGGCGTCGGGGTCATACATGCCCTGCATCTCGGCCACTTGCTGCGGGCTGACGATGCTGTAGACCAGGTCGGGGAACAGGTAGACCAACAGCGCGATACCCACCAGGCTGCCAAAGAACAGCAGGCTGGCGATCAGCACGAAACGCCATTGCTCGCGCACCAACCGAGGAAAATCAGCGAGTACGAACCCGAGCACATTTGCCGCCAATTGGCTGCGATGACGGTAGAGCTGTTGGTGGCCGCGCAGGGCCAGTTGTTGCAACGGGTCTATCAGATAGCTGCTGTAGCCCCGCGCCTGGGCTAAGGCCAGGTGTTGGCACAATCGTCGGTATTGATGGGGGAAGTCGGCCACGTCACTGGCTTTGGCCTTGCCCTGCTCCAACTGTTTCAGGTGTTCGGCAAAGGCTTGCCATTGAGGCTGGTGGCGGCTTTCGAAAAGGCTCTGTTTCATGTCGGCCCCAATAGTCCACGGGCCACACCATTGAGTTGCTCCACGGCGCGGGCCGGGGATACCTGCAAGGGAGCGGCGAGAATAGAGGCCAACTCATGAACGCGTTCGGTGGACAGTTCACCCTGACGTTCCGCGAAGCCAAGGATGGCCCGCTGTTCATTCAAATACAGGGTGAAGGGCAGGCGCAAGGCCGCCGCTTGCGGGATTTGAGGGCGCACCAACGGCTGTTCCCGGTAGATCACCAGTGTGCCGGCGGCCAAGTCACCTAGGCGCTTGAAGTGAGGGTGTTGCAGGCAACTGATCGCGCCGAGAAAGTAGCCGAATGGCAGCATGTCGACAAACCGCAGCAGGTTACGGATCAGTGATGCGGACCAGCCAACCGGAGTGCCATCATCTTGGACGACACGCAGCCCCATGACCTGTTTGCCGGGTGAGCAGCCCTGGTTGAGTACCTCGAACAACACCATGTACCACCAACTGATCAGGAACAGCAGCAGCGAACCCAGGCCGATGCCGACGTTGCCGAGCAAGGCCAATGGCACCAGCAGAATGCCCATGACGATCCCGCGCAAACCAAGGTCGAAGGCAAAGGCCAGCACGCGTGGCACCAGGCCGGCCGGGCGCAGGGGCAGGTCGATGCCCTCAGGGGTTTCGATCTGGTAGCGGGTGTCCAATGGGGCTGACGGCATCGCGATCCTTGGCAGTGCGCAGAGGCTGGGAGACACGGATGCTAGCAGTGTCGGCGCTGGAAGCAACCATTCAAGGTTTTGCTGGATGTTTGTACAGTACATTTGGTGCTGGTCGCGGACGCCGTTGAGCGCCTAGACTTTGTCGATCTTCAGTACAGGAATAGCCCGTGACCTCCATTTTCTGGTACGACTATGAAACCACCGGTATCAACCCACGTAGCGATCGTCCACTCCAGGTAGCCGGCATCCGGACGGACTTTGAGCTCAATGAGATTGGCGCGCCGGTCAATCTTTACTGCCAGCCCAGCGACGATATCCTGCCGCATCCCGTCGCCTGCGCGATTACCGGTATCACGCCCGCAATACTCGCGGAAAAAGGCTTGGCCGAGGCCGACTTCATGACGCGAGTGCATGCTGAACTGGCCGCGCCGGGTACGTGCGGCGCCGGCTACAACACCTTGCGATTTGACGATGAAATGACGCGCTACAGCCTGTACCGCAATTTTTTCGACCCTTACGCGCGGGAGTGGCAGGGCGGTAACAGTCGCTGGGATTTAATCGACGTGGTCCGCACGGCCTATGCCTTGCGCCCTGAAGGTATTGAATGGCCGCAACAGGATGGGCGTGTCACGCTCAAGCTGGAGCGCCTGACCGAAGCCAACGGTATCGACCATGGCCAGGCTCATGATGCGTTGTCCGATGTACGCGCCACGATTGCGTTGGCTCGACGGGTTCGTGAGAAACAGCCCAAGCTGTATGAATGGTTGTTTCAACTGCGCAGCAAGCAACGTGTGATGGACCAGGTGCGCCTGCTGCAACCGATGGTGCATATCTCCGGGCGTTTTTCCGCCGAGCGCCATTACCTGGGTGTGGTGCTGCCGCTGGCGTGGCACCCGCGCAACCGTAATGCATTGATCGTCTGCGATCTTGGGCTTGATCCGCAAGGGTTGCTGGACCTAGATGCGGATGCCTTGCGCCAGCGCCTTTACACCCGTCGTGACGATCTTGGCGAGGGTGAGCTGCCGGTACCGCTCAAGTTGGTACATATCAATCGCTGCCCGGTGGTTGCCCCGTTGAATGTGCTGCGGGCTGAAGACCGTGAACGCTTGCACTTGGATATGAACATCTATCAGGAACGAGCGCTGCGGCTAACTGACGCACAGGAACTTTGGCGCGATAAGTTGGCGGCCATTTACGCCGAGGAAGATTTCGTACCGAGTTCAGACCCGGAGCAACAGCTTTATGATGGTTTTATCGGAGATCGTGATCGGCGCTTATGCGAACAAGTCCGGATGGCCGAGCCTGCGCAATTAGCTCGCCAGCAATGGCCTTTTGATGATCAGCGTTTGCCTGAATTATTGTTTCGCTACCGCGCGCGTAACTTCCCCGATACCTTGAACAATGAGGAGCAACAACGCTGGGCACTTTTCTGTCAGCAACGTTTGTCTGACCCGCAGTGGGGCGCGCCGAACACCCTCAGGGCATTTAAGCAGGCTCGGCAAGAGTTTGCCGTTAGTGCAACGCCGTTGCAGGCTGAGGTACTGGAGCAGTGGCAGGAGTATGCGGACTCTCTGGCCGCCAAGGTAAACCTGTAGTCGACTTTGACAAAATAGGCAGGCAATAAAAAACGCCAGCAGGCTGGCGTTTTTAAAGTGTTGCGTATCAGGCGCAGGCCTGGCGAGCCTTAGCCCAGCAGGGTAGCCCAGCCTTCAACCACGTCACCGCCCCACTTGGCTTTCCACTCTTTCAGGGTTTTGTGGTTGCCACCTTTGGTTTCAATCACTTCACCGTTGTGCGGGTTTTTGTATTGCTTGACCTTGCGAGCGCGCTTGGTGCCAGTAGTTTTTACCGCGCCGCGCGGTGCTTTAACTTTCGACTCTGGATCCAGCAGCGCGATGATGTCACGCAGGGATTTGGAGTATTCACCCATCAGGGTGCGCAATTTGCCTTCGAATTCCAGCTCGGTTTGCAGTTTGTCGTCTTGGGACAGATTCTTCAAACGGGCTTGCAGCTCTTTGATAGCTTCTTCGGTGGCACGGTATTCGTTGATCAGAGACATGTGGACTACCTTATGTAGAGCGCTGATTGACAGGGACAGTGGCCCAATAATAGTCAGGCGGTTTGCCCAAGTAAACATTTAAGGTCGTATTTATGTGAATTACTTTGAATGTTTGTAGCCTTGCTATGCATTCGAGTTAATTACTAGGGCGTCAACCTAAAGATAACCTGCTTGACATGCGAGGAACACCCATCGGGTAACGCGGTAGATTCATATAAAGGTGGTAAAGCCATAGGCTATTAAGGGTCATGGTACGGGCCTGCGATCAGAATAAGCTTCAACGAATACTGCAGTTTTCTCGCGCAATCGCTAGAATGGCGGCCTTTGCGAAGTTCTGGAGTTTTCCCCTAATGCGCACTTTTCGGCTGGTGATTGCTTGCCCGGACCGGGTCGGCATCGTTGCCAAAGTCAGTAACTTTCTGGCCTCCCACAATGGTTGGATCACCGAAGCGAGTCATCACTCGGACAATCTCAGCGGTTGGTTCTTCATGCGTCACGAGATTCGTGCCGACTCGCTGCCTTTTGGTCTTGATGCCTTCCGCGAGGCGTTTGCGCCGATCGCCGAAGAGTTTTCGATGACCTGGCACGTCACCGACACCGAGCAGAAAAAACGCGTGGTGTTGATGGCCAGTCGCGAATCCCACTGCCTGGCTGATTTGCTGCACCGCTGGCACAGCGATGAGCTGGACTGCGAGATCGCTTGCGTGATTTCCAACCATGACGACCTGCGCAGCATGGTTGAATGGCATGGCATCCCGTATTGCCACGTGCCGGTCAACCCGCAGGACAAGGAGCCGGCGTTCGCCGAAGTCTCGCGCCTTGTCAAGCAACATGAAGCCGACGTTGTGGTGCTGGCGCGCTACATGCAGATCCTGCCGCCGGAGCTATGCCGCGAATATGCTGGCAAGGTGATCAACATCCACCACAGCTTCCTGCCATCGTTCGTAGGGGCCAAGCCGTACCACCAGGCTTCTCTGCGCGGCGTGAAGTTGATCGGTGCGACCTGCCACTACGTCACCGAAGAACTGGACGCTGGTCCGATCATCGAGCAAGACGTGGTGCGTGTCAGCCACAGCGACAGCATTGAAGACATGGTGCGTTTCGGCCGTGACGTCGAAAAGATGGTCCTGGCCCGTGGCCTGCGTTACCACTTGGAAGACCGCGTGCTGGTGCACGGCAACAAGACGGTCGTGTTCTGACCGACGTGTTGTGATTGAAGAATGAAGGGCCTGGGCGTTAAATCGCTCCAGGCCCTTTTTTTCTTTGTGCGCTGTTGAGGATTGAGTCATGAGTGACCCGCTGGAAAAAGCCACGTCAAAAGCCCCGGCGACCCTGGGGGAAGGGTGCTTGAGCCGATATGACCCGGATGACCTCGACAGTGAGGACGGCACCGAATTTCCCGGTGCCGTCGAGTTGTGGGAGCAGGAGCAGGGTAAGGCCGATCCCGAGGACGCGTAATCGCTCGCCTGGATCAGATGCGGAAACTGCCCACCAATTGCTTCAGTCGTGACGCTTGCCGCTCAAGGTCGCCACAGGCGCGCAGCGTGGATTGCAGGTTTTCCACGCCTTCCTGATTGAGGGTGTTGATCTCGGTAATGTCCATGTTGATCGACTCCACCACCGAGGTTTGTTCTTCAGTGGCAGTGGCGACCGACTGGTTCATGCCATCGATCTCACCGATACGCTGAGTCACGCTGTTCAGGCGTTCGCCGGCCAGGTTGGCGATGTCCACACTGTCGAGGCTGTGACGCTGGCTTTCACTCATGGTGCTGACCGAATCCCGGGCGCCGACCTGCAGTTCCTCGATCATCGTTTGTACTTGTTGCGCCGATTCCTGGGTGCGGTGAGCCAGGTTGCGCACTTCGTCCGCGACCACCGCAAACCCACGCCCGGCTTCCCCTGCGCGGGCCGCTTCGATGGCGGCGTTCAGTGCCAGCAGGTTGGTTTGCTGGGAAATACTGGTGATCACCTCAAGAATCTGGCCGATATTCACTGTCTTGCTATTCAGCGCTTCGATGTTGCTGCTGGAAGCGCTGATCATCGCCGACAGTTGGTTCATCGCCTTGATATTTCGCTCCACCACTTGCTGGCCGTCTTCGGCCAAATGCCGCGCGTCGCTGGCCTGGCTCGACGCTTGAGCGGCATTGCGCGCGATTTCCTGGGCGGCGGCGCCCAGTTCGTTGATGGCGGCCGCCACGCTGTTGGTGCGGTTGGCCTGCTCGTCGGAGTTGACCATCGACGAATTGGACGCGCTGACGACCCGCAGTGCCACCTCATTGACCTGTTCGGTGGCGGAGGACACTTCACGGATCGAGGTATGAATACGCTCCACAAACCGGTTGAATGCGTTACCCAGTGTGCCGAATTCATCATTGTTGTGGATGCTCAGGCGACGGGTCAGATCGCCTTCGCCGTCGGCAATGTCCTGCATGGCGCGCGTCATCACATGCAGTGGTTGCAACAGCACGCGGATCAGCATGCCGAGCAGGGCGATGATGATCACCACGGCAATGATCGTAGCGATGACCGCGGAAGTGCGGAACTCGCTGAGCATGGCGAAGGATTTGTCTTTATCTACCGAAATACCGAGGTACCAGTTCACCGAGGGCAGGCCCTTGATCGGTGTAAAGGTCACGATAGCGTCTTTGCCGTTGGCCTCGACTTCGCTGAAGTCTGCACTGATCTTCGGGGTGTTTTTCGGGTACACGTCGGCCAGGGTCTTCATCACCAGGTTTTTGTCTGGGTGTACCAGTACTTTGCCATCGGCACTGACCAGGAAAGCATAGCCCATGCCGCCGAAGTTCAGCACGCCAATGTTATCCACTAGGGTTTGCAGGCTCAGGTCGCCACCGACCACGCCGATGCTCTGGGTACCCTGGGTGCTGGGGGTGGCAACGGAAATGATCAATTTGCCAGTGGCGGCATCGATGTAGGGTTCGGTCAGGGTTGAACCGTTGCTGCTCTGGGCGCCTTTGTACCAGGGGCGCACACGCGGATCGAAGCCGTCCGGCATCTTGGTGTCGGGACGGATGGTGAAGGCGCCCTTGCTGTCGCCGACGTAGGTTGCCATGAACGAAGAGGTCAGTGCTTTCTGTTCCAGCAGGCTGGCAACGGCAGCAGGCTCGGGGTTAATGGCGATGTTTTGCGCGGCATTTTCCACCAGGGCAATGTGCCCGGTCAGCCAGGTTTGAATGTTGCTGGCGGTGACATCGCCCATTTCATGCAGGTAGTTGTTGAGGTCGTCACGAATCGCGTTGCGTTGCAGGTAATCGTTGTAGAGGGTAAACAGCGCGAAAGCGGCGATGACGATAAGGGAGGCTGCAAGCAGGATTTTATGGCTGAAACGCAGATTTTTATTCATGGCTTGTAGGGTCCGCTATGGTCTTGATATCCGAGGCGCGTCCTCGTGGGATGCGCAAAATGGTAGCGTCAAAAAAGGTGTAATAATCCGATTGATAGCTCTGTGGGTCCCTGTAGGAACTATCTGACCTATTTTTAGACTTTATGGGTCTCACATAGCCCTGTATCGACCTGACGACAGTAAAGATTAACCATGGGTGACGAAATGCCTGATTCTACGCAACTCCTTATCGGTGCTGACCTTACTGGCCAGCCTATCGCCCAGGCCATGCGCCTGGCCAACCGTCACGGGTTGATCGCCGGCGCCACCGGCACGGGCAAGACCGTCACGTTGCAACGTCTGGCCGAAGCCTTCAGTGATGCCGGCGTGGCAGTGTTTGCCGCCGACATCAAGGGTGACCTGTGCGGCCTGGGCGCTGCGGCGGCCCCCCAAGGCAAGGTCGCCGAGCGTATCGCCGGCATGCCTTTCCTGAATTACACGGCCAAGGCTTATCCGGTCACGCTGTGGGACATCCACGGGCAGTCTGGCCATCCGTTGCGCACCACTATCAGCGAAATGGGGCCGTTGTTGCTCGGTAGCCTGCTGGAGCTTACCGACAGCCAACAGTCGGCCCTCTACGCAGCCTTCAAGGTGGCGGATCGCGAAGGCCTGTTGCTTCTGGACCTCAAAGACCTCAAGGCACTGCTTAACCATCTGCGCTATCACCCGGAATTGCTGGGCGAAGACGCAGCGCTGATGACCACTGGTTCCAGCCAGGCATTGTTACGACGTCTGGCGGTGTTGGAACAGCAGGGCGCCGAAGCCTTGTTTGGCGAGCCGGCCTTGCAGTTGGAAGATATCCTGCAGCCCACCAGCGACGGGCGCGGGCGCATCCACCTGCTGGACGCCAGCCGCTTGGTGCACGAAGCGCCGAAGGTATACGCGACGTTCCTGCTGTGGCTGTTGGCGGAATTGTTCGAGCAACTGCCCGAGCGCGGTGACGCCGACAAACCGCTGCTCGCACTGTTTTTTGACGAAGCGCATTTGCTGTTCGCCGACACGCCCAAGGCGTTGCAAGAGCGTTTGGAGCAGGTGGTGCGGCTGATTCGTTCGAAAGGCGTTGGCGTGTATTTTGTCACCCAGTCGCCAGGCGACCTGCCGGACAGCGTATTGGCCCAACTCGGCCTGCGCATCCAGCATAGTCTGCGGGCGTTTACCACTAAAGAACAGAAGTCTTTGCGCGCCGTAGCGGACGGCTTCCGGCCAAACCCGGCCTTTGACGCGTTGTCGGTATTGACCGAACTGGGCACGGGTGAGGCTTTGGTGGGCACCTTGCAGGAAAAGGGCACGCCGGAGGTGGTCCAGCGCGTACTGGTCGCACCGCCACAATCACGGATCGGGCCGCTCAGCGAAACCGAGCGCGCTGCCTTGATCGCCAGTTCGCCCTTGCAGCGCCGGTATGACAAACCGATCGATCGGGAATCCGCTTATGAAGTGCTGATGGCACGCAAGGAGCTTGGGCCGACCGAAGAGGCCGCACCGGCCACCGATGAGCCAAGCTTTACCGACAGGGCCGGGGCGTTTCTCGGCACGACGGCGGGCAAAGCGCTGAAATCAGCGATGCAGCAAGCCGCCAATCAGATGGGCCGGCAACTGGTGCGTGGTTTATTGGGGTCGTTATTGGGCGGGAGCAAGCGCAAATAGCGAATCAGGGTTTGGGCTTGGCGTGGGCAGCCAGCCGCTCAAGCGCCGCGCGCAAGCCGGGGTCGCTGATCCCGTCGGCCGTTGCCTGAATGGTTTCGGCCGCATTTGTCGAGAGGTCCAGGGTATGACCCTCCACGCCGGGTAGGGGGGTGGGCGGTTGTACTTTGAATTGGACGCGCGTCAAACCCGCAAACTCATCAAAGGTCATCAATTGACGCTGCAGGCGTTTTTGCTGATAACGCAAACGCGTTGCCCAGTGACCATCTGTGACAATAAGCAGGAGGTTCCCCTCACGCCACGACGCCACGCGGCAGTGTTCGCGCGCGGCGGGTTGCAGCTGGCTTTCGAGAAGGCGTTGCAGATGGCCCAAGCGTTGCGCATGGCCAAAGATAGCTTTCAACGGCTTGGCTTCGCGCAGCAACACGGCAGGCGCGCGGGCTGTTAGGGGGCGAAATGCCATTATTGGACACCTTAAGTAACAGAGCGGCCATCTTAGCAGAAAGCGCTTGTATGCCCCCAGGCCATGCCTTCGTGGGTTTTGTGCGTGAAATCAATCAGTAACTTCTTCGCTCCATGGGTTGAAGTTCCAGCAAAAGCCCTTATTTTAAACGTGCCCTCTCACGGCGCCATGCCAGCCTCGCGGAACAACGCCACTTTCCTCACCCACGAATCCGGGTAGAATGCGCGTTCGCATGCGGCCGTGAGGGCTGCTCGGGCCACTGACGGTGCGCCCTCCATCCCTATGTGTGGAAGAACCTGCCGATATGTTTGCGCCTTTGTTAAAGAAACTTTTTGGAAGCAAGAATGAGCGTGAAGTCAAACGCATGCTCAAGACGGTGCAGCTGGTCAATGCCTTCGAAGAGCAGATGGTTGCCCTTTCGGACGAGCAATTGCGCGCCAAGACCGAAGAGTTCAAGGCCCGCATAGCCAAAGGTGAAACCCTCGACAAGCTGCTTCCCGAAGCCTTTGCGGTCGCCCGCGAAGCCGGCAAGCGTGTCATGGGCATGCGCCACTTCGACGTCCAGTTGATCGGCGGCATGACCTTGCATGAAGGCATGATTGCCGAAATGCGTACCGGTGAAGGCAAGACCCTCGTGGCCACCCTGGGCGTTTACCTCAACGCACTGTCCGGCAAGGGCGTGCACGTTGTAACGGTGAACGACTACCTGGCTCGCCGGGACGCCAACTGGATGCGCCCGCTCTATGAATTCCTCGGCCTGACCGTCGGCGTTGTGACGCCGTTCCAGCCGCCGGAAGAGAAGCGTGCCGCCTACGCTGCCGACATCACCTACGGCACCAACAACGAATTCGGTTTCGACTACTTGCGCGACAACATGGCGTTCAGCATGGATGAGAAATTCCAGCGCGAACTCAACTTTGCCGTGATCGACGAAGTCGACTCCATCCTCATCGACGAAGCCCGTACCCCGCTGATCATCTCCGGCCAGGCCGAAGACAGCTCGCGCCTGTACACCGAGATCAACAAGTTGATCCCGCGTCTGGAGCAGCACATCGAAGAAGTGGAAGGCGTAGTGACCAAAGAAGGTCATTTCACCATCGATGAGAAGACCCGCCAGGTCGAACTCAACGAAGGCGGTCACCAGTTCGTCGAAGAAATGCTCACCCAGATCGGCCTGCTGGCCGAAGGCGAAAGCCTGTACTCGGCGCACAACCTGGGCCTGTTGACCCACGTGTATGCCGGTCTGCGCGCCCACAAGCTGTTCCATCGCAACGTCGAATACATCGTGCAGGACGGCCAAGTCGTTCTGGTTGACGAACACACCGGCCGTACCATGCCGGGGCGTCGTCTGTCCGAGGGCCTGCACCAGGCTATCGAAGCCAAGGAAGTGCTCAACATCCAGGCCGAAAGCCAGACGTTGGCCTCCACCACGTTCCAGAACTACTTCCGTCTGTACAACAAACTCTCCGGCATGACCGGTACGGCCGACACTGAAGCGTTCGAATTCCACCAGATCTACGGTCTGTCGGTGATGGTTATCCCGCCGAACAAGCCGCTGGCGCGTAAGGACTACAACGACCTGGTGTTCCTGACTGCCGACGAGAAATATGCAGCGATCGTCGCCGACATCAAGGAATGCATGACTCACGGCCGTCCAGTGCTGGTGGGTACGGCCACCATCGAAACGTCCGAACACATGTCCAGCCTGCTCAATAAGGAAGGCATCGAGCACAAGGTCCTCAACGCCAAGTTCCACGAAAAAGAAGCCGAGATCATCGCCCAGGCGGGTCGCCCAGGCGCGCTGACCATCGCCACCAACATGGCCGGTCGTGGTACTGACATCCTGTTGGGCGGTAACTGGGAAGTGGAAGTGGCTTCGCTGGAAGACCCGACTCCAGAGCAGATCGCGCAGATCAAGGCGGATTGGCAGAAACGTCACCAGGCCGTTCTGGAATCCGGTGGACTGCAGGTGATCGCTTCCGAGCGTCACGAATCGCGTCGTATCGACAACCAGCTGCGTGGTCGTGCCGGTCGTCAGGGTGACGCCGGTTCCAGCCGCTTCTACCTGTCGCTGGAAGACAGCCTGATGCGCATCTTCGCCTCGGACCGCGTGAAGAATTTCATGAAGGCTTTGGGCATGCAGTCCGGTGAAGCGATCGAGCACCGTATGGTGACCAACGCCATCGAGAAGGCACAGCGCAAGGTTGAAGGGCGTAACTTCGATATTCGTAAGCAACTGCTCGAGTTCGATGACGTCAACAATGAACAACGTAAAGTGATCTATCACATGCGTAACACGTTGCTGGCCGCCGACAACATTGGCGAGACCATTGCTGACTTCCGTCAGGACGTGCTCAATGCCACCGTCAGCGCTCACATCCCGCCACAATCCCTGCCAGAACAGTGGGATGTTGCCGGCCTGGAAGCGGCATTGAAGAGCGACTTCGGTGTCGACTTGCCGGTTCAACAATGGCTGGACGAAGACGATCACCTGTACGAAGAGACGCTGCGCGAGAAACTGATGGCCGAGCTGCTGGCTGCGTACAACGAGAAAGAAGAGCAGGCGAGTGCCGAAGCACTGCGCACGTTCGAGAAGCAAATCGTACTGCGCGTGCTGGACGACCTGTGGAAAGACCACCTGTCGACCATGGACCACCTGCGTCACGGCATCCACCTGCGTGGCTACGCCCAGAAGAACCCAAAGCAGGAGTACAAGCGCGAGTCGTTCACGTTGTTCTCCGAACTGCTGGATTCGATCAAGCGCGATTCGATCCGCGTGCTGTCCCACGTTCAGGTGCGTCGCGAAGACCCGATCGAGGAAGAGGCCCGCCTGCGCGAGGAGGCCGAGGCACTGGCGGCACGCATGCAGTTCCAGCATGACGAGGCGCCAGGTCTGGAAGCCCCTGAAGTACTGGCCGAAGAGACTGATGTGGCCCTGGCTCAAACCCCGGTTCGCAACGACCAGAAGCTGGGTCGCAACGAGCTGTGCTATTGCGGTTCGGGCAAGAAGTTCAAACACTGCCACGGCCAGATCGAATAAGATTTCTGCCTGACGCTGCAACACCCTGCGCCGCGACCGGCCTCTGCCGTCGCGGCGTTTTGCCATTAATTTCGCCGTCGATCATGACGGTACAGACATCACCCATTTTTAAGGAGCGCATTCATGGCTGTTGGTCTTGGTCCTTTGCCCACATTGCACCCGGTTGCCGGTTTTGAACTGGGTATCGCTTCGGCCGGCATCAAGCGCCCGGGTCGCAAGGATGTGGTGGTGATGCGTTGCGCCGAAGGCTCGACCGTCGCCGGGGTGTTCACCCTCAATGCGTTCTGTGCCGCGCCGGTGATCCTGGCCAAGCAACGCGTGGCTGGCACCATCCGTTACTTACTGACCAACACCGGCAATGCCAACGCCGGGACCGGCGAGCCTGGCCTGGTTGCTGCTGCTCGCACCTGCGCCAAGCTGGCCCAGTTGACCGGCGTCGACGCCAGCCAAGTGCTGCCGTACTCCACTGGCGTAATCGGTGAGCCGCTGCCCGTGGAAAAAATCGAAGGCGCACTGCAAGCCGCACTCGATGACCTGTCTGTGGATAACTGGGCGGCAGCGGCTACCGGCATCATGACCACCGACACCTTGCCAAAAGGCGCGAGCCGCCAGTTCGTGCACGACGGCGTGACCGTCACCGTGACGGGCATCAGCAAGGGCGCAGGCATGATCCGCCCGAACATGGCCACCATGCTCGGTTACATCGCCACCGACGCCAAAGTCTCTCGCGACGTGCTGCACAGCTTGATCCTGGACGGCGCCAACAAGTCGTTCAACCGCATCACCATCGATGGCGATACCTCGACCAACGACTGCTGCATGCTGATCGCCACCGGCCAGGCCAACCTGCCGGAAATCACCGAGGCCAGCGGCCCGTTGTTCGCGGCCTTGAAGCAGGCAGTGTTCGAAGTGTGCATGGACGTGGCCCAGGCCATCGTGCGTGACGGCGAGGGCGCGACCAAGTTTGTGACGGTTGAAGTCAACGGCGGCGGCAACCACCAGGAATGCCTGGATGTCGGTTACACCGTGGCTCACTCGCCACTGATCAAGACCGCATTGTTCGCCTCTGACCCTAACTGGGGCCGTATCCTGGCAGCAGTCGGCCGTGCCGGCGTGCCAGACCTGGACGTGAGCAAGATCGACGTGTTTCTCGGTGATGTGTGCATTGCCAGCCGTGGCGCCCGCGCCGAGACCTACACCGAAGCCCAAGGCTCGGCGGTGATGCAGCAGGAAGAAATCACCATCCGCATCGAGCTCGGTCGCGGCGAGTGCAGCGAAACCATCTGGACCACCGACCTGTCCCACGAGTACGTGAAGATCAACGCGGAATACCGTACCTGATAGCAAAAAAAGGAAAAGCGCGGTGAAACGAGTGCATGTAGCAGCAGCGGTGATCCGCGGTGTCGACGGCAGGATCCTGCTGGCGCGCCGCGCCGATACCCAGCATCAGGGCGGCCTCTGGGAGTTTCCTGGAGGCAAGGTGGAGGCCGATGAGTCGGTCGCCAGTGCACTGTCCCGCGAATTGCAGGAAGAACTGGGCATCCAGGTCACCACGGCGCGGCCGCTGATCAAGGTGCAACATGATTACCCGGACAAGCAGGTGTTGCTGGATGTCTGGGAAGTCTCGGCCTTTACCGGCGAACCCCACGGCGCCGAAGGGCAGCCGCTGGAATGGGTTGCCCCTCGGGACCTGCTCAACTATGAGTTCCCGGCAGCCAATGCGCCGATTGTGGCGGCTGCGCGTTTGCCGGCTGAATACCTGATCACCCCTGGCGAGTTGGAAACCCCGACACTGTTGCGCGGTATCCAGCAAGCCATCGCCGGCGGCATCAAGCTGGTTCAGCTGCGCGCACCCAACGGCTACGACCCCAAATACCGCGATCTTGCGGTGGATGCGGTGGGTTTGTGTGCGGGCAAGGCTCAGTTGATGCTCAAGGGGCCATTTGAGTGGTTGGGGGATTTTCCTTCGGCGGGCTGGCACATGACTTCGGCGCAACTGCGTAAATATGCGAGCAAAGGCCGGCCGCTGCCTAAAGATCGCTGGTTGGCGGCGTCTTGCCACAATGCCGAGGAGTTGGCGCTGGCGGAAATGATGGACGTGGATTTTGTCACGCTGTCGCCAGTGCAGCCGACGCAGACTCATCCTGATGCACAGCCGTTGGGTTGGGAGCAGGCGGCTGAGTTGATCAGCGGGTTCAGCAAACCGGTGTTTCTGTTGGGTGGGGTTGGGCCTGCTGAGCGGGAAAAGGCTTGGGAGGCTGGGGCTCAAGGTGTCGCTGGGATCAGGGCGTTCTGGCCCGAGGCATGAAACTCCACCGTAGCAGCTGCCTCGCTTGAGCTCGACAGCTGCTACGCGAGGGTTTGTCAGTGAGGCTTGGCCGCTGCCTGCCACAACACCTCAGCAACACCCTGACGCCTGGCAATCACGCGCGCCGCCACAAACAATAAATCCGACAGTCGATTGATATACGCCAACCCGACCCCTTCCAACGGCTCCACCGCATTCAAGTGCTGACACCGCCGCTCCGCAGTGCGTGCCAGGCTGCGGCATACATGGGCCTGGGCGATCAACGCCGAGCCACCGGGCAGGATGAAGTTCTCCAGCGGGCCCACTTCCTCATTCCAGCGATCAATTGCCGCTTCCAGCCGATCCACTTCTGCCGCATTCAATGCCTTGTACACCGGCATCGCCAACTCACCGCCCAAGTCGAACAGTCGATGCTGGCAAGGCGTGAGTACTTCAACCACATCCATCAACTCAGGGTGCTTGCCGCTTTGCTCTTCAAGATTGGCCAGCAGCAACCCCAGCTGGCTGTTCAGCGTATCCACTTCACCAATGGCTTCCACCCGTGGGTGGTCCTTGGGCACGCGGCGGCCGTCGCCCAGGCCGGTTTCGCCTGTGTCGCCAGTGCGGGTGTAGATCTTCGACAGGCGAAAGCCCATGGTCAGTGCTCCAGTTGGTTCAATTCGTAGGGGGCAGTTGGCTGCCGGCCAAGGGTAGGCGCAGGGTGAAGCAGGTGCCTTGGCCGAGGGTGGAGTGCACCTCCATCTGGCCTTTGTGGTTGTTGGTGATGATGAAATAGGACACCGACAGCCCAAGCCCGGTGCCCTGGCCGATTTCCTTGGTGGTAAAGAACGGTTCGAAGGTGCGCTTACGCACGTTCTCGCTCATGCCGATGCCGTTGTCTTCCACTTGGATCTCCGCCCACGGCGGGTTGAGACGGGTACGCAGGATAATGCGCCCCGGCTCACTGCCGTCTGCACGCAGGTGGATGGCCTGGGCGGCATTTTTCAGCAGGTTGAGCAGCACCTGTTCCAACTCGTTGGCAGTGCCCGGAACCGGGCCCAGTTGGGGGTCGAACTGGCGGGTGATCGCCTGACCCTTGAAGTCAAAGCCGATGGCAAGGTCGAAGTCGTTACCGGCGATTTCCACGGCTTGGTCGATCAGCGCCGGCAAATCGCAAGGCGCCATTTGCCGGTTGCTACGGCGGCTGAAACTGAGCATATGGGTGACGATCTTCGCCGCCCGGGCTCCGGCCTGCTGAATACCATCGAGCAGTTGTGGCACGTCGCGGCCCTCGAGGTAACGGTTGACCGTGTCCAGTTCGATGCCAGCCTGTTCAGCGTGCTCCAGGTTCTTGGGTAGGTCGGGAGACAACCGGCGGCGGATGTTCTGCACGTTATGCAGGATCGCCCCCAGCGGATTGTTGATCTCATGGGCCATACCAGCGGCCAGGCCACCCACAGAGAGCATTTTTTCCGACTGCACCATCATTTCTTCCAGGGACAGGCGCTGGGTGATGTCATCGATCCGGATCACCACGCCACGCCCAGCGCCCCCCATCAGCGGGTAGAAGGTCAGGGCATAGTGCTTGGGTTCATCGTCTTTGAACCACGTGACGCGCTCGATGCGTTCCACGGTGTGCTGTTCGACGGTTGCCCTGATCTGCGGCAGGTACGGTTTGAGCGGCTGGAACGCCAGGTAAATCGGCTGGTTCAGGGCTTCATCCAGGCGCGTGCCGGAGAGGGCGCTGGCCTCCTGGTTCCATTGGGTGACGTAGAGCTGTTCATCCAGGGCGATCAGCGCCGAGGGCATCGAGTCGATGATACTGTTCAGATAGTTCTGAAACCCAGTGAGCTTTTTCTCGATCTTGCTGCGAACCTGGACTTCGAGTTCGAGCTTGCGATTGGTGTGGCGCGTTTCTTCGGCCAGGCCTTGGGCCTGGTCATAGGCGGCCTGGGAGTCGTCACGCGCACGCTTGAGTTGCTGCTCGCGCGCTTCGATACGCGACAGCATGGTGTTGAAGGCTTCGGCCAGGCTGCCGATTTCATCGTGATTGCCGCGGCCGGCGCGCAGGGCGTAGTTCTCTTCGCGGGTGACTTGGCGCGAGAGTTCTTCCAGTTCGTGGATCGGACGGGTGATCAGGCGTTTGATCTGGCGGGCAATGACCAGCCACAGCAGCACGCTGAAAATCAGGATGCCCAGGCTGGCCGTGAGCGTGCCGGTATAGAACGCCACCGGCAATTCACTGCTGGCCACCAGCAACAGATGCCCGGACGGCTGGCCCGCACGGGGCAGGGTGATGATCTGATTGCTGCGAAACTCGGTGACACGCCAGGCTTCGATATGCCGGTAGTGGTCCGGCAGGTGCAGGCGGTCGCCGTGTTGCATCTGCGCCAAAAGGTTGCCAGCACCGTCGTACAGGGCGGCTGCACGCAGGGGGGAATAGCTGGTTAGCTCATTGAGCAGGGCATCAGCTATCGCGGGCGACTCAAGGGCCTCGGCGGCGAGCGCGGGGTTGGACACCAGGCGGCCAATAGCCTGCAACGCCTGGGGCGCCATGCTTTCCTGGGAGATCCAGTAGGCGGCGCTGATAAAAGTCAGGTTGGCCACCAGCAAGACGGTGGTCAGCAGCACCAGCAGGGCGGCCAGCAGTTTCTGCCCGACCGGTAAGTTTTCAAGACGCTGGCGCAACGGCATCAGGGTTTTCCCAGGCAATAGACAGACGAGCAGGGTAGCGCGTGGCTCAGTCGCGGGGCAATCCGCGCGCGAGTAACTGCTCGACCAAGCGTACTTGCAGCTGTTGCAAATGCGGCAGGTTCAACTGATGACGGCTGGCTGCCTGGCAAGCATAGCCCAATAGATAGCTGATTTCGGTGCGTCGGCCGGCGGCCACGTCCTGGAACATGGAGGAGTAGTTGGCGGCCGTGGCGTGGATTACCCGTTCCACTTCTTGCTGCAGGTCCTGCGCGGCTGCGGGTTGGCCGCAGCATTCCAGCAGTTCACCGAGTTCGGCGCAGAGGGTGGCGACTTCGCAGTGATGGGCTTGCAGTTCTCCATTGCGGCACTGGTACAGCACCGTCAGTGGGTTGATCGCGCAATTGAGGGCCAATTTACGCCACAGCCGCGTGAGGATATCGGTGCTCCAATCGTGGGGGATGCTGGCGGCGTTCAAATCATCGAGCCAAAGTGGCGGGGTAGGGTGGCTGGCGTCTCCCAGCCAGGTATAGCCATGGCCGGCGAACACCACGCGCCATTCGCCATCGCGAAATGCGCCTTCGGTGCTGGAGGCAAAGATGCAGCGAACCTGGGGCAGTTGCGCGGCCACTGCGTCTTGGCTGCCCAGACCGTTCTGCAACAGGATCAGCTCGGCATCGGGTGTCAGTCGATGTTGCAACTGTGCGACAGCGTCTTGGGCGTCGTAGGCTTTGCACGCCACCAGCAGGCGATGAATCGGTTCGGGGCTGTCGGGCGTTTCGCCGATGACCGGGTAAGTGTGTTCGACGCCTTGTTCTATCAGGGTCAGCCCTTTGGCGGCCTGATAACTGGCCAGGCGTGCCTCATCGCGCAGGATCAACCTTACGGGCACGCCCGCACGTGCCAGGCGAGTGGCCCAGAGTGTGCCCAGGCTGCCAGCGCCGAGAATATGCCAGGTGGTCGACATCAGTTTGTGCTCCGTAGGGTCGCTCACAGTGAACGCGGCGAAAGAACCGCTATAATGCTCCGGCATTTTAGCTCGGGCGCGCTCCATCTCTACTGAGCCCGCCCCTTATATTGGAGAAATGACATGCCTTCGTTCGACGTGGTATCCGAACTGGACAAACACGAAGTCACCAACGCCGTCGAGAACGCCGTCAAGGAGCTGGATCGCCGCTATGACTTGAAAGGCAAGGGCAGCTTCGAATTCAAGGAAAAGGACCTGACCGTCAACCTGACCGCTGAAGCCGATTTCCAGCTGGAAGCGATGATCGAGATCCTCAAGCTGTCGCTGGTCAAGCGCAAGATCGATGCGCAGTGCCTTGAAATCAAGGATGCCTACGCCTCCGGCAAGCTGATGAAGCAGGAAGCCGTGCTCAAGGAAGGCATCGATAAGGAGCTGGCGAAGAAGATCGTTGCCCACGTCAAGGACGCCAAGCTGAAAGTCCAGGCCGCCATCCAGGGTGAGCAGGTGCGTATCACTGGCAAGAAGCGTGACGACCTCCAAGAGGCCATCGCGGCCTTGCGTGCCAAGACGTTCGATATGCCGCTGCAGTTCAATAACTTCCGCGACTGATGGCACATTGTGGAACCAGCGGGCGTTTTTGACGTCCCACGCCCTAGACACCTGCGCCCACTCTTGAGCCCTACGGGGCTCAATTGCATTTGTGGCCCGTGAATACGCCGAACATCCGGTAACCAGGAGAATGTTGATGGATTTGAACGCTGAAATGGATCACTTGATCAAGACCTCACAGTCGTGGATCCCGATGATCATGGAATACGGCAGCCGGGTATTGCTCGCTGTAATCACCCTGGCCATTGGTTGGTGGCTGATCAACGTATTTACCCACCGAGTAGGGCGCTTGCTGGCCACCCGTAACGCCGATCTGGCACTGCAGCACTTCGTCACCAGCCTGGCGAACATCGCGCTCAAAGTCATGCTGATTGTCAGCGTGGCCTCAATGATCGGCGTAGCGACCACCTCGTTCGTTGCTGCGATCGGTGCCGCTACCCTGGCCATTGGCCTGGCATTGCAAGGCAGCCTGGCCAACTTCGCCGGCGGCGTATTGATTCTGTTGTTCCGCCCGTTCCGTATTGGTGACTGGATCGAGGCCCAGGGCACCTCGGGTACCGTCGACAGCATCCAGATCTTCCACACTGTGCTGCGTACCGGCGACAACAAGACGGTGATCTTACCTAACGGCATCCTGTCCAACGGCATCATCACCAATACCAATCGTCAGCCGACTCGCAAGGTCGTGTTTGACGTGGGTGTGGACTATGACGCTGACCTGCAGAAAGCTCGCGAAGTGCTGCTGGAGTTGGCGAAAGATCCGCGCGTGCTGGCGGACCCGATGGCTGTGGCCGTGGTTTCAACCTTGGGCGACAGCTCGATCACCGTGTCCCTGCGCTGCTGGACCAAGACGTCGGATTACTGGGATTTGGTGTTCTTGTTCAATGAGCTGGCACGTGACCGTTTGAAAGCGGTGGGAATTGATATTCCGTTTCCGCAGCGGGTTATTCGGGTGGTGCAGGAAACCTCCGAGAAGTAATAAATAACGATTGTTGCAAGGCAACGTGGGCGAAAAGTCGGACTCAGTGATGGTTAGTTTGCTAGCTATGTAATTTGAAGCCCTGACAGTAATAAACTAGACATAAAAAAACCGCGTACCCGAACAGGTATGCGGTTTTTTTATTGCGTTTAAACGGTAATCGAACTACCGGTTAATTACAAAATGCTCAACGGGTATTCGACAATCAGACGAGTGTCATTGTTGTCAGCGGAATAACCACTGTAGGCACCGTTAGAGCGATACATGGCGAAGCGCAGGCGGAACGACAGGTCTTTGGCCGGTCCGCTTTGCATAACGTACTTGGACTCGGCATCCCACTCGTTCTCCTTGCCTTCACCCAAGCCATTGGTCTTGATGTTGTCACCTTTGACGTAGCGGGTCATGAAGCTCAGGCCAGGAACACCATAGCTCGCCATGTTGATGTCGTAACGAGCCTGCCAGGAACGTTCGTCGCGACCCACGAAGTCGGATATCTGGATCGAGTTGGAGACGAAGATCGTACCGTTACCGTCGACGCCATAGTAGTAGCCGTTGTCACCGCTGGAGCGTTGGTGAGCGATCGTGAACTTGTGAGCGCCAATGCTGTAGGCGGCTTGCAAGCTCCACAGGTTGTTGTCTACACCCCGAGTACCGTCGCCGATCATATCG
The DNA here is from genome assembly GCF_963970835.1 of Pseudomonas sp. EA_15y_Pfl1_P101. NCBI lineage: Bacteria > Pseudomonadati > Pseudomonadota > Gammaproteobacteria > Pseudomonadales > Pseudomonadaceae > Pseudomonas > Pseudomonas sp. EA_15y_Pfl1_P101. The sequence goes on along the minus strand of NZ_CAXAPA010000003.1, from coordinate 139,635 downwards.
ACCTGGTCACCACGCTTGTCACCCCGGGTACGGTACCCGTTGAGATCGAAGTTCAGCGATTGGGTGTCGCTCATCGGAAAGGTGTAGTTCAGATTGACATACTGCTTCTTGAAGTACTGATCAACATCCGACGCTGCGAAAGTGCCGGTAAGGCCTTCGGTAAATGCGTAGGTTGCGCCGAAGATATTGGCTGCGGTCAGACCTTTGCCATTGTCGAAGCCGTCGGAAACACCGCTGATGCTGTCGCGGCCCATGCCGGTTTGCTTGCTCAGGGCGGTGAAGCGACCTGCACTCAGCTCCAGGCCTTTGATTTCAGTGGAGGTGATCATAGTGCCCGTAGCGATTTCAGGCAGCAGGCGGCTGTCATCAGTCGAGAACACAGGGCTGGCGACGGTTTGTTGACCGTATTTCAAAACAGTATCGGAAATACGGAACTTGATGGCCGCGCCGCCCTTGGACTGAGTCCGTTCAGGGTTGCCATCACTGTCATTGGCGAACAGGCCGTTACCGCGACGGCCCGAACCGCCATCCAGCTTGGCCGAGCCCATCACGAATGCGTCAAGGCCAACACCAACGGTACCTTGCGTGAAGCCGGACTTGTATTGGAGCAGCTCACTGATACCGGTATCTTGACGATAGCCGCTTGTGCCCGAAGAAGGGTTACTCGCGCCATTCTTGTAATCACGGTTCATGTATTCCATGCGAGACTTGGCCGTGAGGCTTTGATCTTCGAGGAAACCCTTGGATTCGTCTTGAGAAGACGCCATTGCGAACTGCGTAGTGCCTGCTGAAACAGCCAGGGCGATCATGCTCCACTTCATCACGCGCATCGTGATTTGCTCCTTTGGTTTTAGGAAGAGTACTGCCGTCCCACCTGTATTTTTGTCTGGGCGGCTCTTTCTTTTTGTGTCGGCGCAAAGTTATATCACGCTGACAATGTTGGCGATACTTGCCCCACTTTCCTTTCAGCTTCTTTACGAGCGACGAGCGGGTCGTAAATTGCTAGATCCATGTCGCAATTTCACAGCCTCACTGTAACGAGACTGACAACTTCAATGCTGTGTCCATACCGTTAAAAGCGCGTAGAAAACGTGATTTTAAAGTTTGAAATCTTCCCTGGTGCACACTGAACCGCTGTTGTTTTCATCGCGAAACACCTGGATCCCTTCAGGTGCCGTTGCCGACGATAGGGGGATGAATGCAACAAGCGCGCCCAAACCGAAAATTGAATGTCATTTTTTCGTGAAAAACGTTACAGCTTCGTGAAAACCGCACAAACACGGGGTTTTTACGCCGATTGGTTAGGCCGTGATGCCCATGCTCTTTGGCTGTTCGCGAGTGCATAAATCCTTAACCTTGCAAAAACGTTACCCGTTCACCCCATTCGGTGGGTAGACGGAGGCTCGCTTTGAGGCATGAGTGGGTCATTTTGGTGCAATAACCCTCATGGCTCGGTTTGCAGTGATGGCTCAATGCCTTTGCGTGTTGAGGCCTCTGTACCGAGGGTCTCGTCGCAATGGTTCGACCAGCATCTGGCCAATCGCTGAAGTAGTGGTCATTGAGCGTAGTCGAAATATTCGACTGTCTCGAAATGGTGCGCCTCTTTTTTACCATGCGTTGCAAATGCGCATATGGCGCGGCGTGAAGCAGTACCGATTCGCAGGTATGCTATCGGCCTTGAACCTGTCCTGCCGAACGGAGTGCCTGCGGTGTTCGCTTTAGATCAACGCCTTCAACAAGACACGCTGGTCATTGGGGATTTCCCCCTCTGTCGCCTGCTGCTGTCCAATGACTCGAACTACCCTTGGTTCATCCTGGTGCCGCGTATCAACGGTATCAGCGAAATGTTTCAACTGGATGTCACCGACCAGCAGCGCTTATGGCAAGAAACCACCGCCTTGGCGCAATTGCTGAATGAAGGCCTTGCGGCTGACAAGATGAATATCGGCGCACTGGGCAACGTAGTCAGTCAGTTGCACGTGCACGTGATCGTGCGCAAACGCGACGACGCCGCTTGGCCGGCGCCGGTGTGGGGCAGGCATCCGGCCCAGCCTTACACCGATGACCAAGTGACAGCCATCCGCGCTCGTCTGCGTGAGCTGCTGCCTGCCGATTTCATCTTTACCCAGGGCTGAATTATGGATTTGCAAGACCGCGTTACCGACCTGGAAAGCCGGCTGGCCTTCCAGGATGACACGATCGAGACCCTTAACGACATTCTGGTCACGCAGCAGCGTGCGGTCGAGCGCCTGCAGTTGCAGATGACCGCGCTGCTCAAGCGCCAGGAAGAGATGGGCGGCCAATTCGAGACATCGGAAGAAGAAGCACCGCCGCCTCACTATTAATAGCCGCGCATAAAAAAACCGCGATCCAGCAATGCTGGCTCGCGGTTTTTTTTGCTGCGAAGGCGCGTATCAGCGACGCGGCAGTGCAGCGATCACGTCTTCGGCTTGCAGGCCTTTGTCGCGATTCATGACGGAGAATTCCACGCGCTGGCCTTCCACCAGGACGCGATGGCCTTCGCCGCGAATGGCCCGGAAGTGGACGAAGATATCGTCGCCCGAATCGCGGGAAATAAAGCCGAAGCCTTTGGACGTGTTGAACCACTTGACGGTACCGGTATCTCGATTGGTCATGTCGTAGGTTGGCGACGAGGCCGCAGGAGACGAACGGTAGAAGCTGATGGCCAAGTGAAGAACGATGGCGACCACAGCAATCACCAGGCTGAGCAGGATGGCCGGGTGGCCGCCGACTTCTGGCATGGGGGCCAGGAGGGTGAGGGTTTGTACGACAACGGTCAGCACCAGCAGCGCGCTGACCAGGTTTTGCAGTTGATGACGTGTGCCTTTGTTCCAGTAAGGGATCACGGGTGCCAGCGTCAGGTTAAGAAGGCCGAACAAGGCCAGGTACAGAGCGTCGTGTTGTTCCAGGTAGGGAGGGCTTCCCTGTTGCAAGCTCGGTATAAAGGACAGCAGCAAAGCTGCAACGCCCGTTAGCAGGTGGACGATTTTCAACATTTTGATTAACTCACGTTAAGACGGATCACGAGGAAGAGCTGACTGGCACGGTTCGCTTCTGAACAATGGGAGGCGTTGGGCACGTGCGCGGGTATCAGCCTATGTCGCTGCCGCAGAAAGTAACGGCGACGACACGCCGTCTATTTAACAGCAAAGGCTGTGGCTACTCAAATCAAGCATTTCGGGGTGTTGCAAGGAGGACGGCATTTCTGCGTCAAACGCTTGTCCTAGACACGTACAGGCCCTTCACACGGCTGGTAGAGATATTTCCCACATGGCTCGACGGCTGCGGCTGCGCCGTTTGGCAGGTTACACCGGGGCGAATTGCCGCTCCGGGCTGCGCATCACCGGCACTCTTGCTAGAGTGGTCCTGCACCTGATCAATAAATGCTTGTCAATTGAAGGGGATAAACATGGCAATCGATATCGGTATCAGTGAAGAAGATCGTAAATCCATCGTCGATGGGCTTTCACGACTGCTTTCCGATACCTACGTACTGTATCTGAAGACCCACAACTTCCATTGGAACGTCACGGGCCCCATGTTCCGTACGTTGCACCTGATGTTTGAAGAGCAGTACAACGAGTTGGCCCTGGCGGTGGACTCCATTGCCGAGCGTATCCGCGCCCTGGGTTTCCCGGCGCCGGGTGCGTATTCGATCTATGCCCGTCTTTCTTCTATCAAGGAAGAAGAGGGCGTACCCAGTGCCGAAGAGATGATCAAGCAACTGGTGGCCGGTCAGGAAGCCGTCACTCGCACAGCGCGCGGCATCTTCCCATTGCTCGACAAGGTCAGCGATGAGCCCACGGCCGACCTGTTGACCCAGCGTATGCAGGTTCACGAGAAAACCGCGTGGATGCTGCGTTCGCTGCTCGAAAATCAGTAAACGCCGACCCTGAGTGGCGCCGTCCTGGCGCCGCTCGCTTGTTTCCGCGCATTTCCTGGCGTTGTCCTACGCCGATCAACTCCCACGTCTTCTGGCTGCCCGCTGCTCGCTGCTGTTTTATAGGGCCATTGCCCAAGGGGATATCCCGTGGGCTGCTGTTTGGCAATGGAGTGTCAGGTGTATGTCACGTGGAGTCGGTAATGGAGTGATGGAAACCGGTGGTTTTCATAAGATACAGGTCGACCCTTTTGCAAAAGGGTTCGATATGGGGCTGGCCAAGCCATTGTCCCGGTCGGTGAGGCTCAACGGGTTTTCCACTTGTCTGCGGCTGGAGCAGATCTATTGGAATATCCTCACGGAAATAGCCAGGATCAACGCCTGTTCAGTCAGTGCGTTGCTGTCTTACGTCGATCGGGAAGTGCACTTGCGTTATGGCGGTGTGAAGAACTTCAGTGGGTTGGTCAGGGTGGTGTGCGTGGTTCACGTCTTGAAAGGGCGTATTGAACCTTCATACTCACCGGGGTAGTCACCGGGCACCGGGGTCGGCCCATGTATGAGCTGAGGTGGGTAAGGCTCAGGACAGAAAGCCGGCTGCGCTGCCTCGATTTACCAGATATAATCACGCGCTTTGCTACGCATGCTGCGAACCCGCAGGGCAGGCGTGGCGCAGTAACGATCTGATCGCCGAGACATCTCCATGCCCATGTACGACTATCAATGCGCTTCCTGTGGTCATCAGTTGGAAGCCATTCAGAAGATAAGCGCCGCGCCGTTGGTCGATTGCCCTGCCTGCCAGGCTCCGGAGCTCAGGAAGATGTTGTCCATGCCGGGCTTCCGCTTGAGCGGCAGCGGCTGGTACGAGACCGACTTCAAGACCGGCTCGAAGAAGAACCTGGCCGGCGGCGACAAAGCAGACTGAGTTGAACTCTACGCGCAGGCTCCTGCATTATCCGTCCCTTGCTTTAATGTACGGTGACGAGGCGGGCCTCCACCGAATTTCGAATTACGAGAAGTGAAACCACTACCATGATGCGCAGCCACTATTGCGGCCAACTGAACGAGACCCTGGAAGGTCAGGAAATCACCCTTTGCGGATGGGTTCACCGTCGCCGCGACCACGGCGGGGTCATCTTCCTCGATATCCGTGATCGTGATGGTCTGGCCCAAGTGGTGTTCGACCCGGATCGCGCCGAGAGCTTCGCCGCCGCCGACCGCGTGCGCAGCGAATACGTTGTGAAGATCACCGGCAAGGTTCGCCTGCGTCCCGCTGGCGCTGTGAACAAGAACATGGCGTCCGGCGGCATCGAAGTGCTGGGCTACGAGCTGGAAGTGCTGAACGAGTCGGAAACCCCGCCGTTCCCACTCAACGAGTACTCCGACGTGGGCGAAGAAACCCGCCTGCGCTACCGCTTCCTGGACCTGCGTCGTCCGGAAATGGCCGAGAAGCTGCGCCTGCGTTCGCGCATGACCACCAGCATCCGCCGCTTCCTCGACGAAAACGGCTTCCTGGACGTTGAAACGCCGATCCTGACCCGGGCCACCCCGGAAGGCGCGCGTGACTACCTGGTGCCTAGCCGTACCCACGCCGGCAGCTTCTTCGCCTTGCCGCAATCGCCGCAGCTGTTCAAGCAACTGCTGATGGTGGCCGGCTTCGACCGTTACTACCAGATCGCCAAGTGCTTCCGTGACGAAGACCTGCGCGCCGACCGCCAGCCGGAATTCACCCAGATCGACATCGAGACCAGTTTCCTCGATGAAAAAGAGATCATGGACCTCACCGAGCAAATGATCCGCAACCTGTTCAAGGAAGTGCTGGACTTGGAGTTCGGCGAATTCCCGCACATGACCTTCGAAGAAGCCATGCGCCGCTACGGTTCCGATAAGCCAGACCTGCGTAACCCGCTGGAACTGGTGGACGTGGCCGACCAGCTCAAGGAGGTCGACTTCAAGGTGTTCAGCGGCCCGGCCAACGATCCTAAATGCCGCATCGCCGCCCTGCGCGTGCCTGGCGGCGCGAGCATGCCGCGCAAGCAGATCGACGATTACACCAAGTTCGTCGGCATCTACGGTGCCAAGGGCCTGGCATACATCAAGGTCAACGAGCGCGCCAATGGCGTTGAGGGTCTGCAATCGCCGATCGTCAAGAACATCCCGCTGGACAACCTGAACGCGATCCTCGATCGCGTCGGTGCGGTCGATGGCGACATCGTGTTCTTCGGCGCCGACAAATCCAAGATCGTCAGCGAAGCGCTGGGCGCACTGCGCATCAAGCTGGGCAACGACCTCGACCTGCTGACCTGTAAGTGGGCACCGATGTGGGTTGTTGACTTCCCGATGTTCGAAGAGAACGACGACGGCAGCTTCAGCGCCTTGCACCACCCGTTCACCGCGCCGAAGTGCACGCCGGCAGAGCTGGAAGCCAATCCGGCTGGCGCTCTGTCCCGTGCCTACGACATGGTGTTGAACGGTACTGAGCTGGGTGGCGGCTCCATCCGTATCCACCGCAAAGAGATGCAACAGTCGGTCTTCCGTCTGCTGGGTATCAATGAAGCGGAACAGGAAGAGAAATTCGGCTTCCTGCTCGACGCCCTGAAATACGGTGCACCGCCCCACGGTGGCCTGGCCTTCGGCCTGGACCGCCTGGTGATGCTGATGACCGGCGCCCAGTCGATCCGTGAAGTGATCGCCTTCCCGAAAACCCAGAGTGCTGCGGACGTCATGACCCAGGCTCCAGGTGTGGTGGATGCCAAGGCATTGCGCGAACTGCACATTCGTCTGCGTGAGACGCCGAAAGCTGAGTAAGGCCGCAGCGTGAAAGCGCACTGAGGTTTACGCAGTCTAAAAAGGCGCATCTTCGGATGCGCCTTTGCGTTACAAGGGCTGTGCTTTAAAGAGGGAAGTCCCACCTGGGGTGGGATTGTTAAGGTTTCTACAGAATTTCGGAGTTGTGTTATGGCTGGCCATTCCAAGTGGGCGAACATCAAGCACCGCAAAGAGCGTCAAGATGCCAAGAAAGGCAAGATCTTCACCAAGTGGATCCGCGAGCTGACCGTCGCTGCCCGCCAAGGCGGTGGTGACCCTGGCTCCAACCCGCGTCTGCGCCTGGCGCTGGACAAGGCCCTGGGTGCGAACATGAGCCGCGATATCATCGACCGCGCCGTGGCCCGTGGCGCCGGTGCCGCCGATACCGACGACATGGTCGAGCTGAGCTACGAAGGCTATGGCCCGGGCGGGGTGGCGGTGATGGTCGAGTGTATGACCGACAACCGCAACCGCACCGCAGCGGCTGTGCGCCATGCGTTCAGCAAGTGCGGCGGCAACCTCGGTACTGACGGTTCGGTGGCCTACTTGTTCGAGCGCAAGGGGCAGATTTCCTTTGCACCGGGTGTGGATGAAGATGCACTGATCGAAGCCGCGATGGAGGCGGATGCCGACGACGTGGTGACCAACGACGATGGCTCCATCGACGTGTTCACCTCGTTTGCCGGGTTCTATGCCGTGCGCAATGCGTTGGAAGCCGCTGGTTTCAAAGGCACTGACGCGGAAATCGTGATGCTGCCGACCACCAGCGCCGAGCTGGATCTGGACGGTGCGCAGAAAGTGCTGAAGATGCTGGACATGCTCGAAGACCTGGATGATGTGCAGAATGTGTATTCGAACGCCGATATCCCGGAAGAAGTTGCCGCACAGCTAGGCTGATGGGTGACGTAGATCAAAATGTGGGAGCGAGCAAGCCCGCTCCCACATTGGATCTCCTCTGTATCGAAAATTGTTTTACCCAGCCTGCAGGCGCTATGACTTTAATCCTAGGTATCGACCCCGGTTCGCGCATCACCGGTTTTGGCGTGGTGCAACACACCCCGCGCGGCTGCATCTATGTCGCCTCGGGTTGCATCCGTACCGGCGCGGGCGAGTTGGCCGAGCGCCTGCAGATTGTCTATCGCGGCGTGCGTGAGGTGATCCAGACGTACGGGCCGGTGACCATGGGCATCGAGAAGGTGTTCATGGCAAAGAACGCCGACTCAGCCCTTAAGCTTGGCCAGGCCCGTGGCGCGGCCATCGTGGCCGGCGCGGAGGAGGGCATGGAGATTGCCGAGTACACCGCGACGCAGGTCAAGCAGGCCGTGGTCGGCACCGGTGGGGCCAACAAGGAACAGGTGCAGATGATGGTCATGCACATGCTCAAACTCACCGCCAAGCCGCAGATTGACGCCTCCGACGCCCTGGCCATCGCCATTTGCCATGCGCACACCCGATCCAGTCTCCTACCGCACGGCCTCGGTACGGCACGCAGTCGTGGCGGGCGCCTGCGTCTCTGATAGCATCAGCGCAATCGTTATTTCCGGTCAGGCCTTGATCTGACCCCAAGCTTTAAGGAACGAACCGTGATTGGACGCTTGCGCGGCACCCTGGCTGAGAAACAGCCGCCGCACCTGATTCTGGATGTAAATGGGTTGGGGTATGAGCTGGAAGTGCCCATGACCACCTTGTATCGCCTGCCGTCGGTCGGTGAGCCGATAACACTGCACACTCATTTGGTGGTGCGCGAAGACGCACAACTGCTCTATGGTTTCATTGGCAAGCGCGACCGTGACTTCTTCCGCGAGCTGATCCGCCTCAATGGTGTGGGGCCGAAACTGGCCCTGGCCTTGATGTCGAGCCTGGAAGTGGATGAACTGGTGCGAGCTGTTTCGGCCCAGGATACCTCTGCGTTGACCAAGGTGCCCGGCGTCGGCAAAAAGACCGCCGAGCGCCTGCTGGTGGAACTCAAGGACCGCTTCAAGGCCTGGGAAGTCGTGCCGAGCATGTTTGCGCTGGTGCCGAACCAGCCGGATATGCCGGCGGGGCAGGTCGCCAGCGCCGAAAGTGATGCGGTCAGTGCGCTGATCTCCCTGGGCTACAAGCCGCAGGAAGCCAGCAAGGCCGTATCGGCCATCAAGGACAAGAACCTGAGCAGTGAAGACATGATCCGCCGTGCCCTGAAGGGAATGATTTAAGTGATTGAAGCTGATCGTCTGATCGCGGGCACCGGCCCGCGCGACCGTGAAGAAATCCAGGACCGCGCCATCCGTCCACTGAGCCTGGCGGACTATATTGGCCAGCCTACCGTGCGCGAGCAGATGGAATTGTTTATCCAGGCCGCGCGCGGACGCAGTGAATCCCTGGATCACACGCTGATCTTCGGCCCGCCGGGTCTGGGCAAGACCACCCTGGCCAACATCATTGCCCAGGAAATGGGCGTGTCGATCAAGTCGACCTCCGGCCCGGTGCTGGAGCGTCCGGGCGACCTGGCAGCATTGCTGACCAACCTTGAGCCGCACGATGTGCTGTTTATCGACGAGATCCACCGACTCTCGCCGATTGTCGAGGAAGTGCTGTATCCCGCGATGGAAGACTTCCAGCTCGATATCATGATCGGCGAAGGCCCTGCGGCGCGCTCGATCAAGCTCGACCTGCCACCTTTCACGCTGGTCGGCGCCACCACCCGCGCCGGCATGTTGACCAACCCGCTGCGAGACCGTTTTGGCATTGTTCAACGTCTAGAGTTCTATAGCACCGCAGACTTGGCGACCATCGTCAGCCGTTCGGCAGGCATTCTTGGCTTGCCGCTTGACCCGGAAGGCGCGTTTGAAATCGCCCGTCGCGCCCGTGGTACGCCACGGATTGCCAACCGCTTGCTGCGTCGCGTGAGGGATTTTGCCGAAGTGCGGGCCAAGGGCCATATCACCAAGCCCGTGGCCGACCTGGCCTTGAACCTGCTGGATGTGGATGAACACGGCTTTGATCACCAGGATCGACGTCTACTCTTGACCATGATCGAGAAGTTCGACGGGGGGCCGGTGGGCGTCGACAGCCTGGCGGCGGCGATCAGCGAGGAGCGCCATACCATTGAGGATGTGCTGGAGCCGTACCTGATCCAACAGGGTTATATCATGCGCACTCCGAGGGGGCGCGTCGTGACGCGCCATGCCTACCTGCACTTCGGATTAAACATTCCGTCACGATTGGGTGAGATGCCCGTGGTAGACGAATTCCTCGATGCAGTGGACGATTAAAAGCTTCACGAAAGTCGATTTATTCGATGTTTGTGCTGTCCTAGTGGCTGGCGTCGTCTTTCAGTCACTGGATATGTTTCAGAGAATGAAAAAACAGTTGCCTGGCCGGATTGGCAACCTGAGGAGTAAGCACTAGAGTATGCGCGCGCAAAACGGGGATCAGTCGTTCGCTCATCGCTGTCGCGTTTATTACGAGGACACCGATGCGGGCGGCATCGTGTATTACGTCAATTACCTCAAGTTCATGGAGCGGGCTCGAACCGAGCGGCTACGGGAGCTGGGCTTTGCCCAATCCCAGCTGGCAGGGGAGGACCTGTTATTCGTCGTGCATTCCAGCGAGGCGCGCTATCACGCGCCGGCGCGGCTGGACGATGAATTGCTGGTAAGCGCTGAAGTAATCGAATTGAACCGTGTCAGCCTGCGTTTCAAACAGCAGGTCAGGCGGGCAACGGATGCAACGCTGCTCTGTGAGGGGCAGTTCCTGGTGGCCTGTGTGCGCACCAATAGTTTGAAACCCCGGGCCATTCCCGAAGCTCTACGTGCGGCCTTTGCCGGCGTAAGCGGCGCGGGTAAACAATCAAAGCAGGAGATTTAGCGTGGAACCTACCGTCGTCGACCATTCCTCCATGTGGAGCCTGGTCAGTAATGCCAGTGTTGTGGTTCAACTGGTGATGCTGACCCTGGTAGCCGCATCGGTTACCTCTTGGGTCATGATTTTTCAGCGCAGCAACCTGCTGCGTGCCGGTCGACGTGCCCTGGAGAGCTTTGAAGAGCGCTTCTGGTCGGGTATCGATCTGTCCAAGCTGTACCGCCAGGCCGGTAGCAACCCGGACCCGGATTCGGGCGTCGAGCAGATCTTCCGCGCGGGCTTCAAGGAATTTTCCCGTCTGCGCCAGCAGCCAGGCGTGGACCCGGAAGCGGTCATGGAGGGTGTGGCCCGCGCCATGCGCGTCGCCATTTCCCGTGAAGAAGAGAAGCTTGAGCAGAGCTTGCCGTTCCTCGCCACCGTCGGTTCCGTGAGCCCATACATCGGCCTGTTCGGTACCGTGTGGGGGATCATGAACTCCTTCCGCGGCCTGGCCCAGGCCCAGCAAGCGACCCTGGCCACCGTTGCCCCGGGTATCGCTGAAGCCCTGGTCGCCACCGCGATCGGCCTGTTCGCTGCGATCCCGGCAGTAATCGCCTACAACCGTTTCGCCGCTACCAGCGAAACGTTGATTGGCCGTTACTACACCTTCGCCGATGAGTTCCAGGCGATCCTGCACCGTAAAGTGCACACCAGCGAAGAATAAGCAGGTAATTCCCAATGGCTTTAATCGCTCGAGCTCGCAAAAAGCGCAAGCCGGTCGCCGAGATGAACGTAGTGCCTTACATCGACGTGATGCTGGTGCTGCTGGTTATCTTCATGGTGACCGCGCCGATGCTCAACCAGGGCGTGAAGGTTGATCTGCCCAAGGTTTCCAGTGAAGCCTTGCCGCAAGACAACAACACTCAGGTCCTGACCATTTCGATCAAGGCTGACAAGACCTATTACTGGAACCTTGGCAGCGAAGTCGACACCCAGAAGCAGCAGGACAAGGCCCTCACCTTGCCAGCGATGACTGACGCTGTGACCAAGATCATTCGCTCCGGCAACGAAGGCGGCAAGCACACCCAGGTCTTCATTCGCGGTGACAAGTCGGTCGACTACGGCTCCGTCATGGGCGCCATGGGCGGGCTGCAGAAGGCCGGCGTCGGTAACGTTGGCTTGATTACCGAGGCGCCCTGATGCAGCAACAGCGAGAGCCGTCCGCCTCGGAAAGCTTCTTCTGGCCTAGCGTCTGGGCAATTGCCCTGCACGTCCTGGTGTTTGGCATGCTGTTCGTCAGCTTTGCCATGACCCCGGACCTGCCGCCAGCCAAGCCTATCGTGCAGGCGACCCTGTATCAGCTGAAATCGAAAAGTCAGGCCACCACCCAGACCAATCAGAAGATTGCGGGTGAGGCCCAGAAGTCGGCTGCGCGCCAGACTGAAGTCGAACAGATGGAGCAGAAGAAGGTCGAGCAGGAAGCGGTGAAGGCTGCTGCGGAACAAAAGAAAGAAGAGGCGGCTCAAAAGGCCGAGGAATCGAAAAAGGCTGACGAAGCCAAGAAAGCTGACGAGGCGAAAAAGGCGGATGAAGCCAAGAAGTCCGAGAAAGCTGCCGAAGCTAAAAAGGCTGAAGAGAAACAATTGGCTGATATAGCCAAGAAGAAATCTGAAGAAGAAGCCAAGAAAGCTGCTGAAGAAGAGGCCAAGAAAAAGGCCGCTGAAGACGCCAAGAAGAAAATAGTCGAAGACGCGAAGAAAAAAGCCGCCGAAGACGCCAAGAAAAAAGCTGAAGCAGACCAGGCGAAGAAGAAAATCGCCGACGACGCGAAGAAGAAAGCTGCCGCCGACGCCACCAAGAAAAAGGCCCAGGAAGCAGCGCGTAAATCCGCCGAAGAGAAAAAGGCCCAGGCCTTGGCTGATTTGCTTTCCGACACGCCTCAGCGTCAGCAAGCCTTGGCCGATGAGCAAGGCGATGATGTCGCGGGCAGTTTCGACGACCTGATTCGGGCGCGGGCAGCAGAAGGCTGGACACGTCCACCTTCGGCGCGTAAAGGCATGACAGTAGTGCTGCAGATCGGCATGTTGCCGGACGGTACGGTGACTTCGGTCAGCGTGGCCAAGTCCAGTGGTGACGGTTCGTTCGACAGTTCGGCGGTTGCCGCGGTCAAGAATATTGGCCGGTTGACCGAGATGCAGGGAATGAAACCAAGCGACTTCGCTCCCTATCGATCATTCAAGATGACATTCACACCTGAGGATCTAGCCTTGTGAGAAACCTTCTTCGAGGAATGCTTGTCGTTATTTGCTGTATGGCAGGGATAGCGGCGGCGGATGAAAAGAACATCCTGGTCACCAGCGGTAGCGATCGGGCCACCCCGATCGCGGTAGTACCGTTCGGCTGGCAGGGCGGCAGCGTGCTGCCGGACGACATGGCCCAGATCGTCGGTGACGACCTGCGCAACTCCGGCTACTACGCACCGATTCCAAAGGGCAACATGATCAGCCAGCCGAACCAGGCCAGCGAAGTTGTGTTCCGAGACTGGAAGGCTGTTGGCGCCCAATACCTGATGGTCGGCAACATCACGCCGGCCGGCGGTCGCCTGCAAATCACCTACACTTTGTTCAACGTGGCGACCGAGCAGCAGGTCTTGACCGGCAGCGTTTCGGGCACCACCGAACAACTGCGGGACATGGCCCACTACATCTCGGACCAGTCGTTTGAAAAACTCACCGGCATCAAGGGTGCGTTCTCGACGCGTCTGCTTTATGTAACGGCTGAACGTTTTTCCGTGGATAACACGCGCTACACGCTGCAGCGCTCGGACTACGACGGTGCACGCGCAGTGACCCTGCTGCAATCGCGTGAGCCAATCCTGTCGCCGCGCTTTGCGCCGGACGGCAAGCGTATTGCCTATGTGTCTTTTGAGCAGCGCCGCCCACGGATTTTCGTGCAGCACATTGATACTGGCCGTCGTGAGCAGATCACTAACTTTGAAGGCCTCAACGGTGCACCCGCGTGGTCGCCGGATGGTTCGCGCCTGGCGTTCGTGCTGTCCAAAGATGGCAACCCGGATATCTACGTGATGAACATGGCTTCGCGCCAGCTCAGCCGCGTAACCAATGGCCCTGGCATCAATACCGAGCCGTTCTGGGGTAAGGATGGTTCGACCATTTACTTCACCTCTGATCGTGGCGGTAAGCCACAGGTCTACAAGGCAAACGTGAATGGCGGCGGTGCGGAACGTGTGACCTTTATTGGTAACTACAACGCCAACCCTAAGCTTTCGGCCGATGAAAAGACGCTGGTGATGATTCACCGTCAGGATGGTTTCACTAATTTCCGGGTTGCGGCCCAGGATTTGCAGCGCGGAACCGTAAAAATCCTCACAGATACCAACCTTGATGAGTCAGCCACTGTTGCGCCCAACGGCACCATGGTAATCTACGCCACCCGCCAGCAGGGCCGGGGAGTCTTGATGCTCGTGTCCATTAATGGACGCGTAAGGCTCCCGCTTCCTACCGCACAAGGCGAAGTCAGAGAACCATCCTGGTCCCCTTACCTGAACTGACGCGGCGCTACAAAAAGAAGTACTTAACACACTGGGGTTCATTAGGAGTTTCACGATGGAAATGCTGAAGTTTGGTAAGTTTGCTGCTCTGGCTCTGGCTCTGTCCGTAGCTGTTGGTTGCTCGTCTAAAGGCGGTGACAATGCCGGTGAAGGCGCAGCTGTTGATCCAAACGCTGGTTACGGCGCTAACACTGGTGCAGTTGACGGCTCCCTGAGCGAAGAAGCTGCTCTGCGCGCGATCACCACTTTCTACTTCGAATACGACAGTTCGGACCTGAAACCAGAGGCCATGCGCGCTCTGGACGTTCACGCGAAGGACCTGAAAGCTAACGGCGCTCGCGTTGTTCTGGAAGGTAACACTGACGCCCGTGGTACTCGTGAGTACAACATGGCACTGGGCGAGCGTCGTGCGAAAGCCGTTCAGCGCTACCTGGTACTGCAAGGTGTTGCTCCAGGCCAACTGGAACTGGTTTCCTACGGTAAAGAGCGTCCAGTTGCCACCGGTAACGATGAGCAGTCCTGGGCTCAAAACCGTCGCGTCGAACTGCGTAAGTAATTCGTCATGCGAACGTGCCGTCGTGCTCTAACTGTATTGGCTCTCAGCCTCGCACCGCTTGCGGTGTGGGCTGCGGTTCCTGTGGAAGATAGCAACTCAGGCTATAACAATAGCGGGAGCAGCTATCCACCAGCGGGTTATGGTACGAACGGCGCCTATGCGGGGGGAGCGGTTACGTCCGCTCCCTCGGCACAGGGCGAACTGTTCAACCAGCTGCAACGCATGCAGGATCAATTGGCGCAGCAACAAGGCACCATTGAAGTACTGCAGAATCAAGTGAACCAGCTGAAGCAAGAAGGCCTGGAGCGTTACCAGGATCTTGATCGACGTATTGGAACCGGTGTTTCACCTGCCGCCACTCCTGATAATTCTTCTGCCGGTGGCGCGCCTAGCGCTGCTGCCGGTGGTGCCGCAGCGGGGGCTGCAAGCCAAGCCCCTGTCAGCAGCGAACCGGTTGATCCAGCGAAGGAAAAGCTGTACTACGATGCAGCCTTCGACCTGATCAAGGCCAAAGATTTCGATAAGGCCAGCCAGGCTTTTACCGCTTTCCTGCGCAAATACCCGAACAGCCAGTACGCGGGCAACGCCCAATACTGGTTGGGCGAAGTCAACCTGGCCAAAGGTGATGTGCAGGGTGCAGGCCAGGCATTTGCGAAGGTCAGCCAGCTGTACCCCAAGCACGCCAAGGTGCCGGATTCGCTGTACAAACTCGCTGACGTAGAACGCCGCCTGGGTCATACCGACAAGGTCAAAGGTATTCTGCAGCAGGTCGTCGCCCAATATCCGGGTACTTCAGCTGCCCAGTTGGCCCAGCGGGACCTGCAACGCCTGTAAGCAATGCCGCCCGTTTAGAAGAAACCCGCGCCTGGCGCGGGTTTTTTCGTTAGACGGATGGGGCACAAACCGCTTGCGCGAGATGGTCTTGGTGCCCATTCTACGGGCCTTTCAGCCCTGGTCGCACCGGGGCACACACGCCGATTATGCGGCTGATTGCCGGTGCAGATGACCGGGGCACGTGCCCCCCCCCTGGAGTCAGCATGTCCGACCACCTCATGAAGCGCGATGGCCGATTCATATACCGCCGTCGATTCCCCGTCGATGTTGCTTTGATCGTGGGGCGCAAGGAGTTCCGCAAATCACTAGGCACGAGTGACCGCCGGGAGGCTTTGTTACTGGCTCGCCAGGTATCAGTGGAGTTCGATAGGGCTGTAGCTGATGCGCTGGCTGAGACGGCGCAGGATGCTGCGGTAGCGGCCTCCCAGGGCATTGTTGGGCAGTCGTCAAAGGTCACCGCAGACACCATTCTAGAGCGCTTGCGGGCTGTTATCGACGCTGGTACGAGGTCGGCAATTGAGGCTCTGGACAGGGGGCAGCGCTTGACGCCCACCTGGGCTGCCGAGATGGCTTGGCGCAAGGAGGCGTTGTTAGCGATTGCTGATGGTAAACACCCTGGCGCGGCTAATTATTCCCCTGTCGAAGCGATGGCCGTATACCGCAATATAGAGGTCCTGGAGCGCGGTGAGTTGCCTGCCTTGGCGAGTGCTGCCGTGCTGCCGCCAGAGCCCGCAGACGAGCCTGTAACCCAGCCTGCGCCAGTTGTGGTCGAGGCTCGCCCACGAGCGGGACAGGTGACTGGTGCAGAGTTCGCCAAGGTGCTGACCCTGTATTGCGAACATGCGTCTCGTCGCCGTGCCCAGCAAGTACAGACACTTTGTCGTGAAGCGCTGCGCTGGCCTGCCACACCTGCCGAGCAGGTGCAAAATATCCTGGCCTATGGCAAGCGACGATTGGGCGCTGGCGTACAGGCTTCCTCCTTAAATACCAGCACGAACGCCTTGCTTGCGGTACTCCGCTGCATGGCTGGCTGGGAGGGGATTAAGTTGCCACGGCTCGACGCGACGGCGAAGACAATACGTTCAGGTGCCGGTGCCCGGAAGGAAGCCCGACAGCCTATCCCGCTTGGAATCCTGCGCGATTGTATTGCCGATATGCAAAAGACCGCCCCGAAGGTGGATGCTGCCGCGTTGGTGTTGCTCGCCCGTTACGGCATGCGTCCATCGGAACTGCTGCGCGAAAGCTCCACGTCCTTGGTGGTGCGTGAGGACATCATGGGCGGCAAGGCATTGGTGTTTCTGGCTGGGCTGTCGGGTAGGAAGACCGAGGCGAGCCGACGCGATCTGCCTGTACATGATGACGATGCTGAGTTATTCCGCATGGTGCTGGCTGAGCGGGGGGCGCCTGCTGATCCTGAGAAACGAACTGAGCAGCGGGTGCGCAGGCTGCACGATTTGATGGGGCGTCGTTTGCCAGCCGGGTACACGCTTTACGGTGTCCGGCATACCGCCACTGACCTGATGCGCCACGCTGGCGCTACTGATGACGAGGCGGGCGCGATCCTTGGGCACACGTCACGGCAGAGCATCACGGCTATTTATGGTGGCAAGTCTCCCCTGACTGCGCAGCGCGAATTGCTGGATAAGGTGCGTGAACTGTTGATAGGTCCGCCTGAATCTATAGCGTCGAGTGCGATGGCGAGTAGCCATGACTGAGCTTTGACGTTCTGCTACCATCTCGAAATCTATTGATTTGGTAAGGAAGCTAAATGTGCATCTTCGGCTGGATATTGACGATTCTTGGTTGTGTATGGGCATTCTCTGGAGTTACCCGGATTATCGCAGCCGCCATGGGCGCAGTCCCTGGGCCAGAGAAGCACTTTGTCGCGGGCGCTATTACGCTGGCGTTGTCTGCTCTTGCCATATGGGGCGGAGGTAAGTTGCGGGCAAAGGCGGCGCGAGCAAAAGCGCTTAATACTTCTGCTTGATCCTTCTCGGCTTACATCTGTTTGCGAGTGCATACGCAGCCTAAAATTTGCCATATCCATGCGTGTGGGTCTCTCCGATACCATCACGTCCCTTTCCCCCGTAGGCCCTCTGTAGCACGCCAGTGGCACCAATCGCCAGGGGGGATTGCCGTCTTACAGTGGCGCGCACCATGCGCATCCCGCGTAGAGAATGAGGAAGGCGAACCGGCAGGCTATCTAGGCAGGGCTCATCAATCGACCGTATGATGATACCGTTCGTCGCCTACGGTATGAGGTGTCAACTAATGCGTTTGACGACTTGATGATACCAAATCATCATGACACCACCTTTGATGACACCTGAGTCCTGACCATGAATCGCATCTTCCTTTACGCCCGAGTGTCCACCACTGACCAGACTACCGATAACCAAGTGCTGGAAGTCCAAGCTAATGGCTTCGCTGTGGAGCCGAAGCGTGTGATTACTGAGACTGTATCGGGTAGCACCTGCGCTAAAGATCGCAAGGGCTTCGCCAAGCTGCTGGAGCGGATGGAAGACGGGGATGTGCTGATCGTCACTAAGCTGGACCGCCTGGGCCGTAATGCTATGGACGTGCGCAGCACCGTGGACTACCTAGCAGCGCAGGGTATCCGTGTGCATTGCTTAGCCCTCGGCGGGGTAGACCTGACCAGTCCAGCGGGCAAGATGACCATGCAGGTACTGGCGGCAGTGGCAGAGTTTGAGCGGGACCTACTGATCGAACGCACCCAAGCGGGCCTGGAGCGCGCTAAGGCAGAAGGCAAAGTCTTAGGCCGTCCGGTTGCTACTGGCACCACGGCAAGCGTACAGGCGGTCAAGGCGAAGGGATTGACTCAGTCGGCAGTAGCTGCGGACCTGGGCATCAGCTTGGCTACCGTCAAGCGTCACTGGAACATCGCAGCATAATCAAGCCCGGTGGGGAGGTGCAATGCCTCCCGCGCTATGTTGGAGGCGAACGGATTCAAGAGCGTAGCCACCCACACGGGACTGTCTTGCCTTCAAGCTTCCTGACGCAGCTCCACCATCGTGACCAAGTCACCCAAGCTTTGCCGTCTTACGCAGTCCACCAGTCACAACAACAGACGCGAATCTTCTAGCACGATTGCACTCGCAGCCGCAAATGATATTGCGGTATTACTTTTTAATTGTCACATACGTAGGAGAGATGGGATTAAGGTACGTCTCCACGGCGTATCCACTGGCACCTGACATTCATCAGGGCAACCCGCAATTGATCCCGCTTCACTGTGCCGCCTAGCTTTCTGCTGAATGTGTGCACCCGCCGCATATTCCACCCTTCTGCTACACCCGCCAGCACCCACGCTGTGCATCCCTGTGGCGCTCTTTTGAGCGTTCTGAAAGCAAGCCAGACCCACCCCATTCATCCCTGAAAGCCTCGGCCTGTATGTGTTTTGGCATTCAGCCACATTACCCTCCAAAATAGCTTTGGTGATCTATGCGCCTTGCATTCCCAAGCCCGATCCAGCCTGTCCAGGCGGACGGCAGTCGGTACGTCCGACAGTACAAACCAGTCCGTTACCACGCATTAAAGGGCAGATTTCCGCGCACTAAGGCGCTGGTCGTCCTGGCGTTACAACAGCTCAATCATCGACACCAAGGACCAGTAACCATCGGTGCGATCCTCAAACACAACACCACGTTGAACCGTACCAGCGTCCACCGGGCATTGGTTGACCTGCACTATGAAGCGCACCTCGTGTGGCTGCCTGTGCCGAACGCTGAGCACATCACCAGTTATCTGTTGGGCACCAACCGCTCAATGGTCGGCTTGCCTCCCCTGGGGCCTGCTGAGCAGCGAGAGGCTGTAGCCGCTGAGCGCACCCTCAAGCTGATGCTGGATGACCACATCGAGAAGGCCCTGCGCAAGCGTTCCCGCTGAGTCGTTGCACTCGCAAACCGAAACAGCCAATCAAACGCATGGGCCAGTCCCTATATATATGCGCGGCAATTGGCCCAACCCAATGAATACGGGCACTTCGCCAACCTGCTGGCCCAAGGTGGCCCGGTACTGGCACGCCCATAAGTGAGTAAATAATGACCAACGCGACGACCGCCCAGGCGACGACCGCTCCCACCCTACCTGCGCATATCCAGGCTTTGGTGAACCAGTTACACGACCTCATCGCAGTTCACGGCTTGCTGGCACTGCACAGCCAACGGCAGATCGCCACCCAGCTTGGCCTATCCCGTCGCCGGGTAAACGACCTGAGCAAGATGCGACCACCAACCACGCTCGACATGAGCGCCACTACAAGTGAGTTCGACCTGACCGAATTCAACACGGAGCCGACCATGACCCGAGTACAAGCCGTGGATGCAATCCTAGCGCTTGCCATCCGCCCCTTGGGCGTCAAGTACCACGAGTACAAAGAGACCTTGGGCGCAGCGTTCGGTCTCACTTGCGTAGATGGGGAGTTCAATTTGAACATGGATGAGAAACAACACCGCCAACTTCGCGCCGATGTACGACGCAAGGCCAAAGCCGCTGGTGATGTAGCACTGTTCATTCCTGGCTGGATGGATGCAAGCGATCCCGTTGCAAGTAACCGCGCAATGCTCGCCGCTGCCCAGGCTGTATATGAAGCTGTGGAAGATGCCACAGCCGCATACCGTGACCAGTTCCCGGACATGCCGTACTTGTCTGTCGTCAACGAAATTAAAGCAATCGCTATCCCAGGTTATAGCAGCGACCCAGTGGTTGCTCGCTGCGAGCGGAACAGCAACACCGTCGACTTGCTACTGAGCCGAACCTAATAAAACCCTTCGCAACTTGCCATGCAGGGCGGCTTCGCGCTGCCCGGAGAAACCTCCCATGAACCTGACACTCAACGAACTACTGGACGCCTGCGAGCTGCCACCATCCGAGCAACACAGCACCGATGACCACGAACCACGCCGCGCCCTAGATGCTGAGCCTGGAGCCCTGTACCGGGCTGCCGTCGCCCTTGCTAATGGAGGTGATGGTGGTGCCGCAGGTCAGAGGCTCGCCCTACGCGATAACGGGCGTTATAGGGAAGCCACCACCCTAGGCCTGCGCCGAGCACACAGCGGGGCCGAGAGAGCCATACAGAGCCTTGACGGACGAAAGGCACGGGGCCGTCTGCGCGCTGGTTGACGCTGCACTCCCGGCCTAAATTAGCGCCACTTATCCGAATGAACTTTGACCTTCCTGCACTCGCGGGAGAGCCAACCCTGCACGAAGGAATCATCCGTGAAGCACTACTCACGTAACGAAAAACATATCGGTCTGTTTAAGCAACGAGGACGGCCACCACTTCACCGCATCCGCTGCATGCACGTTATCCAGTCGATGTTAGCGGCTGGGGACCCCGTCACTGTCGGCAGTGTGCATAAGCGCATCCGCGTTGGGGCGCCAGCTCAGACCTACACGGTAATGAATTATTTCCTGACTGCCGGGCTCACCGCCGCACCGTTGATTGGGGCGCCGCATATCAACCGCTTCGAGGTTGCATGCCCTGCTACCTGGGCAGCGACGATCCGCGAACTTACTGAAATTGAGAAATTGTTATGACTGAACAAAATACCGAGACAACCCGCCGTCGCCGTAAACGTAAGCCCCTGGATGTCCACGCTGAGGGGCTGGCGCTGCTAGCTGAGACACTGGCCGCGTCCCGCAAGAAGCTGGAGTGGTGTGCCGAGAATGACGTGCCGGTCGATGCCGCCCAGGTATCCGCCAACGTCTCATTGCTGAAACTGCTGGAGACAATGCGCCACGTCGATGACGACGACAAAGACAGAGAGACTGCCGAACTGGTCGCTGGCTTTCATGCCAAGACCGCTGAGCGTGCCGCTCGCCCCAAGCCTGCCCCGACCAAAGAAGACCTGTTGGCGGAGTACGGCTTGTGATCGACGACCGCAGCACCTCACAGCTCAACGTCGACCGCATCTATGCCGACATGCAGGCGAAGGCAGCGAAGGCCACTGACGACGCACGGCTGGGTCGACTGGCCGCTCTAGCTACAAGTGCCTCAATGCAGTCCCTAGACAGCACACCGGCTTCCGGCTTCCTCAGCTTCCGCACTGATACGGACGTGGTCCCCACTTCCAGCGGCATCAAAGTCCCTTAGCCAACCGGCCCCAACAATCCCTTCTTATATAGAGAGAAATTCCATGACTCGTAAATTCGCTGTTGCCCGCAAATCCGCTAACGCCATCGCATTGTTCGATGCGCTAAAGGCTGCCGTCCCCTTTAATCTGGTCGAAGTCCCGACCACTAAATACCCGACTGCCCCGGCCAACCTGCAAGAGCTGCGCAAGGGCATCACCACGATGACGGAGCTGTTCACATCTGATGAACGTGCTGACGCCAAGAAGACCAGCCGCGATGATGTCGAGCATGAGTTCGTGTCTGTGCTGACCACCATGAGCAACCGTGGCTTTGCATTCGCGGACCTGCCAACCCTCTTCGCCTTTGAGCAAGATCGTAACCAGCACCTCGACACCGTGACGCGCTACACCCGCGCCGCCAACGCGAACACCGAGGCACTGTCGGCCAAGGTCTCGGAATGGTTCTCTGACATCACCTCCGTCCTGAGTGTGGCAAAGGTGGTTGGCGCTGACGTGATGGCCGAGGCTGCCACTGCTCCGAACAAGACCATGGCGGCGCTGGGTATCGACCTGCACGTTCGCGAGAAGCTGAACGCATCGGCTCAAGCTGGCGTGCCCGTTATGGCTGCTGGCCGTGGTCTGATGGTTCTCAAAGCTGCCAAGATCGACGCCTTGTCTCTGGACCTGGGCGACGTTGAGCTGGCTGCCGCCATGGCTTTATACAGCTACTTCCCGGACGCTATCGAAGGCGCGTCCATGCAGGAAGCTGGGCTGCGCTTCGGCTCCGTCGTCCTGGGTGCCAATGCTGATGGCGTCGTGGTCTACCGCGAGGCGGTCCAATCGAACGCATCGGGCCTGCTGCCGCACACTGCCCTTGTGGCTGCTGATGGCAAAGCCCTGGCCGCACTGCAATCGAAGATCGACGTTCGCCTGGGTGCCGTAGACCACGCCTTCACCGGCACCGTGGAGAACGGCGGTATGACTGTTGCGGAGCGCCGTCTACGTGACTTCGGCAAGTCCGCTGTTACCACGTACTAAAACCAAGCCGCTGCCCTTTATGGGCGGTGGCTTTTTTTGCTATCCGACGAGCTGCAAAATGGGGGGCACAGGCCCGGGGCACCTGCCGTGTAGCGATGGGCCGACGAACGGCTCAAGCCCAGTAAAATCAAGGCTTGTAGACACGTTGTCCGCTTCTTCGTTAGAATCCACGCCCTTTTATGAAACACGCTTCCTGGGGTCTACGCGTTGGCGGGGTCTCTTGAGGTGCCTGACGGAGGCGGACAGCCTGTTTAGCTGTTACGCCCGTGGCGACTATGCAAGACACATTACGAATTACCGAAGTTTTTTACTCATTGCAGGGTGAAACGCGAACGGCCGGCCTGCCCACAGTATTCGTGCGGCTGACCGGTTGCCCTTTGCGTTGCCAATACTGCGACAGCGCCTACGCCTTCAGTGGCGGAACGGTGCGCACCCTCAATGACATCCTGGAGCAGGTTGCCGGTTATAAACCGCGCTACGTCTGCGTGACCGGCGGTGAGCCGCTGGCCCAGCCCAATGCCATCCCTTTGCTCAAGCAGCTGTGTGATGCCGGCTATGAAGTGTCGCTGGAGACCAGTGGCGCTCTGGACATCTCTGCGGTTGACCCCCGTGTAAGTCGCGTGGTCGACCTCAAGACTCCAGGCTCCAAGGAAGCACATCGCAACCGCTACGAGAACATCGACCTGCTGACGGCGAACGACCAGGTCAAGTTCGTTATCTGTTCCCGCGACGATTACGACTGGGCAAACTCCAAGCTGATTCAATATGGCCTGGACCGTCGCGCGGGTGAGGTGCTGTTCTCGCCAAGCCACCATGATCTGAACGCGCGTGACCTTGCCGATTGGGTCGTGGCGGACAATCTACCGGTCCGCCTGCAATTGCAGTTGCATAAATACCTTTGGAACGACGAGCCAGGACGCTGATATGACAGAACAAACAATGGATCAAAAGCGCGCGGTAATCCTGCTTTCCGGTGGCCTTGATTCCGCCACAGTGGTTGCCATGGCACAAGCGCAAGGCTACAGCTGCTACACCATGAGCTTCGACTACGGCCAGCGCCACCGTGCCGAGCTGAACGCCGCCGCCCGCGTCGCTCGTGAGATGGGCGTGGTAGAGCACAAGGTGATCGGCCTCAATCTCAACGGCATCGGCGGCTCCGCGCTGACCGACAGCAGCATCGATGTACCGGAAGCGCCCAGCGAAGGTATCCCGGTGACTTATGTGCCTGCACGTAACACCGTGTTCCTGTCCCTGGCCCTCGGCTGGGCAGAAGTGCTCAGCGCCCGTGACATCTTTATCGGCGTCAATGCGGTGGATTACTCCGGCTACCCGGACTGCCGCCCAGCGTTCGTTGAGTCGTTCGAGCGCATGGCCAACCTGGCAACAAAGGCCGGTGTAGAGGGGCAGGGCTTCCGCATCCTCGCGCCGCTGCAAAACCTGAGCAAGGCCGATATCGTCAAGGCTGGCGTAGGGCTTGGCGTTGATTATTCGCTGACTGTTTCCTGCTATCAGGCAGACGATGACGGCCGTGCTTGTGGGAAATGCGATAGCTGCCGACTGCGTGCAGAAGGCTTCCAAGCGGCCGGAATTGCTGACCCAACGCGTTATTTCTGATTTATTTCAAATAAGGTGTTGAATAATCCTTAGAAATCAGTATTATACGCGCCACCACACAGCGGGTCGTTAGCTCAGTTGGTAGAGCAGTTGGCTTTTAACCAATTGGTCGTAGGTTCGAATCCCACACGACCCACCATATTTGGCGGTTTAGAAAATCCGGAAGGCCCACGCAAGTGAGGATTTCCGGGTTTTTTTTTGCCTGTTTGAACATACCCAAAGCCCCAGGCGGACAAGAAGCCTGGGGCATTTTTGTATCTGTTCGACGGCAAGCGTCACAGGGGCAAGGCTTTTTCTCCCCGTTTGTTGTCAAACGATCCGAACCGCGAGTAGATTGAGTGCTATACAGCTCAGGACAAGGACCGTCATGACCATGCTTTCGCCTATCACCTCCGCCACTACGCTTGTTCCCCGTCCGGCAGAAGCGCCGAGCGCCACTCTGGCGCAAAGCACGGACGTCAGCGTAAAGCGACCGTCCCTGGTCGTCAGCCTGGGCAATGTTGTCTCCGATACGCTTGCTGACACGTATTCCCGCCGGGGGCAATTACCGGGTCAAGAGACCGTGCGTGCCTGGGAGAGCGAAAGCCAGGATGCGCTCAGCAAAACCCTAAATACCAACTTCAACTCGTTGTCCACAGCCAGCCGCTTCAGTGGCCTCGGCACCGGCCTGGTTGCGCAATTCGTCAAGGGGGGCGGGGTGGGGGTTTCCCAGTCTGTTTTGTACGCGAGTGCGGATCGGGCGCAAAACGCTGGCGAACTCAAGATCGATCAGAGTCTGCTGCACACCAAGGCCGATAATCTGCTGAGCCTCAGCATCCAGACCGCCAGCGGCAAGACCGTGACCTTCAGCCTCTCCAGCCAGGCCGATGGCCTGGGTGTGCAGGCCACGGTGGATGGCGGCACCTTGAGCGATGACGAGCTCGAGGCGGTCGGCAAATTGGGCAGCGCCTTCCAGGCCGCCGTAGACGGGGTGACTGCGACGCCGCCGAAGCTCGACCTCAGCCAACTGACGCAGTTTGATTCCAAGCTGCTGGCCTCGGTGAACCTCAACGCCACGCTAAAGGGCCTGGACGGTCAGGACCTGAGCCTGGCCTTCCACGCCGACAGTCAAAGCCGTACTACACGCATGAGTGGCCCGCTGGGCGAACTTAACGTGGCAGTTGACCTGAAAAACAGCGCGATCCTGGGCGATGCCAAGCAGCAGGCCAATGCGCTGAAAAGCTACCTCACCCAGTTTGATCGTGCGCAGGAACGCGGCAGCGCCAAGCCGGAGTTGATGGCGATGTTCAAGGACGCGTTCCGCGCCATGAACAGCCATTATCCACAGGCCATTTCCCTGCCGGAAGCGCTGATCCGCAACCCGACCGACCAGGGACTGCTGACCGGCCTTGCTGATTTCAAGGCGTCGATCAAGCAGGCCGCTGACTCACCCAACCCGATGCGCCCGTCCGAGGTGGACGGCTTTGCCTATCAAGTGTCGCAAAAGACCCGCGTCGGCGGCGGCAGCGCATTGGACCGCAACGTCAGCCAGGACCAGCAGTCGAGCCTCTCCGCGAGTTTCCATAAAGGCCTTAAGGGTGGAAAGGCACCGGCCCTGGATGGCAGCCTGGAGTCGCAGAACTATCTTTATGTGCAAGTGCAGGACAAGGCCAGCAGTTCGGCCAATCTCTCCTACAAGGACGGCCTGCTGGTCAACGCATCCGTCGAGCAGAGTGCCAGCCAGAACACTCGTACGCAGAAGTATGTGATGGGCAAGCTGACGGAGGACACCACTGTGCCGAAAGACGCCTCAGTCAAGCGCGATTACCTCGTCCTTCTCGAATACGCGGCCAAGGAAAGCAAGAAGTCCAAAGATGCACTGCAGGCGTCCACATTGAAAGATGCCCTGGCCGACGTGCATGCCTCGGTGATGTTGCAGGAAGACCCATCTGCACTGGTGCGCTGACACCGCTTGCGAGAACGGGCAGCCCCGCCCTGGGGTTTCCCGTTTTTTGCCCTACAGACGCGCCCGCAGATGCCAGATTAGGCTTTTGAATCCATTCGATATTCTGTAGCCTTGCCGAGCTTCACCTTTACCCGTGCTTGATGAACACAATCACTTCGTCCGGCGGCGCCCGAAGGGCTCCAGAGCCGGTGGTACACTCGACTTTCGCGCTACTGCGCCTGCAGGTCTTGCGAACATGACGCAAATTTCTGAACGCCTTCTGGTCCAAGCCCATCTCGACGCCAAGCAGCCCAAGGCCCTGAGCGCCGATGAAGAGGCGAGCCTGCGCACCGCCATCGCTGCTGAGCTCAAAGCTCAAGACGCCGTCCTGGTTGCCCACTTCTATTGTGACCCGGTGATCCAGGCCCTGGCCGAAGAAACCGGTGGCTGTGTCTCCGACTCCCTGGAAATGGCCCGCTTCGGCGCCGCGCATCCGGCCAAGACCGTGCTGGTCGCCGGTGTGCGCTTCATGGGCGAGACCGCCAAAATCCTTACGCCCGAAAAACGCATTCTCATGCCGACGCTGGAAGCCACGTGTTCCCTGGACCTGGGTTGCCCGGTGGAGGAGTTTTCGGCGTTCTGTGATCAGCATCCCGAGCGCACCGTGGTGGTGTACGCCAACACGTCGGCGGCGGTCAAAGCCCGAGCGGATTGGGTGGTGACCTCCAGCTGTGCGCTGGAAATTGTCGAAAGCCTGATGGACAACGGCGAGACGATCATCTGGGGCCCGGACAAGCACCTGGGTACTTACATCCAGCGCCAGACCGGTGCCGATATGCTGTTGTGGGACGGTGCCTGCATCGTCCACGAAGAGTTCAAGTCCAAGCAGTTGGAAGACATGAAGGCGCTGTACCCGGATGCAGCCATTCTGGTGCACCCGGAGTCGCCGACGGCGGTGATTGAACTGGCGGACGCCGTGGGTTCAACCAGCCAACTGATCGCGGCTGCCCAACGCTTGCCGAACAAGACCTTTATCGTCGCCACCGACCGCGGCATCTTCTACAAGATGCAGCAGCTGTGCCCGGACAAAGTCTTTATCGAAGCGCCTACCGCCGGCAACGGCGCCGCGTGCCGCAGTTGCGCACACTGCCCGTGGATGGCGATGAACACGCTGGAGCGCACGCTGCAGTGCCTGCGTGAGGGTAGCAACGAGATCTTCGTCGAGCCGTCGGTGATCCCGCATGCGGTGCGCCCGCTCAAGCGCATGCTGGACTTCACCCAGGCTGCGCGCCTGAAGCTGGCCGGCAACGCCTGACCCCGTTGTGAAGACTGTCAAACTGTGGGAGCTGGCAAACCAGCTCCCACAGTTGATGTGTGTCGTCTGCAATTACTTCTTCTGCTTCGGAACCCGCACCAGTTGCGTATCCGAATAGATATCGTGCCAGCTGCGCTTTTGCTTATCGAACAGCGACCAGATAAACCCCAGCCCCACGCACAGCCACGACGCAATCGACACCACAAAGCGCAACAGCGCCTGCCACAGGCTGATCCGCGAGCCGTCGGCGTTCTGCACGCGCACGCCCCACACCTGCATGCCCAGGGTCTGCCCGGAATGGGTCCAGAACTTGGCGAAGAAACCAAACAGCACAAACAACAGAATCGTCGACAGCAGCGGATCGCCATCCAGTGCGCCGGACTCGGTGAGCGTGCGCATCCTGGCTTCGCCCATAAACGCGATCCAGATCAGCTTGTAGAAGAACGCAGTAACGATCAGCAGCGCGGTGCACAACAGGAAGTCGTAGAACATCGCTGCCAAGCGACGGCCCAGGCCAACGGCGGGGAAATCGCCTGTGGGGCTCAGCAGGGGTTTCGACATGGCAGGGCTCTCTAATGGAAAAAGCCATTTTACGAGCAATCGCACATAAAAAAGCCCCTGATGTCAGCATCAGGGGCTTTTTGTCGCAGTTGGGATCAGCCTTCTGCTTGTACTTCGTCAGCCTGCATGCCTTTCTGGCCTTGCACAGCAACGAACGTCACTTTCTGGCCTTCTTTCAGGCTCTTGAAGCCGTTGCCCTGAATGGCGCGGAAATGCACGAACAGATCCTGACCGCTTTCTGGCGTGATAAAACCAAACCCTTTCTCGTCGTTAAACCACTTGACGGTACCGCTCTGACGTTCAGACATTTTCTTATTTCCTTGACGCTAAAATTAATGACAGCCTCTTTCACATGAAAGAGCACTGGGCTGGGTTGCAGGAAAGTAAGAGACGTCGAACGGGTTGTAGCACAACTACTTCAGCTACTGCCCAGGTCCAGGTTCCAAGCGACCCATGCAAACACAGTGCGCAAACTCTACGCCAACTAATAGATAAAAAACAAGTCCTGGCAAATGCCCCGTGTTTGCTGGGCTTTATGACGCTTTGGCGAATAATGAGGCGTCGACTTATTCGATAGAGTTGGTCACTTGTTATGGGTTTAAACACTTAATAAAGACTATCGGTGATGCACTGTTTTGTGGCGGTTGCGTTACAGATTAGTGCACGCTGGCGCAACCGCGTTACTTATAGAAACAGTCAATCAACCGCGGTAGTAACGTTGCGGCACAAATGGCATTTTACTTACACGCAGTGGCACTTTTTTCCCACGCACCAGCGCAGACACTTCGGTATCCAGCGCGATGAATGCACTGTCCAGGTAACCCATAGCCAGCGGGCCACCCAGCGTCGGACCGAAACCACCGCTGCACACCCTGCCAATCACTGTGCCGTGTTCGTCAACGATTTCCGCGCCTTCACGCACTGGCGTGCGCTCCTGTGGCAACAGGCCAACACGTTTACGACTTACGCCGGCTTGCTGCTGGGTGAAGACCTTGTCGGCGCCCGGGAAGCCACCGGCACGCGCGCCGTCGGCGCGGCGGGCCTTGGAGATCGCCCACAACAGGCTGGCTTCGATGGGTGTGGTGTCGGTGTTCATGTCGTGGCCATACAGGCACAGGCCGGCTTCCAGGCGCAGCGAGTCGCGGGCGCCCAGGCCGATGGCCTGTACTTCGGTCTCAGCGAGCAGGCTGCGGGCCAGGCTTTCGGCGTTGGCGGCCGGCACGGAGATTTCAAAGCCGTCCTCACCGGTGTAGCCCGAACGACTGACGTAGCAGTCCACACCCAGCAGGCGCAGGGTGGTGAACTGCATGAAGGTCATCTTGGTGACTTCCGGTGCCAGGCGTGCCAGTACCTTGACCGCCGCCGGCCCCTGCAGGGCCAGCAATGCACGCTCTTCGAACAGCGGTTCGATGCTGCACTGGTCGCCGATATGCTGGCGCAGGTGCGCCAGATCCTGATCCTTGCAGGCGGCGTTGACCACCAGGAACAGCTCGTCGTTACCCAGGTTGGCCACCATCAGGTCGTCGAGAATGCCGCCCTGGTCATTGGTGAACATCGCGTAGCGCTGCATGCCCACCGGCAAGTCGATGATGTCGACCGGCACCAGGGTTTCCAGGGCTTTGGCCGCATTGGCGCCGGTGAGGCGGATCTGGCCCATGTGGGACACGTCGAACAGCCCGGCTTGATCACGGGTGTGCAGGTGTTCCTTCATCACACCCAGAGGGTATTGCACCGGCATGTCGTAGCCGGCGAAGGGCACCATGCGCGCGCCCAGCTCAATGTGCAGGGCGTGCAGTGGGGTTTTCAACAGGGTTTCGGTGGACATATTCAGCTCCTGAAAAACGTGCTGGCGCGCCGTTAGGCGTCAGCACTCGATAATGTTGACCGCCAAACCGCCACGGGCGGTTTCCTTGTATTTGCTTTTCATGTCGGCGCCAGTCTGGCGCATGGTGCGGATGACTTTATCCAGCGAGACGAAATGTTGGCCGTCGCCGCGCAAGGCCATACGCACCGCATTGATCGCCTTGACCGAACCCATGGCATTGCGCTCGATGCAGGGCACCTGCACCAGCCCGCCAATCGGGTCGCAGGTCAGGCCGAGGTTGTGTTCCATGCCGATCTCGGCGGCGTTTTCCACTTGGGAGACGCTGCCACCCAATACTTCGCACAGCGCGCCCGCCGCCATCGAACAGGCCACGCCTACTTCACCCTGGCAGCCGACTTCGGCGCCGGAAATCGAGGCGTTTTCCTTGTACAGAATGCCGATGGCAGCGGCGGTGAGCAGAAAACGCACCACGCCGTCTTCGTTCGCGCCGGGGATAAAGCGCATGTAGTAATGCAGTACGGCTGGCACGATCCCGGCCGCGCCGTTGGTCGGCGCCGTGACTACGCGCCCGCCGTTGGCGTTTTCTTCGTTGACTGCCAGGGCGTAAAGGTTGACCCAATCCAGCACCGACAACGGGTCGCGCAGCGCCGATTCCGGGTGCTTGCACAGCTGGCGATGCAGCGCAGCAGCGCGCCGCTTGACCTTCAAGCCACCCGGCAAAATCCCCTCATTGCGGCAGCCCGCGTCGACGCAGTCCTGCATCACTTGCCAGATTTTCAACAGGCCTGCGCGGGTCTCCGCTTCGGGGCGCCAGGCACTCTCATTGGTCAGCATCACCTGGCTGATGGACAACCCATAGGTAGTGCAATGACCGAGCAGGTCTTTGGCGTGTTTGAAGGGGAAGGTCAGCGGCGTGGCGTCTTCGACAATCCGGTCAGCGCCTGCGGCGTCCTCATCTACCACAAACCCGCCACCGACCGAGTAGTACTCGCGGCTGCGGATCTGGATGTTGGCGGCGTCAAAGGCACGAAAGATCATGCCGTTGGGGTGGTAGGTGAGGGGTTTGCGAATCATCGCCAAGTGTTCTTTCTCATTGAACGCAATGCTGTGTTCGCCGAGCAAATTCAGGCAGCCGTCCTTGCGCATCTGCGCCAGGCGCGTCGCCACGGTTTCGGTGTTGACGGTGTCCGGGTGTTCGCCTTCCAGTCCGAGCAGCACGGCCTTGTCGCTGCCGTGGCCTTTGCCGGTGGCGCCCAGCGATCCATAGAGTTCCACCTTGACGGTGGTGGTGGCGCTCAGCAGGTTGTCACGGCGCAAGCCCTCGACAAACCGGGCTGCGGCGCGCATCGGGCCGACGGTGTGGGAACTGGAGGGGCCGATGCCAATCTTGAACAGGTCGAACACGCTAAGGGACATGGTTGTTCTCCGGTTTCTTATTATGTGTGGGAGGTACTCGATTCAACTGTGGAAGAGGTGTGTGTGGGAGCCGGGCTTGCCCGCGATGCAGGCACCTCGGTCCATCTGGCAGACCGAGGTGAGGCTATCGCAGGCAAGCCAGCTCCCACACAAGCCAGCTTTCACATCTAATCGAGCACAGCCTCAGTTATGCGTAGCTCTCGATCGACGGGCATGCACACACTAGGTTGCGATCGCCAAACACGTTGTCGACCCGGCCAACCGGCGGCCAGTATTTGCCTTCGATCAACGAAGCCACCGGGTACACAGCCTGTTCACGGCTATACGGGTGTGTCCACTCGCCCACCAGCTCGGCTGCGGTGTGCGGCGCGTTCTTCAGCGGGTTGTCATCCTTGTCCAGGGTGCCGTTTTCCACGGCGCGGATTTCTTCGCGGATGGCGATCATGGCGTCGCAGAAGCGGTCCAGTTCTTCCTTGGATTCGCTCTCGGTCGGCTCGATCATCAACGTGCCCGCGACCGGGAACGACATGGTCGGCGCATGGAAGCCGAAGTCGATCAGGCGCTTGGCCACGTCATCTACGCTGATGCCGCTGCTGTCTTTGAGTGGGCGCAGGTCTAGGATGCATTCATGCGCTACCAGGCCGTTGCTGCCGGTGTAGAGCACGGGGTAGTGCTCCTCCAGACGACGGGAAATGTAGTTGGCATTCAGGATCGCCAGTTGCGAAGCGCGCTTGAGGCCCGCGCCGCCCATCATGCTGATGTACATCCAGGTGATCGGCAGAATGCTTGCGCTGCCGAACGGCGCCGCGCAGACCGCGCCTTCCTTGCGTTCCATGGCTGCGTGGCCTGGCAGGAACGGCGTGAGGTGCGACTTGACGCCAATCGGGCCGACGCCCGGGCCGCCACCGCCGTGGGGAATGCAGAAGGTCTTGTGCAGGTTCAGGTGGGACACGTCGCCGCCGAACTTGCCCGGTGCGCACAGGCCGACCATGGCGTTCATGTTGGCGCCGTCGATGTACACCTGGCCGCCGTTGTCGTGAATGATGCCGCAGATTTCGCGGATACCTTCTTCGAACACACCATGGGTGGACGGGTAGGTAATCATCAGCGCGGCGAGGTGGTCGCGGTGCTCGATGGCCTTGGCGCGCAGGTCTTCGATATCGACGTTGCCACGCGCATCGCAGGCTGTGACGACAACGCGCATGCCAGCCATGTTGGCGGTGGCAGGGTTGGTGCCGTGGGCCGACGATGGGATCAGGCAGATGTCGCGGCGTTCATCGCCACGGCTCTGGTGGTACGCACGGATGGCCAACAGGCCCGCGTACTCGCCTTGGGAGCCGGCGTTCGGCTGCAGGGAGATTGCATCGTAACCGGTGGCCGCGCAGAGCATGGCTTCCAGGTCGGAGGTCAGCTCCAGGTAACCGGTGCTTTGCTCGGCCGGGGCGAAGGGGTGCAGGGCACCGAACTCGGCCCAGGTCACCGGGATCATTTCGCTGGCGGCGTTGAGCTTCATGGTGCACGAGCCCAGCGGGATCATGGTGCGGTCCAGCGCCAGGTCCTTGTCGGCCAGCTTGCGCAGGTAGCGCATCAGCTCGGTTTCCGAGTGATAACGGTTGAACACCGGGTGGCTGAGGACGGGCGACTGGCGCAGCAGTGCGGCCGGTAGGGCGCTGTCAACGTTGGCAGTGAAGGCTGGCAGCGGCTTGCCGTCGGCGAAGATGCTCCACAGCGTTTCGATATCCGCCTGGGTGGTGGTTTCGTCCACCGACACGCCAAGACGCTCAGCGTCCACCACACGCAGGTTGATGCGCTGGGCACGGGCCTTGTCGTGCAGGGCGGCGGTGTTGGCGCCGGTGTTGAGGGTAATGGTGTCGAAGAAGTTGGCTTGCTCGACTTTCAGGCCCAGGGCGGTCAAGCCCTTGGCCAGGATCGCGGTCAACTGGTGCACGCGCTGGGCGATCTGGGTCAGGCCTTTGGGGCCGTGGTACACGGCGTACATGCTGGCGATGTTGGCCAGTAGCACCTGGGCGGTGCAGATGTTGCTGGTGGCCTTTTCGCGGCGGATATGCTGCTCGCGGGTCTGCATCGCCAGGCGCAGGGCCGGCTTGCCGAAACGGTCGACGGACACACCTACCAGGCGGCCCGGCATGTCGCGCTTGAACGCATCCTTGGTGGAGAAGTACGCCGCGTGCGGGCCACCGAAGCCCAGCGGCACGCCGAAGCGTTGCGCGCTGCCGATGGCCACGTCGGCGCCGAATTCACCCGGTGGGGTCAGCAGGGTCAGGGCCAGCAGGTCAGCGGCTACCGCGACCAGTGCGTTGGCGGCGTGGAAGCGCTCGGTGAGCTCGCGGTAGTCGAACACGTCACCGTTGCTGGCTGGATATTGCAGCAGGGCGCCGAAAAACGGGGTGACGTCGTTCAGTTCGCGCTCATCGCCTACGACCACATCGATACCCAACGGCTCGGCACGGGTGCGCAGCACGTCGAGGGTTTGCGGGTGGCTGTGGATCGAGGCGAAGAAGGCATTGCTGCCCTTGTTCTTGCTCAGGCGTTTGCAGAAGGTCATGGCCTCGGCGGCAGCGGTGGCTTCGTCGAGCAGGGAGGCGTTGGCGATCGGCAGGCCGGTGAGGTCGCTGATCAGGGTCTGGAAATTCAGCAACGCTTCCAGGCGGCCTTGGGAAATCTCTGGCTGGTACGGCGTGTAGGCGGTGTACCAGGCCGGATTTTCCAGCAGGTTACGCAGGATCGGCGACGGCGTGTGGCAGTTGTAGTAGCCCTGGCCGATGTAGGTTTTGAACAATTGGTTCTTGCCGGCGATGGCCTTGATCCTGGCCAGGGCCTCGGCTTCGCTCAGGCCGTCTTCCAGGCCGAGCACGCTGGTGCCCTTGATGCTTTCCGGGATCACGCTGGCGCTCAGGGCTTCCAGGGAGTCGAAACCCAGGCTGGCCAGCATGTGCTGCTCGTCTTCCTGACGCGGGCCGATGTGGCGGGCGATAAATTCGTTGGCAGTGCTCAAGTTGATCGTCATGGCGCGCTCCTCAGGCTTCAGCGTTGGCTTTGATCAGGCGGTCGTACGCGTCCTGATCCAGCAGTTTAGCTACCGCCTCGGCGTCGGCCGGTTTAAAGCGGAAGAACCAACCTTCGCCCATCGGGTCTTCGTTGACCAGTTCCGGGTTGCCATCGAGTTTTTCGTTCACTTCGAGCACTTCACCGTCCAAAGGCATGTACACGCCGCTGGCGGCTTTTACGGACTCGACGGTAGACGCTTCGGCGCCCTTGTCGTAAGCCTGCAACTGCGGCAGTTGCACGAAAACCACATCACCCAGCGCGTTCTGCGCAAAAGCGGTGATCCCCACGGTGACGCTGCCGTCAGCTTCGGCGCGCAGCCATTCGTGATCTTCAGTGAAACGCAACTCGCTCATGGAAACTCCTCGGGGCCAGATTCGTCTGGTGGACGGGATTGGAATAATGGGGAGTTACTTAGCAATATCGCGGCCAAGCTTGTTAAAGCCTTTTAAATCAAGGGTTTAATAAAAAATGGTTATGACGATAGGGCATTTGGCTGTAGCGATTTCGCTACACTCCGACGCGCAGAAAAAAGCCTATGCGGATCAAAGCCTTGCATGGCGCGCAAAAAACAAGGTTGTAGCGATATCGTTCCGCTGTAGCGCTTTCAGTACAGCCGATGTCGTTCTCAGACCAACTTTTGCAATACGGTCCTGTGGGCGCTGGCTGGCCTGCGATGGCGGTCCATCAAACCCAAATGGGCCGGCTGACCCACCGCTATCGCAGGCCAGCCAACTCCCCCATTGAGACTGCGTTTGTTCAGTCAGGGTTTGTTGGGAATGCCGTACTTGCGCAGGCGATGGGCAATCGCCGTGTGGGAAGTCTGCAAGCGGCTGGCCAGTTGGCGCGTCGAGGGGTAGCTGCTGTAGAGCTTTTCCAGCAGGCTGCGCTCGAAATCTTCCATGGCCTGTTCCAGGCTGTCGACTTCACCGTCGCCCTGGCGCGCTACTGACGTGCCGGCGATGTCGAGGTCGCCAATGTCCACCAGGCTGCTTTCACAGATGGCGGCGGCTCGGAAGATCACGTTTTGCAACTGGCGCACATTGCCCGGCCAGCGGTTGCCCAACAGCGCCGGGTAAGTGCCGGGCGCCAGGCGGCAGACCGGACGTTGGATCTGCGCACAAGCCTGCTGCATGAAATAGCGCGCCAGCAGCAGGATGTCCTGGCCGCGTTCGCGCAGCGGCGGTACTTCGACGTTGAGCACATTGAGGCGGTAGAACAAGTCTTCGCGAAAGGTGCCCTCGCTGACCATCTTTTCCAGGTCGCGGTGGGTGGCGCTGAGGATGCGCACATTGACCTTCACTTCACGGTCGCCACCGACGCGACGGAAGCTGCCGTCATTGAGAAAACGCAGCAGCTTGGCCTGCAGGTACGGCGACATCTCACCGATCTCATCCAGGAACACCGTGCCCTGGTTGGCCAACTCCATCAGCCCCGGCTTGCCGCCGCGTTGCGCGCCGGTAAAGGCGCCCGGTGCATAACCGAACAGTTCACTTTCGGCGAGGTTTTCCGGCAGCGCCGCGCAGTTCAATGCCAGAAAGGGCGCGCTGTGACGCGCGCTGATGGCGTGGCAGGCACGTGCCACCAGCTCCTTGCCGGTGCCGGTTTCGCCTTGAATCAATAGCGGTGCATCCAATGCCGCCACCCGCTGCGCGCGCGCCTTGAGCGTGCGGATGACGGGGGATTCGCCGAGCAGCGCATCAAACCCTTCGGCATGGTCGTGGTGCAGCGCCGACAGTTGTTCGCCGATACGGTTGGGTTGGTAGAGGGTGAGCAGGGCACCGGCGTCGGTGATCGGCGTGGCGTCCAGCAGCAAGGTCTGGCCGTTGACGCTGATCTCACGCAGCGGCAGGCGAAAGCCGTGTTCCAGCAACGTGTCCAGCAGCGTCGGGTCGTTGAACAGCTCGCTGATGCTTTCCCCGGCCGGTTCGCGGCCATACAGGGCGATCAGTGCCGGGTTGGCCAACAGAATCTTGCCGGCGCTATCCAGGGCCAGCACCGGGTCGGTCATGGCGGCCAGCAGGGCATCGAGTTGCAGGTGGCGGCGTTGACCGGGGAGGATATCCACCACCGTGACCGCCTGTACGCCGTGCACGCGGAAGAGGGCGTCGCGCAGCGCTTCCAGCACCTCAGCGCTCAGGGTCGGCGCATCGATGTAGACATTGGGCGGCACCATTTCCACCGCATCCAGGTTGAGATTACGCCCACCGAGCAAGGCCAGGACTTCCTGGGTGATGCCGACGCGGTCGATGAAGCTGACGTGGATACGCATGGGGCGGATCTTGATTCTGGAGTGCGGAGGGTGGCCAGTATGCCTTGGAGATGATGGAGATCAAAATGTGGGAGCAAGCCAGTCAGCTCCCACAGGGGATTTGCGGTGTTGTTACTCCAGGTGCTCGGGCTTGACTGGATCACCCGGCTTCACATCCAGCTGATGCCGCACATCCTCGAACATCAAGTCGTACTGCTTGTGCATCGAGCCGTTCAACACCGCGGTCTTGGGCATTCCATACTTCTGCGCAATATTCATCGCATGCCGCGCAAAGTCGAACGCCTGGTCCTTGGGCAGGAAGAACGCTTCCTTGAGGTCCTTGCCCTGCACCGAGCCATGCAGCGTGAACAGCATCCCCTTGCCTTCCTTGGGGTCCTGGCTGACTTCATACTCGATGCACAGGTTGTAGCTGTAGTCCTGGGCATTCAGCGCGTGACGTTCAACGTGCAAGTGACCGGGTTCAAAGGTGGCCATAGGCGTCTCTCCTCCACTTCACAGATAGGTGATGCCAGGTTTTGCCGTGCTGATGCGTGTACCGGCGCTGCCCTGGACGATGGCTTCGATGTCCGAGAGTGAACCGATGACGGCGGTTTTGCCAGTCTGGCGGGCGAACTCGCAGGCGGCTTGCACCTTGGGCCCCATGGAACCGGCGGCGAAGCCGAGTTTTTCCATTTCGTCAGGGTGGGCCTGGCCGATGGCTTTTTGGGTCGGCTTGCCGTAGTCGATGAAAGCGGCGTTGACATCGGTGGCGATCACCAGCAAATCGGCGTCCAGTTGCGCAGCCAGCAAGGATGAGCAGAGGTCTTTGTCGATCACCGCTTCGATGCCTTGGAGCTTGCCGTCTTCGCCGTACATTGTCGGGATGCCGCCACCTCCGGCGCAGATCACGATGGCGCTTTTTTCCAGTAGCCACTTGATCGGGCGGATTTCAAAGATACGTTTCGGCCGTGGGCTGGCGACCACACGGCGGTATTTATCGCCGTCTGGTGCAATTGCCCAGCCTTTTTCGGCGGCGAGCTTTTGCGCTTCGGCCTTGGAGTACACCGGGCCGATGGGCTTGGTCGGGTTCTGGAACGCTGGGTCCTTGGCGTCGACTTCCACCTGGGTGAGCAAGGTGGCGAACGGCACTTCGAAGTCCAATAGATTGCCCAGCTCCTGCTCGATGATGTAGCCGATCATGCCTTCGGTCTCGGCGCCGAGCACGTCCAGCGGGTAGGGCGAAACCTGGGTGTAGGCCGCCGCCTGCAATGACAGCAGGCCGACTTGCGGGCCATTGCCGTGGGCGATCACCAGCTCGTTGCCGGTATGGATCTTGGCGATCTGCTCGGTGGCGATGCGAATATTGGCGCGTTGGTTGTCCGCCGTCATGGGTTCACCACGGCGGAGCAGGGCGTTGCCGCCCAGGGCTACGACGATGCGCATACAAAGTGTCCTTCTGAAAGTTCTGATGAAGGAACGCGGTCAATGTGGGAGCTGGCTTGCCTGCGATAGCATCACCGCGGTCTGCTTGATAGACCGAGGTGCCTGCATCGCGGGCAAGCCCGGCTCCCACATTTGTCCTCATTGCCAACTTAAGGGTTAGATATCCGCCAACGCCGACACCAGAATCGCCTTGATGGTATGCATGCGGTTCTCCGCCTGCTCAAACGCAATGTTGGCCGGCGATTCAAACACCTCTTCAGTCACTTCCACGCCATTGGCCAGGTTCGGATAGCGCGCGGCGATGTCCTTGCCGACCTTGGTTTCGCTGTTGTGGAACGCCGGCAGGCAGTGCATGAACTTCACGCGTGGGTTGCCCGAGGCTTTCATCATCTTGGCGTTGACTTGGTAGGGCAGCAGTTGCTCGATGCGCTCGTCCCACGCTTCCACCGGCTCACCCATCGACACCCAGATATCGGTGTGGATGAAGTCCACGCCTTTCACGGCTTCTTTCGGGTCTTCGGTGATGGTGATGCGTGCGCCGCTTTCTTCGGCGAACGCCTGGCATTGCTTGATGAAATCTTCGTGCGGCCACAGGGCTTTCGGCGCACCGATGCGCACGTCCATGCCCAGCTTGGCGCCGATCATCAGCAGCGAGTTGCCCATGTTGTAACGGGCATCGCCGAGGTAGGCGTAGCTGATGTCATGCAACGGCTTGTCGCTGTGTTCGCGCATGGTCAGGGTGTCGGCGATCATTTGCGTCGGGTGGAATTCGGCGGTGAGTCCGTTGAACACCGGCACGCCGGCGAATTTGGCCAGCTCTTCGACGATTTCCTGCTCGAAGCCACGGTACTCAATGGCATCGAACATGCGCCCGAGCACCCGGGCGGTGTCTTTCATGCTTTCTTTGTGGCCGATCTGCGATGAAACCGGATCGATATAGGTGACGTGGGCACCCTGGTCATGGGCTGCGACTTCGAAAGCGCAACGGGTGCGGGTCGAGGTTTTTTCGAAGATCAGCGCGATGTTCTTGCCTTTCAGGTGCGCACGCTCGGTGCCGGTGTATTTGGCGCGTTTGAGGTCTCGGGACAGGTCCAGCAGGTAGTTGAGCTCGCGGGTGGTGTGGTGCATCAGCGAGAGCAGGCTGCGGTTGCGCATGTTGAAAGCCATGATGGATCTCCTTAATAGTCGATTGGGTCGCGGATGATCGGGCAGGTCATGCAGTGGCCGCCGCCACGGCCGCGGCCGAGTTCACCGGCGCTGATGGTGATGACTTCCACACCGGCCTTGCGCAGCAAGGTGTTGGTGTAGGTGTTGCGGTCGTAACCGATCACCACGCCAGGCTCCACGGCGACTACGTTGTTGCCGTCGTCCCACTGCTCGCGTTCGGCGGCGAAGCTGTTGCCACCGGTTTCAACCACACGCAGGGCCTTGAGGTTGAGCGCTGCGGCTACGGTCTCAAGGAAGTTGGTTTTCTCGCGTTGGATATCGATACCGTGCGGCTTGCTTTCGTCAGGGCGCAGGGTGAAGGGGACGATTTGGTTGACCACTTCGGGGAAGATGGTGACCAGGTCGCGGTCGCAGAAGCTGAACACGGTATCCAGGTGCATCGCCGCGCGGGATTTCGGCAGTCCGGCAACGATCACGCGTTCCACGGCTTTGTTTTTGAACAAGTTGCGCGCCAATTGGCCGATGGCTTGGTGGGACGAGCGTTCGCCCATACCGATCAAGACCACGCCGTTACCAATGGGCATCACGTCGCCGCCTTCCAGCGTGGCGGCACCGTGTTCCTGGTCGGGGTCGCCGTACCAGATCTGGAAGTCCGCGTGGGTGAACTCAGGGTGGAATTTATAGATGGCGCTGGCCAACAGGGTTTCCTGGCGTCGCGCCGGCCAGTACATCGGGTTCAGCGTCACGCCGCCGTAGATCCAGCAGGTGGTGTCACGGGTGAACTGAGTGTTGGGCAGCGGGGGCAGGATGAAACTGGCGTGGCCGAGGAAGTCGCGGAACATCTCGATGGTCTTGCCACCAAAGCTGCTCGGCAGGTCATCCGCCGATACGCCGCCGATCAGGAACTCAGCGATCTTGCGCGGCTCCAGACTGCGCAGCCACGAGCTGACTTCATCGACCAGGCCCAGGCCGACCGTGTTGGAGGTGATCTTGCGCGCCAGGATCCAGTCGAGCGCTTCAGGGTTGGCAACGATGTCGGTCAGCAGGTTGTGCATTTCCAGCACATCAATGTCCCGCTCGCGCATCTTGGTCACGAAGTCGAAATGGTCGCGCTTGGCCTGGGCCACCCACAACACGTCATCGAACAGCAGTTCATCGCAGTTGTTGGGCGTCAGTCGTTGATGGGCCAAGCCTGGGGAGCACACCATGACTTTGCGCAGTTTGCCGGCTTCGGAATGTACGCCGTACTTTACTTTTTCCGTGGTCATTACAGATCCTCCAAGGAACAACAGTTTCTTTGGGTAAAAAGCTACAAGGTCAAAAAGCCGTCGTAGAGCCCATACGCCGCCACCAGGGCGCCAATGACCACTGCGGCGAAAATCAGCTTCTCGACGAGGGTGAAAATCGGTTTGCCCAGTTCACGCTTGGCCTTGGCGAACAGGATCGCGCCGGGGGCGTAGAGCAGGGCGGAGAGCAGCAGGTATTTGGTGCCGCCGGCGTAGAGCAGCCAGATCGCGTAGATCAGGGCGACCGCGCCAATGAACAGGTCTTTCTTGCGTTCGGCCAGGGCGTTTTCGTAGGTTTCGCCACGCACCGCCAGCAGCAGGGCGTAGGCCGCCGACCACAGGTAAGGCACCAGGATCATCGAGGTGGCGAGGTAGATCAGCGACAGGTAGGTGCTGGCGGAAAACAGTGTGATCACCAGGAAAATCTGCACCATCGCGTTGGTCAGCCAAAGGGCATTGACCGGCACGTGGTTGGCGTTTTCCTTACGCAGGAACTCCGGCATGGTGTGGTCCTTGGCAGCGGCGAACATGATCTCCGCACACAGCAGCACCCATGACAGCAACGCCCCGAGCAGCGAGATGATCAAGCCGACGCTGATCAGCACCGCGCCCCAGTGGCCCACCACATGCTCCAGCACGGCGGCCATCGACGGGTTCTGCAGCTTGGCCAGTTCTGGCTGAGTCATGATCCCCAGCGACAGTACGTTCACCAGCATCAGGAACAGCAACACGGTGATAAAACCAATCACGGTAGCCTTGCCCACGTCGGAGCGTTTTTCCGCACGGGAGGAGAAGATGCTTGCGCCTTCGATGCCGATGAACACCCACACGGTGACCAGCATCATGTTGCGCACCTGGTTCATCACACTGCCCAGGTCAGGGTTTTTCACGCCCCAGATGTCTGCGGTGAAGATGTCCAGCTTGAACGCGAACACTGCGATCAACACGAACAGCACCAGCGGCACGATCTTGGCGACGGTGGTCACCAGGTTGATGAACGCCGCTTCCTTGATCCCGCGCAGCACCAGGAAATGCACGGCCCACAGCAGTACCGACGCACCGATCACTGCGGCCGGCGTGTTGCCTTCGCCAAAGATCGGAAAAAAGTAGCCGAGGGTGCTGAACAGCAACACGAAGTAACCGACGTTGCCCAGCCAGGCGCTGATCCAGTAGCCCCACGCGGAGGAGAAACCCATGTAGTCGCCAAAACCGGCCTTGGCGTAGGCGTACACCCCGCCGTCGAGGTCGGGCTTGCGGTTGGCAAGAGTTTGAAAGACAAACGCGAGGGTCAGCATGCCGATGGCGGTAATCACCCAACCAATCAACACCGCACCGACATCGGCGCTGGCGGCCATGTTTTGCGGCAGTGAGAAGATCCCGCCACCAATCATTGAACCGACGACAAGTGCAACCAGTGCGCCTAATCGAAGTTTTCCGGGAGATTCAGACATCGCATAACTCCAATGCAGGAGAAGAGAGGCCGCAGAATAATGCCGTGCGCTAATCAATCATCTGACTCAGATCACTTCATTGGCAGATACCTTTGTGAATTAATAACTTGAGGTTGAAAGCTTCAGGCACGAATTTTCCGCGCAAAGCCGCTTCCCAGAGCGATCCCTGCGTTTTGATTAATCATTTAGTGCTGCCTATGGGCGTTTGAAGCTAGACCGTTTTCTCGAATGTGCAAACTTTGCGAAAATGCGACAGCAAGTAGCGTGGAAGCGACAAGGTAGTCGCCGTATTTAAATCATAAGTAAGCCTAAACTATACAAGCTGTCATGCCGTTGGGTTATGGGCGTAGCGTTTTTATCGCAGTCTCTAATAAACGATACACTGGCTGAGTTAATTAGTTGAGTGCACGGTTGTTAGCTCGAATTATTATTTATTCAGGAGTGTTCATGTCCCAACCGGCCCAAAAACTTCGACTCAGTGCTTTGATTGCCTTGGTAGTGGGCTCGATGATCGGCGGCGGGATCTTCTCCCTACCGCAGAACATGGCCGCGCGCGCCGAGGTAGGTGCCGTATTGATCGGCTGGGCGATCACCGCCGTCGGCATGCTGACCCTTGCGTTTGTGTTCCAGACCCTGGCCAATCGCAAACCCGATCTGGACTCGGGGGTGTATGCCTACGCCAAGGCGGGTTTCGGCGACTATATGGGCTTCTCCTCCGCATGGGGCTATTGGATCAGCGCCTGGATGGGCAACGTCGGTTACTTCGTGTTGCTGTTCAGCACCCTCGGTTACTTTTTTCCGGTGTTTGGCCAGGGCAACACACCAGTGGCCATCGGCTGTGCGTCGTTGCTGCTGTGGGGCGTACATTTCCTGGTAATGCGCGGGATCAAGGAGGCGGCCCTCATCAACCAGATCACCACGGTGGCCAAGATCGTGCCGTTGCTGATGTTCATCGTGATCGCCGCCGTAGCGTTCAAGGCGGATATTTTCACCCGGGACATCTGGGGCCTGGGTAATCCGGGCATCGGCAATGTGGTGGACCAGGTGCGCAACATGATGCTGGTCACCGTGTTTGTGTTTATCGGCATCGAGGGCGCCAGCGTGTATTCGGCGCGCGCCGAGAAACGCTCGGACGTGGGCCGCGCCACGCTGATCGGCTTTCTTGGCGTGTTGGCGTTGCTGGTGCTGGTGAATGTGCTGTCCCTGGGGATCATGAGCCAGCCGGAGCTCGCGCAGTTGCAAAACCCGTCCCTGGCCGGTGTGCTGGAGCATATCGTCGGGCCCTGGGGCGCGATGGCAATCAGCATTGGCCTGGCGGTGTCACTGCTCGGCGCCTTACTGTCCTGGGCGCTGCTCTGCGCGGAAATTCTCTACGCCACCGCCCATGACAAGACCATGCCGGCCTTTCTGAAAAAGGAAAACGCCAACCAGGTGCCGGTCAACGCGTTGTGGCTGACCAATGTGATGATCCAGGCCTTCCTGGTGATTACACTGTTTTCCCACAGCACCTACACCACCCTGATTTACCTGGCCTCGTCGATGATTCTGGTGCCGTACCTGTGGTCGGCGGCGTATGCGGTGTTGTTGAGCGGGCGTGGCGAAACCTATGAGGGCGCTCACGGCCAGCGCATGAAAGACTTGCTGGTGGGCCTGATCGCCCTCGGCTATGCGGTGTGGCTGCTCTACGCTGGCGGCTTGAAGTACCTGCTGCTGTCGGCGCTGCTGTATGCACCGGGCGTGATCCTGTTTGCCCTCGCCAAGCGTGAGCAGGGCCAGCCTCTGTTTACCCACCTGGAAAAAGGCATTTTCAGCTGCGTGATCGCGGGCGCCGGGTTGGCGGCGTATGGGCTGTATAGCGGAGTGCTGTCGCTGTGAGACTGGCGTATCAGCCGCCTTATGACTGGGCGGCGATGGTGGGTTTTCTATCGGCGCGCGCTATCGCTGGGATGGAGACGGTCGAAGCTGGCATGTACCGGCGCAGTATCAGCGTGAGCGGCCAGCACGGCTGGCTCAGCGTGGTACCGGGGGCTGGCGATTGGTTGGACGTGGCGGTGGAGTTTCCAGAGGGTTCGGCGCTGCCTGAGATCGAACGGCGCCTGCGCAAGCTGTTTGATCTGGATGCCCAGCCTCAGTTGATCAACGCGCAATTGGCGACGGACCCGTTGATGGCGCAGTTGGTGGCGGCGCGTCCCGGCCTGCGCGTGCCGGGCACTTGGGATGGCCTGGAACTGGCGATTCGGGCAGTGCTGGGCCAGCAGATCACGGTAGTGGCCGCGATTCGTTTGGCGGGCAAGCTGGTGGCGCAATACGGTCAGCCGCTGCAAACACCGTATGCGGGTATCACGCATGTTTTTCCCACGCCCGAGGTATTGGCGGCTGCGGACCTGGCGACCTTGGGCATGCCCAAGGCGCGTGGGCGCACGTTGTCGGGTGTCGCACAGGCGTTGCTGGATGATCCTGAAGTGTTCGAACCCAAGGCCAGCCTCAAGGAAGGCGTGGCACGGCTGGTGGCTTTACCGGGGATTGGCGATTGGACGGCGCAGTACATCGCAATGCGCCAGATGCGTGAGGCGGATGCGTTTGCGACGGGGGATATCGGGCTGATTAATGCGCTGGCAGCGTTGGCGGGTGGGCCGGTTTCGGCGCGGCAGTTGTCGGCGCGGGCCGAGGCTTGGCGGCCGCTCAGGGCTTATGCGGCGCAGCATTTGTGGACGTCGTTGCAGCGGTCAGATTGATAGTGTCTGTACGGGCCTTATAGCAGGCAAGCCAGCGCCCACAGTTGGAATGCGGTCAAGTGTGGGCGCTGGCTTGCCTGCGATAGCGCAGGTCAGATCACCACTGCGGCCGGTGCGACCCCAATTCCCCAGCCGGCAAATCCCACTGCAACGGCGTGCCGCTGATGGTCAGCGGCGCCAACAACCGATGGGCCTGGCC
The DNA here is from genome assembly GCF_963970835.1 of Pseudomonas sp. EA_15y_Pfl1_P101. Taxonomy (NCBI): domain Bacteria; kingdom Pseudomonadati; phylum Pseudomonadota; class Gammaproteobacteria; order Pseudomonadales; family Pseudomonadaceae; genus Pseudomonas; species Pseudomonas sp. EA_15y_Pfl1_P101. The sequence continues at coordinate 94,760 of NZ_CAXAPA010000003.1, read as the reverse complement.
CCAGGTTGTTTGCTCCATCACCAAACCCTGATCCCCTGGCTCTTCAGTGCGCAACCCCGGTTGCTCCGGCACCTGTCCCGCCTCCACCAATAACTTCGCCGTACGTGCCAACGACAACCGCGCCGAACCGCCGCGCCCGGTTTTCAACCGTTCGCTCAATGCCTGAATCGCACTGGCCGCCATCAAATACCCGGTCGCGTGATCCAGCGCCTGCAACGGCAGCGGCACCGGTTTATCCGATTGTTTCCAGGCCATGCCCGCGTCGGCAATCCCGCTGCTCATTTGCACCAGGCTGTCGAAACCCCGGCGATTTCGCCACGGGCCGCTCCAGCCGTAGGCGTTGAGACTCACGTCGATCAGGCCGGGGGTGAGGGTTTGCAGTTCGTTGGCGGTGTAACCCAATTGCTCCAAGGCGTCGGCACGGTAGCCGTGGAACAGAATGTCGGCCTCCTTGAGCAGGCTTTCGAAAATCCGACGGCCTTCTGGGGTCTTCAAGTCGAGACGGGCACAGCGTTTGCCGAGGGTCATTTCCGGTACTACGCCGGGTTCGTTCCAGGTCGGCGAGTCGATACGCAGCACGTCGGCGCCCAGGCCCGCGAGAAAACGACTGGCCACGGGGCCGGCCAGCACGCGAGTCAGGTCCAGCACCTTGATGCCCGCGAGTGGCCGCGTCACCGAGCCGAGCCAGGGTTTGTCGGCGTCGGGTTCAAAGGTCTGGCGCTGCACCAGGTCTTCAGCATTCACCGCCAACCCTTGCGGGTGCACTTGCCAGGCCTGCCAGGCACGCATCTGCGCCGCACAGCCACCTTCATCGACAATCGCCTGTTCCAGTTCAGCGGCGCTCCATGGGGCAACGCGGGCAGCCATCTCGGCACGGTCAGTGACTTTGCCTAACACCCGCTCGGCGGCGCCTCGGTGATGGGGGGCGTTGGTGTGCAGGCGAATCCAGCCATCGGCGCTGGCATAGTCACCGGCTACCGGATCCCACAGCGGCGGCACTTGCCAGCCCACCGGGCGAATCGAGGATGAAAACCAGAAAGAGGCGAGGCGCCGGTCCACGCTGACGCCGGGCAAGCGCCCGGTCTGTTGCTGGATCAACTGGGCCAAGGCCTGGCCGGCAGCGCCGATACTGGCGCTGGCCAGTTCGGTCACGGCTAAAGTCGAGGGCAGGGCGCCGGCTTCGGTAAAGGTCAGGGGCGTTTGCGGCAGGTCGAGTGCAGCTTGGATGGGAGTCAGCAGGTCAGTCATCGAAGGCCCTCCGTAAGAGAAGGGCCACTATAAGAGATGATCAGCCCGGTGTGACAACCCCAGGCACCAACGGCAGGTCGATGCTGGCGATAAAACCACCCTCTGCAGGGTTGGCCAGGATCAGGCTGCCACCGTGGCGTTCGGCGGCGCGACGGGCAATCGCCAGGCCCAGGCCGTGGCCTTGTGCTGTTTGGCCGGGAGCGCGATAGAACGGTTCGCCCAACTGGCTCAAGTGTTCGGCTTCAACGCCTGGGCCGTGGTCGCGCACGCTGATCAGGATGCGCTCGCCCAGGCGCTGGGCCTGCAACTCGATCGGCAATCCCGGCGGGTTAAAGCGCTGTGCATTGCGCAGCAAGTTATCCACAGCACGTTCGATCATGGTCGGCCACCCCTTGAGGTGCAGGTCGGTGTGAGTGATCAGTTTCACTGCTTGGTCCGGCGCGCTAAGTTGCGCGTCTTTCTGCAGGGTCTTGAGCAGCGGGTTGAGGTCGATGTCTTCGGCGCTGGCATTGTCGGCGTCGACACGGGCCAATACCAGGATTTCGCTGATCAGCGCTTCCAGTCGATCGCATTCGCGGGTCAGGCGTGGCCAGAGTTTTTCCCGCTCTTCGGGGTTGGCGCGTTCGGCCAAGGCCAGGGCGATTCGCAAGCGGGCCAGGGGCGAGCGCAGTTCGTGGGACACGTCCCGCAGCAATTGGCGCTGACTGCCGATCAGGCTTTGCAGGCGCGCGCCCATGCGGTTGAAGTCGGTGGCCAACACGCCGAACTCATCGCGCCGGTTAGCCAGTTGCGCCAAGCTGTTTTGCTGGTAGGTGGCCTGGCCGAGGTCATGCACTGCACCGCGCAGACGGCTGAGCGGGCGAGTGATGGACAACGTCACCAGCAGGCTGAACAGGGTCAGCACTACCAGCGCAATTGCCAGTGCACTCAACGGCCACGTCAGGCTACTGCGGTGCCATTCGTCCAGTTCCGGGTGCGGGATGCGGTAGATCAACAGGTAGGTGTCGCCGGTTTTTGCACTGGTGTATTCGGCGGTCAGGCGGCGCCAGGGCAGATGGCCGTCCTGGCTGTCATTCTGGCGAGCTTCGAAGGCGGCGGCGCGACGTGGGAAAGTACCGCGCACCACCGGGTCGCCGCTTTCGTTGAGCACTTGCACGTCGATGTGGTACTGGCGTTTGCGCTGCTGCAGCAGATCCTGCGCAGCGACCTCACCCTGGGCTTCGTAGCGTTGGGTCCACTCTTGCGCCAGGTTATTGAGGCCGGGGTGACGGCTGAGAATCCAGGCATCTTGATTGAGCATGTGCCCAATCAGGATCGACAACCCGGCAACCAGGGCGATGGCCAGCCAGAAACTGGCCAGGATGCGCCAGAACAGTGAACGCACAGGAAACCCTCAAACAGGAAAAGCCCAGTGGCGCAGGCCACTGGGCTGGGAACGTTAATGGGAGGGCATTATTGCGCTTTTTGCGGCTGTTGCGCTTTCCAGGCTTGGAATTCCTTCCATTCGGCACGACGCTGTTCTTGCTTCTTGACGATCTCGTCGAACTTTTTCTGCTGGTCAGGCTTGAGTACCGCGCGGATATCGGCCTGGGTTTTCTGCTTGCCGGCGGCGATTTCGTCCTGCATGGCTTTCTGGTCAGCGGCTGGCAGTTTGTCCAAGTACTTCTTGGTCAAGTCTTTGCGAGCGTGCCATTGGTCGCCCATCAGTTTGCCGATCTGCTGGCGCTGTTCCTTGCTCAGGTCCAGTTGGCTGAAGGGGCCGCCTTTGCCACGCGGACCGTGTTCACCGCCGTGGCCCGGGCCACCCATCATGTGACCTTCCGGGCCACCCATCGGGCCTGGGCCTTCTGGCATTGCTGCCATGGCAACGGTCGGCAGGGCAGCGGCGAACATCAAAGCGATAAGGGTCTTGCGCATGGTGATTCTCCTGTCTCTATTCCGGTGAGTCCGGATGTGAGTAGATTACGGAGATCAAGGTCAGCCGCCGTCAGGAGAGGGTAAAGGTTTGGTAAGGGGGAGGGGGCAGCTGCAAGTCTTTAGCTGCAAGCGGCAAGTAAGAGCTTTTCGCTTGCAGCTGCTTTAAAGACTGTAATAGTAACCACGGCTACGCAATGCCACGATCCGCGGCCGGCCATCCGGGTGCGGGCCGATCTTTTTGCGCAGGTTGCTGACGTGCATGTCCAGGCTGCGATCGTAAAGGGTCAACTTGCGGCCCAGGGCGATCTGCGCCAGTTCCTGTTTGTCCAGTGGCTCGCCGGGCTGGCGTAGCAGGGCTTCCAGCAGACGACTTTCGGAGACGGTGAGGGTGAATTCCTGTTCATCGATGCTGACCACGCCGCGCACCGGGCTGAAGCACAAGTCGCCCAGTTCCAGCTGTGAGGACACGGCGGCCGGGTGGCTGCGGCGCAGCACGGCGCGCAGGCGAGCGGTAAGCTCGCGGGGGTCGCAGGGCTTGGCCAGGTAATCGTCGGCGCCCAGTTCCAGGCCGAGGATGCGGTCCAGGGGTTCGCCGCGGGCCGAGAGCATCAGCACCGGCAGCTCCGGGTGGTCGTTGCGCAATTGCTTGAGCAGCTCCAGCCCGCTGCCGTCGGGCAGCATCACGTCGAGCACCACCGCCGCCGGGGCGCTGTCGGCCAAGGCTTTGCGGGCGCTCAAGCCGTCATGGCAGGCGCGCACCTGGAAGCCTTCCTGGCTCAGCCAACGGGTCAGCAGCTCGCAGAGCTCCTGGTCATCATCTATCAGTAACAGCTCGCTCATGACTCACTCAATTTAGCCATTGTCGACGGCGACGGTGCCCACCGCTGGCGAAGATCCCGCACAGCAGGGCGATCAGAGCGACGGCCCCGCCGGTGACAAACCATTGCTGTTGCTCGGTCAGCCAGCGGGTCAAGGCGCCGCCCTGTGAATCTTTGAGTTGCTGGGCCAGGCGTTGATTCTCTTGGCGAAGGCGACTCAATTGGGCGCTTTCGCGGGAGGCCTCCGCACTTTGCAGCTGCTTGCCCAGTTCTTCACGCTGGCGTTCGCTTTCTTTCAAACGTTGCTGCAACTCGGTGATCTGGGCGCCGGCACTCAAGGACAGGGGCGTGGAACTGCCGGTGTTCGAGGTTTCTTCAGCGTGGGCCGTAGCCCCGATCATTAACACTGCCAACAGACACAACTGACGTAAGCGCATCGGAACTCCTGATTCCACACGAATATTCAGAACGTTGTCGGCAGGTTACTCAGAATAATGAGCAATTAGGAGCGCGCCGAACTGAAATGGTTCGGCGCGACCTGAGTCAAGGCAGGACTTGCTTGAACGGCTTGATCACGACGTCAGCGTAAACGCCTGCTGCAACGTAAGGATCGGCCTTGGCCCAAGCCTGGGCATCGGCCAGGGAGGCGAACTCGGCGACGATCAGGCTACCGGTGAAACCGGCATCGCCTGGGTCATTGCTGTCCACCGCCGGATGCGGGCCAGCCAATACGATACGGCCTTCGGCTTGCAGCTGTTTGAGGCGCTCGACGTGCGCCGGGCGCACGGAAAGGCGCTTTTCCAGCGAGTTGGCAACGTCGGTAGCAATGATGGCGTAGAGCATGTCAGTCCTCGGTTTTTGGCGTGGTAGGGTCGGTGTCATGCAGATGGCGCGACAGGTAAATACCCTGGGCAACCAGGAACAGCACGGTCATGCCAAGGCTGCCGAAGACTTTGAAGTCGACCCAGTAGTCCTGGAAGGTGAACGCCACGAACAGGTTGGCGGCGCCGCAGAACAGGAAAAACACGATCCAGGCGATGTTCAGGCGCACCCACACCGGCTCTGGCAGGGTCAGGGCATGGCCCATGATCCGCTTGATCAGCAGGCGGTCACCGATGAAATGGCTGCCGATAAACGCCAGGGCGAACAGCCAGTTCACCACCGGGGCTTTCCATTTAAGGAAGGTTTCGCTGTGAAAGGCCAGGGTCAGGCTGCCGAAGACCAGGCACGCAACCAGGGTCAGCCATTGGCTTTTTTCCAGTTTGCGCTGGGAGATGAAGAGGGCGCCGTAGACCACGAGTGAGCTGATGATGAGCACGGCGGTGGCGCTGTAGATGCCCCCGAACGTCAGCTCATGGCCGGCCAGATCAATGACCCTGGGGTCGAGTTTGTAAACGATGAAAAACAGCAACAGCGGGATGAAGTCGATGAATTGTTTCACAGTAAGAGCCAGAAGCTGGATGTGGCGGCATAATAACAAACATCCTTGGTAGCGAAAGCGCCAGCTGACTTGAGGTTACAAAGCCCCGTGAATGTTGATTTGCACTGCCACAGCACGGCCTCCGACGGCGCCCTGGCGCCTGCGGTACTGGTTGCGCGTGCGTTTGAAAAAGGCGTGCGAGTCCTTTCGTTGACCGACCACGACACCCTCGAAGGGCTGGACGAAGCCCGCGAAACCGCGCAGGCGCTGGGCATGCAGCTGGTCAACGGTGTGGAATTGTCCTGCACCTGGGGCGGCGCCACCATTCATGTGCTTGGCTACGGGTTTGATCAGAAAGCCCCGGCATTGGTGCAGTCCATCGCTAATTTGCACGATGGCCGTTGGCTGCGGTCAGAAGAAATAAGCCGCAAACTCAGCCTTAAAGGCATGCCCAATGCCCTCGACGGCGCCCGCGCCATCCAGCAGCAACTGGGCGACAGCGGCAACGCACCGGCCCGGCCGCATTTTGCCGACTGGATGGTACGTGAAGGTTTTGTTAAAGACCGTGCCGAAGCCTTTCGCAAATGGCTGGGCGCCGGCAAGTTGGGGGATGTGAAGTTGCATTGGCCGACCTTGGAAGACACCGTCGAGACCCTGCGCGCCTCCGGGGCCTGGGTCAGCCTGGCGCACCCTTGGCATTACGATTTCACCCGCAGTAAGCGCCGCAAGCTGATCAGCGACTATATTGGTGCGGGTGGCCACGCGATTGAAGTGGTCAATGGGCATCAACCCGCCGAACAGGTGGGCAGCCTGGCGATTCTTGCTCGCGAATTTGGTCTGCTGGTCAGCGCCGGCAGTGACTTTCATGGCCCAGGCGGCTGGTCCGAGATCGGCGAGTATCGCCAGGTCCCGGAGGACTTGCCGCTCTTGTGGGGGCGATTCAAGCATGACCCCATTATTGCCACCGTCTGAACAGGTAGAACACGTGAGTCAATTTTTCCAGATTCATCCGGAAAACCCCCAGGCGCGCCTGATTAAACAGGCCGTCGAGATCATTCGCGCCGGCGGCGTGGTGATCTACCCGACGGATTCGTCCTACGCTATTGGTTGCCAGATCGGCGACAAGGGCGCGGTAGAGCGTGTAAGGCGACTGCGTGACCTGGACAAGAACCACAACTTTGCGCTGATCTGCAGCGACTTGTCCCAACTAGGGCTGTTCGCCAAGGTCGACACCGGCACCTTCCGCCTGCTCAAGGCTCACACGCCGGGCCCCTACACGTTCATTCTCAACGCCACCCGTGAAGTGCCGCGCCTGCTGCTGCACCCGAAGAAACGCACCATCGGTCTGCGCGTGCCGGAGCATCCGATTGCCCTGGCGCTGCTGGCCGAGCTGGGTGAGCCACTGATGAGCGTGTCGTTGATCATGCCCGGCGACAGCGAACCGCTGGAAGACCCGTACGAAATGCGCCAGCTCCTGGAAAAACAGGTGGACCTGATCATCGACGGTGGCTTCGGGGGTGGCAAAGCCTCTACGGTGATCAACCTGGCCGACGGCGAACCGGAGGTAATCCGTGTGGGGTGCGGTGACCCGGCTCCGTTTATGGTTGAGGCCTGAATGTCGTCTGTGGAAACCGTCGACAGCCAGGCCGGCGCCCAGCAGGAACTGCCATTTGCAATGGTGTATGGCCAGGCCGTGCTGGAAATGCCGCTGGACTTGTACATCCCGCCGGACGCCCTGGAAGTCTTCCTTGAAGCCTTCGAAGGCCCGCTGGACTTGCTGCTCTACCTGATCCGCAAGCAGAACATCAACATCCTCGACATCCCGGTGGCGGAAATCACCCGTCAGTACATGGGCTATGTCGAGTTGATGCAATCGGTGCGCCTGGAACTGGCCGCCGAGTACCTGGTGATGGCCGCCATGCTTGCCGAGATCAAGTCGCGCATGCTGCTGCCGCGCTCGGAGACGGTTGAGGCCGAAGAAGACGACCCGCGCGCCGAACTGATCCGTCGCCTGCAAGAATACGAGCGCTTCAAGGCGGCCGCCGAAGGCATCGATGGCTTGAGCCGGGTCGGCCGTGACGTGGTGGTGCCCAAACTCGACGCGCCCGAGGCCCGTGCGCGCAAGTTGTTGCCGGACGTGAGCCTGGAAGAATTATTGATGTCCATGGCCGAGGTATTGCGCCGTGGGGATATGTTTGAAAGCCACCAGGTCAGCCGCGAAGCGTTGTCGACCCGCGAGCGCATGAGTGATGTGCTGGATCGCCTCAAGGGCGGCGGGTTTGTGCCTTTTGTCGAACTGTTTACGAAAGAAGAAGGGCGCCTGGGGGTGGTGGTGACGTTTATGGCGATCCTTGAATTGGTCAAGGAATCCTTGGTCGAGCTGGTCCAGAATGAGCCTTTTGCGGCTATCCACGTGCGGGCGCGAGCCGAATAAAGAGCTGAATCGATGAATCTGACTGAACCCCGCGAATTGGCGACGCTGCTGGAGGCTTTTCTCCTGGCCTCGGGTAAACCGCAATCCCTGGAGCGCTTGTTCGAACTCTTTGAAGAGTCCGAGCGCCCTGAGCCGCCGGTGTTCAAGAAGGCGCTGGAGATATTGCGCAAATCCTGCGACGGCCGTGCCTTTGAACTGCGCGAGGTGGCGTCGGGTTATCGCCTTCAGATCCGTGAGAAGTTTTCCCCGTGGGTTGGGCGTTTGTGGGAAGAGCGCCCGCAACGTTATTCGCGGGCAATGCTGGAAACCATGGCGCTGATCGCCTACCGCCAGCCCATCACCCGAGGCGAGATCGAGGACGTACGTGGCGTGGCGGTCAATAGCCATATCGTCAAGACCTTGCTGGAGCGCGAGTGGATCCGCATCGTTGGCTACCGTGACGTTCCCGGCAAACCGGCGATGTTTGCCACCACCAAGGTGTTCCTCGACCATTTCAACCTGAAAAACCTCGACGACCTGCCGCCGCTCGCCGAACTGCGCGAAATGGAGCCAGACCCGGTGCTGGACTTCGACGACGCCCCCGTGCCCGCCAGTTTGCAAGCGTTGGCGGATGCCAGTGCCGAGCCGGAAGAGCCGAAGGACGAGACCAGTTTCCACACGTTGTTGCTGGAACTGGACGACATGGAGCAGGGGATCAAGACCGACTTCGACGATTTGCTGCGTGACGGCGCGGTTGAACCTGAAACCCAGCTGAACGTTGAAGTTGAGCCTGAAGTCGAACCTGAGATTGAGGTTCAGCCTGAGCCCGAGGAAGATAGCCTCGGCGTCGCCGAAGCCCGCGAGAAACTCCTGGCCGCCGTCGCCGCCCTCGAACAGCCGCCGCTGAGCGACGAAGAAGACGAAGCCCGCGCCCTGGCCGAAGCCATCGAAAACGAGCGCCGCGAGTTCGAAGACTGACGTGAGCAAGCCCGTACACATTTGATTATTGTTGCCAGGGAGAAATCATATGAGTTCAACCAAAGACCCCTGCATCAGCGTCTGCAAATTCAGCGACGACATTTGCGTCGGCTGTGGCCGCAACAAGCGCGAAATCCGTGCCTGGAAGAAACTCGACAAGGTCGACAAGCGCACAGTGTTGGCCGAGGCCGAGCTCCGATTGCTGGCGCTGGGCGCCACCGGTCGGCGGAAAAGCAAATGACTTGGGTCATATCGACTAGTCTGTGATGCGCAACGCGCGTCATGTGCGTATGATTCGCGACCCTTTGCCGAGCTATTCGGCCAAAGCCCCGCTTTCAACACTCTTCAGGCCACGCCTGAATCGACCCACCGGGAGGTGCTTAAGATGAACGACAAAGACCAGAACGACAGCCAGGAAATCGGCCCAGCAGGTGAAAAACTGCAAAAGGTGCTGGCGCGTATCGGCGTGGGCTCGCGCCGCGACGTCGAAGCCTGGATCACTCAGAAGCGCATCAAGGTCAACGGCGTCGAGGCCACCCTCGGCCAGCGCGTCGACCTGCACGATGCAATCACCATTGATGGCAAGGTCATCAAGCGTGAAGAGGCCGCCGAATCGGTGCGCCGCGTGATCATGTACAACAAGCCCGATGGCGAGATCTGCACCCGTGACGACCCGGAAGGCCGTCCGACCGTGTTCGACAAGATGCCTAAGCCAAAAGAAGGCCGTTGGATCAACATCGGTCGTCTCGACATCAACACCACCGGCTTGCTGATGTTCACCACTGACGGTGAATTGGCCAACCGCCTGATGCACCCGTCCTACGAGATGGACCGCGAATACGCTGTGCGTGTGCGTGGCGAAGTCGATGACGAGATGATCGAGCGCTTGAAAGCCGGCGTGGTGCTGGAAGACGGCCCGGCCAAGTTCACCGATATCAAGCAGGCCCCTGGTGGCGAAGGTTTCAACCACTGGTACCACTGCGTGGTGATGGAAGGTCGTAACCGTGAAGTCCGTCGCCTGTGGGAATCCCAGGGCCTGGTGGTCAGCCGCCTGAAGCGCGTGCGTTTCGGTCCGGTGTTCCTGAACTCCGACCTGCCGATGGGCCGCTGGCGCGAAATGAGCCAGTACGAAGTCGACATCCTCAGCGCCGAAGTCGGCCTGACACCAGTCGCGATGCCGCAGATGAACGCCAAGAGCAAAGACAAGCTTGAGCGTATGCAGCGTAAATCGTCGCGTCCGGTTGCTCGTACCGAGCGCGTTGCCCGCACCCTGCGCCCTGCGCTGAATGCACCGGCTACCGGCGGTCGTATTTCCCGTGAGCCGCAGATCGAAGGCGAGCGTCGTCCAACTGCGCCATCGCGCCAGGAAGGCGAGCGTGCTCCTCGCACGCCGCGCCCAGCTCCGGCCGGTGGTCGCAGCAATCGCGGTGAAGCGGATCGCCCCGCCGACAGCGCCAGCACCAAGCGTCCGGCCAAGCCGGCGGCAAACAAGCGCCCCGGCCCGAAACTGGTCGCGGACGAGCCGTCGGGCAAGCGCCGTGGCGCTCCGGCCGGTTCGGGTCAGCGTCCTGGTTTTGGTCGTAAGAAGCCTTAAGAGCAGCGGCAAGCTTTTAGCTTCAAGCTGCAAGAGAAACGCGCTGGCCCTCACAGGTTGGCGCTTTTTTTTGCTTGAAGCTTATAGCTTACGACGTGTAGCTGGCCCTAAAACGCAAATCTGCCATCAAAAACCGGTTTATCGTCCAGGGCCAAAGTCCCACTGGCAAAGATCAGGTCCAGGTGATGGCTGCCTTTCTGCCCACCTCCCAAGCCCAAATGCAACCCACAATGGCGCTCCTCAAACCCGGCATTGCGCGCATACAAATCCTTGACCCCTTCATTGGTACCAATCCCCAATTCCTCCACGCGCCGGTTGGACGGGTTGGCATTCAGGTACTTGTTGAAGTCATCGGCCAACCCCGGCACCTCACTGGCTACGCTGCAGACGGTCGAGTGCTCGATCCACAGCTGCAGCGGTGATTGCAGCACGCCATATTTGCGTGCAAACGGGATGGTGCTGAGAAAGGTGCCGACAAACCGCACCTGGCCATTGATGGCTTCGCTGTGGGTCGCGATCTCGCCGGGTGCGAGGTCGTGGTTGCCGATGCCGTTGATATTGGTCCACTTCTTGATGCTGCTCAGCGGCGCCTCCAGCCGCGAGCCGTGCTTGTCGGTGAAGCGCAGCACATTGGCCTGGGACATGCGCCGGATCAACGTGGCATTGAGGTCGGCAATGCGCTGTGGCTCGACGCTGAAGGTGTCGTAGAAATAGTCGCCGTAATCCTTGAACAGCAGGGATTTCTTCCAGTGCTCGGCCATCACGCCCTGCAGCGCGCGGATAAAGTCCGGGCCTTCGGCGCGTGGGTTGGGCAAGGTCGAGGAATCGTAGAAAAACAGATAGAGGTCGCAGGCTTCGATGGCTTGGGCCAGCGCGTCGCTGGCGGCCAGGTCCAGGCGCTGCACCTGGAAATTGAAACGGGCGGCGCTGCTCTGGGTGATCGCCTGGGCAATGGCGTCGTAGCGCTCGGTATGGCCCAGTAACACGGTGGGACGATTCAGGCCGCTGAGGGCCGGGTGGTGCGCGAGGTAGTAGAGAAAGTGTTCGACGGCGCGGGCCTTGTCCATGACGTGCATCCTTTTGTGCCTTGGGTAAGGGTGGCAGGTGCCGTGCACAGCACCTGCCGGATACCTGCCGATTTTAGAAAGGCCACATCGCGGTGCCGAACGGCACGACGGCATCGGCTTGCATCATTTCAACGGCGGCCTCATGGGTCGGCGCTTCAAACCAATCGTCGAGTTGCAGTTCGGTTTCCAGGTCGTTTTCCAGTGCTTGCATGGTGTAGCTCCTAGAGGACGGTGTTTGAGAACGGCTTGCCAACGGGCTGCGCTGGGCAAGTGGGATGAACCTAGGAGAGCCTGTTTCAGAATGCAAAATATTTATTGACACGGTTCCAATTGCACAATTTTTTCTATTTGGGGGCGTCTGCTTTTTTTCCATAAAAAACAGCAGGCTGATCAGGATGATTTTTAAGAAGTTCCCCGCCGCCAATTTTCCGTGAGTTCACGCTTGTAACGTAGATTTTCCGCGCTGTAACGATTAATTGACGATAAAACCGCGTGCTTGTTGAGCGGTGAAGCCCTGTAAGAAATGCCTGACAGATCGTCGCATGCACCGTTGCGGGGCGGCCTCAAGCTGTCGAGCGGTGTACAATCCGCCGCGTTTTACTGTGACGCCCTTGCGTACCCACGCAAAAGGCCAAGACCTCAGGGTTATCGACCCTGATCACTCCGCCCGGCCACGAGCCAGACGGGTTCGATTTCGTCACAGATAAAAATAAACAGGTGACGCATGACCGTTAGAAAGACGCTGTACTCCTGGTGCCTGCGCTGGGGTTTGAGCAGCGCTGCTTGAGTCGAGATTCAAGGCAGCAACGTGCATTCAACATCATCAAACCTTGCGTGAGATCCTTTTCATGAGCGGACCCCATTCCTCTTCAGGCGAGCTGAAACGCGGCTTGAAAAATCGGCATATCCAATTGATCGCCCTCGGTGGCGCCATCGGCACCGGCCTGTTCCTGGGCTCTGCCGGGGTGCTCAAATCCGCCGGCCCTTCGATGATCCTGGGTTATGCCATCTGCGGCTTCATTGCCTTCATGATCATGCGCCAGCTCGGCGAAATGATCGTTGAAGAGCCGGTCGCTGGTTCCTTCAGCCACTTTGCCCACAAGTACTGGGGCGGTTTCGCTGGCTTCCTGTCGGGCTGGAACTGCTGGCTCCTGTACATTTTGGTGGGCATGTCGGAGCTGACGGCCGTCGGCAAATACGTGCATTACTGGTGGCCGGAGATTCCGACTTGGGTCTCGGCGGCAGCGTTCTTCGTGCTGATCAACCTGATCAATCTGGCCAACGTCAAAGTCTTTGGTGAGGCTGAGTTCTGGTTCGCCATCATCAAGGTGGTGGCCATCGTCGGCATGATCGCCCTGGGCAGCTACATGCTGGTCAGCGGCAGCGGCGGGCCGCAGGCTTCGGTGACTAACTTGTGGGAGCACGGTGGGTTCTTCCCTCACGGCGTCGGCGGTTTGGTGATGGCCATGGCGATCATCATGTTCTCCTTCGGTGGCCTGGAAATGCTTGGCTTCACCGCTGCCGAAGCGGACCAGCCACGCACCGTCATCCCGAAAGCGATCAACCAAGTGATCTACCGCATCCTGATTTTCTACATCGGTGCTCTGGTCGTGCTGTTGTCGCTGACACCGTGGGACAGCCTGCTGACAACCCTCAACGCCTCCGGCGATGCCTACAGCGGCAGCCCGTTCGTGCAGGTGTTCTCGATGCTGGGCAGCAACACCGCCGCGCATATTCTTAACTTCGTGGTCCTGACGGCGGCGCTGTCGGTATACAACAGCGGCACTTACTGCAACAGCCGCATGCTGCTGGGCATGGCCGAACAGGGTGATGCGCCCAAAGCACTGGCGAAGATCGACAAGCGCGGCGTGCCAGTGCGCTCCATCCTCGCCTCGGCGGCGATCACCCTGGTGGCGGTGTTGATGAACTACCTGATCCCGCAACACGCACTGGAACTGCTGATGTCTCTGGTCGTGGCTACGCTGGTGATCAACTGGGCGATGATCAGCTTCTCCCACTTCAAGTTCCGCCAGCACATGAACCGCACCGGCCAAGTGCCGTTGTTCAAGGCGCTGTGGTACCCGTATGGCAACTATGTGTGCCTGGCGTTCGTGGTGTTTATCCTGGTGATCATGCTGATGATTCCAGGGATTCAGGTGTCGGTGTACGCGATCCCGGTGTGGGTGGCGTTTATGGCGGTGTGTTACTGGATCAAGAACAAGCGCGCTGCGCAGCCGTACCCTCACGTGGTAACGCCAGCGGCGAAGTAACCCTTTGGCGTGTTGAGCAAACCCGGACCTGCGCCGGGTTTGCTGTTTCAGGGGCAAGGGCAAGGCGCATTCGCGTATCCTTGGATACCTTCGACCGGAACCCTTTGCCCAATGCTGGTGATTTCCAACAACGTGCACCTGCCCGACGCCGAGATCGAGCTGACCGCCATTCGCGCACAAGGCGCCGGTGGGCAGAACGTGAATAAGGTGTCGAGCGCGGTGCACCTGCGTTTTGACATTCCGGCGTCGTCGCTGCCGGAGTTCTATAAGGAGCGGCTGCTGGCGCTGCGCGATAGCCGTATCACCAGCGAAGGCGTGCTGGTGCTCAAGGCCCAGCAATACCGGACCCAGGAACAGAATCGCGCGGATGCGCTGGAGCGTTTGGTGGAGTTGATTCTCAGCGCCACCAAGGTCGAGAAGAAGCGCCGCCCGACCAAGCCGACCCTGGGCTCGAAAAAGCGTCGCCTCGAATCCAAGACCAAGCGTGGCAGCATCAAGGCTGGGCGCGGCAAGGTCGACTTTTAGTCGCCGCGCGCTTCACGGGCCTTGGGTGCCTGGCGGTACAGGTACACGCTCAGTAGCAAACCACCCAGGGCGGCGAGGGCGGCGAACAGGAAGATCGACGCAAAGCCGAAGCCAGCCGCCACGGCCCCGGCGAGCGGGCCGGTGATGCCCAGCGATAAATCGATAAACAGCGAATAGGCCCCCACCGCCGAGCCACGGCTGGACGCCGGTACCAAGTTCACTGCCTCCACCCCCAACGCCGGAAACACCAGGGAAAAGCCGAAGCCACTCAACGCCGCGCCGGCCAGGGCCAGGTTGGCGTCCGGCGCCAGCCACAGCAACAGCAGCCCTAGGATTTCTACCGACAGGCAGGCAATCGCCACGCGAAAGCCGCCGATCCGGTTGATCAGGTTACCGAACAGCAAGCGCGCGCCGATGAAACTGGCGCCGAACAGGCTCAGGGCCCACACCGCGTTATCCCAGTGCTGGGTGGTGTAATACAAGGTGATAAACGTGGCGATGGTGCCAAAACCGATGGAGCCCAACGCCAGCGCGCAGCCGTGGGGCAATACCCGGCCCAGTACATTCATGAACGGCAGGCGCACGCCAGCGACGATCGGCGCTGCGACTTTGTTCCAGGCCAGCAATAAGCCGACGACCGCCAGCAGAATGATGCTGACGCCCATGCTCCACAGCCCGAAGTTTCTCACCAGCAGCACACCCATAGGTGCTCCTACGGCCAAGGCGCCATAGCTGGCGATGCCGTTCCAGGAGATGACTTTGGCGGTATTTGCCGCACCGACCCGGCCGATGCCCCAGCCGATGGCGCCCGACCCCACCAGGCTTTCAGCGCTGCCTAGGACCAGGCGGCCAATCAGCAGGCTGCAGAGGCTCACGGCAGGCACGCTTGAAAACCACGCCGCGAGCAGCATGAACACGCCGCTCAGGCCACAGCCCGCTAAACCGATCAGCACCGCACGCTTGCTGCCCAGGTTGTCGATGATTTTGCCGGCATAGGGGCGGCTCAGCAGGGTGGCCAGGTATTGCACGCTGATCACCAGGCCGGCAATCACCGCGCCGTAGCCCAGTTCACTGTGGACATAGCCTGGCAATACGGCCAGGGGAATGCCGATATTCAGGTAGCCGATAAAGGTGAACAGTACGATGGAAACAACGTGCAGCGTGACCGCCATGGGGCGCTGGGTATCTGGCATGGGGAGAGGTCCACTGTCGCAGCAGGTAAAGATAGGCTGCTAATGATACCGGTGGTTTGGCCCGCGCAGGGCGGTAAAACGCAAAAACCTCAGGTCACAAAGAACTCAGGTTTGCGCAGGGGCCAGCAATTGCGTAGTGACCAGGGCGGCCAGCGCGTTTTCCTGGGTGCCGAAGCGCTTGAGCAGCACGGCTTGTTTGTCTGCGCTGAGGCGGTTCCAGACCTCGACCATCTGCAGGGCAGCATCGAGTACGGCGGTGTCCGGGGGAGTGGGGGAGGAGTCAGTCATGGCAGGTATCTCGGATGATTCAGGCAGTGTGGAAAGCGCTCAAAGCTGCGCTTTCCACACGGTCTGGTACGGCGTCAGTCCTGGCTTTTGCTGTCGACTGGTTTTGCTTCTCTGGCCTCAGGCTGCTTGTCGCTGGCCTGCTGCGGTGTTGGCTGCTCTGTAGGGTGCAGGCTTGGGAAGGGGAGATTAGGTATCTCGTGCATTGTCGTCGCTCCTCGCAAGGTCTGTTTTTTCAATCGCAGGTGATTCCGCGCTCTCAAAAAGCCTTGGCAGGATACAGCACTGTAAATGACAAATAGACTTTTATCTCGACGAATAGGTAACCCTTGATCCTGCAAACGCAAGTGACATGGGGTCACACTTACCTTTAGAAAGGCACTTTGCCCAGGATCATGTCGCGATACATCACAAAATCCCCGAGCAAGCTGTAGAACGGGTGCTGAAACGTCGCCGGGCGGTTTTTTTCGAAGAAGAAGTGACCGATCCACGCAAAGCTGTAGCCAGCAATCGGCACGGCAATCAGTAGGCCCAGCGAGCCTCTGCCGATGGCGTACGCCAAAATCCCGATCACCAGCGTGGTGCCGATAAAATGCAGGCGCCGGCACGTGCTGTTGCCGTGCTCGCTCAGGTAATAAGGGTAGAACTCAGCGAAGCTATTGAATTGCTTGACGTTTTCCACAGTGACCGGCCCTTTGATTGTTATGCCGCCCAACAGGTGTTCGGCGGGGAGCTTATTTAAGTCTAGAGTGATCAGTGGTAACGGCCAGTGACAATAGATGCCACTTTAGTATCCTTGGCTTCCTGGCTGCCATTTGAACCTGCTTTTTTAAGAAGACGCCATGAGCGAACGAACAACTTCTGCAAGCTGGGCGATGGGGATCGTCAAGGCATTGGAAATGGACGGCTTGGATTGCCGCGCCTTGTTCAAGCAGCTCGGCCTGGACTACGCCGCCCTGAATGACCCCGATGCGCGGTTTCCGCAAGACTCCATGACGCGCCTGTGGCAACGGGCGGTAGCGCTTTCAGGCAACCCGGCGATCGGCCTGAACATGGGTAAAGTGGTGCGCCCGGCGTCGTTTCATGTGGCTGGCTATGCACTGATGTCCAGCAATACCCTTGCCGAGGGCTTTATGCGCCTGGTGCGCTACCAGCGCATCATCGCCGAAAGTGCAGACCTGAGTTTCCGACTGATCCCCGAAGGTTATGCGCTGATTCTGACGGTGCATGGCGATCACCTGCCGCCCACCCGGCAAAGCGCCGAAGCTTCGCTGGCCAGCGCCTTGGCCCTGTGCGGTTGGCTGACCGGTCGTACCCTGCAGCCGCGCAAGGTGGTGTTGCAAGGTGATCAGCCGGCGGACCTGTCGCCCTACAAACAAGCCTTCCATGCGCCTTTGGAATTCAACGCGCCCTATGACGCGCTGATTTTCGAGCGGGCCGACATGGACGCGCAGTTGCCCACGGCCAACGAGGCCATGGCGCTGCTGCATGATCGATTTGCCGGCGAATACCTGGCGCGTTTTTCGGAGAGCCGCGTGACCCACAAGGCACGGCAGGTGTTGTGCCGGCTGTTGCCCCAGGGTGAGCCCAAACGAGAAGTGGTGGCCCAGACGTTGCACCTTTCCCAGCGCACCTTGCAGCGGCGTCTACAGGAGGAGGGCACCAGCTTCCAGACCCTGCTCGATGACACCCGCCGCGAATTGGCCGAGCAGTACCTGGCGCAGCCCAGCATGACGTTATTGGAAATCGCCTACCTGTTGGGTTTTGCCGACCCGAGCAACTTCTTTCGCGCGTTTCGTCGTTGGTTCGACGCCACGCCCGGCGAATACCGGGCGCGGTTGCTGGAAGCGTCGGCCATCAGTGGCGCCAAAACGCCGGAATGCACAGAACAAAGACCGTAATGATCTCCAGTCGGCCCAGCAGCATGCCGAGTGACAGGATCCACTTGGCCGCATCCGGCAGGCTGGCGAAGTTACCCGCAGGGCCAATGGTTTCGCCAAGGCCAGGGCCGACGCCGGAGACGGTACTGGCTGCGCCGGTCAAGGCGGTCATCCAGTCCAGGCCCAGAAGCGACAAGGCCAGGGCGATGGCGCAGATGGTAATGGCGAAGAAAAACGAGAACGTCAGGATCGAACGCACGATCTCTTCGTCAAGGCGATGGCCGTTGTACTTCTGCTTGATCACCGCGCGCGGGTGAATCAGTTGGTTCAAGTTGGCCTTGAGCAGGATATAGGCGACCTGAAAGCGGAAGATCTTGATCCCACCCGCCGTAGAGCCTGAACAACCACCGATAAAGCCCAGGTAAAAGAACAGCATCAGTGAGAAGTTGCCCCACAGGCTGTAGTCCCCCAATGCAAAACCCGTGGTGGTGACCACCGAGGTCACGTTCAACGCCACATGACGCAAGGCTTCCAGCCAATGCAGGTTGGTGGTCCACCAGTACCAGGTGCCCAGTACCAGCCAGGTCACGATCAACAAACCGAGCAAACCCTGCACTTGCTGATCCTTGATCAACGCCTTGCGGTTGCCACGCAAGGTGGCCACATAGAGCGTGAACGGCAAGCTGCCGAGGATCATCACCACCACCGCCACCCAGTGCACGGCAGGTTGTTTCCAGTGGGCCAGGGACTCATCCGAAGTGGAGAAGCCCCCGGTGGAAATCGCCGACATCGCGTGGTTGATCGCATCGAACAGGCCCATCCCGGCCCACCAGAACGCCAGGCTGCCGAGGATGGTGATGCCGACGTAGGCCGCCACGATCAGCCGCGCCACCATGTGCGAGCGGGGCATGACCTTTTCCGAGCGGTCCGAGGATTCGGTCTGGAACAGGCGCATGCCACCAATGCGCAGCAGTGGCAGGATCGCCACCGCCATGCCGATAAAGCCGATGCCACCCAGCCAGTGCAGCAGCGAGCGCCAGATCAGGATGCCTGGCGACATGGCGTCCAGGCCGCTCAACACGGTGGAGCCGGTGGCGGTGATACCGGACATGCTTTCAAAAAACGAGTCGGTGTAGCTGATGTGTTGGGTCAACAGAAACGGCAACGCCGCAAAGATGCACACCACCACCCAGCTTGTCACTGTGAGTAGGTACATGTCCCGCGGGCGCAGGTGCACATGCTCGGGGCGACCTGGAATCACCAGGGCCAGGCCGGCAAGAAAGGTGATCATGCTGGCCCACAGGAAAGAGGGCAGGTCACTGGTGCGTTCGAAGATCACCAGGGTCGCCATTGGCACGACCATGGCGATCGCGAGGGTGATCAGGAAGATGCCGATGATGAAACCGATAATGCGTAGGGTCGGCAACGCCATGAAGTGAGCTCGGGGTTATTGGGCAGAGGCGCCATTCTACCTGCGGTGCAGGTCTTGTAAACCGGGGCTTGGAAGCGATGTAAGTCGAATGTGGTGCTTGCTCGCGAATGCGCAGTGTCAGTCAACGGATTCACTTGCTGATCCACCGCATTCGCGAGCAAGCCCGCACACATTGGTTTTGTGGCGCCTGATTGATTGTCGACAGGCGCATACAAAAAAGGCGACCCAAAGGCCGCCTTTTCCAATTCGCTACTGATCAGAACTCGTGATCAGCGCTGTCCGGGTTCAAGTCGCTGATGCCCAGCTTGCCTGCCGCCGCTTCGATCGAACCGGTCTGCTTGACCAGCGCAGCGATGGCGTCACGCACGACCTGGTTGCCCGCATCGTTACCGGCAGCGATCAACTGGTCGTAGTGCTCACCCTTGTTGGCGTGGTCAACCATGACCTGGATCTTCGCTTCGGTGGCTGCCAGCTCCGCTTTCAGCGCGGTATCGGCAGCTGGATCGGCCTTGGCCACCAGGGATGACAGGCTGGCGCCGGTCATTTTGGTGCCGTCAACGCGGGTGTACTCGCCCAGGTAGACGTTGCGGATACCCTTGGCGTCATAGAAGTGCGAGTTGTGGGTGTTGTCGCTGAAGCAGTCTTGCTCGTCTTCCGGCGAGTTGGCTTCCAGGGAAACCTTCATGCGCTCACCGGCCAGTTCGCCGAGGGACAGGCTGCCCATGCCGAACAGCATCTTGCGCACGCCGTCGGTGGCAGGTTCTGCCTCCAGGGTGGCGCGGTAGTTGTCTTCGACGTTTGGTTTCCAGTTGCCGACCATTTCTTCCAGGTCGCTGACCAGCAGTTGAGTCACAGCGCTCAGGTAGGCACGGCGACGCTCGTTGTGGCCGCCTGTAGCGCCGTCGCCGGTCAGGTAGTCCGACGCAGGACGGTTGCCGGCGCCTGGGCCGGTGCCGTTCAGGTCTTGGCCCCAGAGCAGGAATTCGATGGCGTGGTAACCGGTGGCGACGTTGGCCTCGGAACCGCCCAGCTCATTGAGGCTGGCGAGTTTTTCCGGGGTGATGTCCTTCACGTCGACCTTGTCTTCGCCGACCTGGATCTCGGTATTGGCGATGATGTTGGCAGTGGCGCCTGGGTTACCCAAGGCGTGTTCGTAGGACTTGTCGGTGTAGTCGATCAGGCCTTCGTCGAGCGGCCATGCGTTCACGTGGCCTTCCCAGTCGTCGATGATGGTGTTGCCGAAGCGGAACACTTCGCTTTGCAGGTACGGAACGCGGGCGGCGACCCAGGCGGTACGCGCGGCTTTCAGGGTTTCGTCGTTCGGCTTGGCGAGAAACGCGTCGATCGCAGTTTGCAGGGTTTTAGCGGTGGACTCGGCGTCACTGTAGACCGCAAACACCATGTCTGCGTAATGCGCGACCACGGCCTTGGCGGCGGCTTCGTCGATCTGACCGGCAGGGGTGGCAGCGGCTGGAGCGGTGGTGCTGGTAGCCGGGGTCGGCGCCTGGTTTGCAGGGGCCTTGTCTTTACCTTCGCCGCAACCGGCGAGAGAAATGGCAATGGCCAGTAGACTGGCGGTGGCCAGGGGCATACGAATCATGGCGAACATCCTGCTTCGGTTGTTGAGAGGGCGCGCGGGGGCGCGCAAAGCTGCGACATAATGCGAAAGATTTGCATTTTGTGTAAAGGGTTATACGCGGGAAATATTTAGTATCATCTTGCCAGGTCAGAGAATGGCGGCGTTATTGCGCTCCGATTGCTTCAAAAAAGCCGCCAGCTCTCGGGCCTGCAAGGGCTTGCTGTAGTGGTAACCCTGACCCTCATGGCAGCCTTCGGAGATGATGTAAGCCTCCTGCTCAGCGGTTTCCACGCCTTCGGCGATCACCTGCATGCCCAGGCTTTTGCCCAACTGGATGATCGCGCGCACGATGGTGGCGTCGTCGTCATCGTCCAGCAGGTCCTGGACGAAGCTCTTGTCTATCTTGATCTTGTCCAAGGGCAGGCTTTTCAAGTAGCTGAGGGATGAGTAGCCGGTGCCGAAGTCATCAATCGCGATCAACGCCCCGGACCGGCGCAGGCTCAGCAGGTGCTGGGCGGCGGTGCTGATGTCTTCCATCAAGCCGGTTTCCGTGACTTCCAGTTCCAGGCTGCGCGGCGGCAAGCGGTAGATTTGCATCAGGTTATTGACCACCCGCGGCAACTCGGTGTGGTGCAACTGCACGGTGGACAGGTTGACCGCCATGCGCAGGTCGGTAAAGCCAAGGTCGTGCCATTCGCGCAATTGGCGGCAGGCTTGGTCGAGTACCCATTCGCCTATCGGGATAATCGTGCCGTTTTGCTCTGCCAGCGGGATAAACAGGTCCGGCGGGACCAGGCCGTGTTCCGGGTGCTGCCAGCGCAGCAGGGCTTCCACGCCCACTACACGGTGGTCGCGGTAACTGATCTGCGGCTGGTACACCAAGTAGAATTGATTGCGGCTGAGGGCGTCGCGCAGGTCCTTTTCCAGCTCCCGGCGGCGGCGCATCTCACTGTCGACGCTGGCGATATAGAACTGATAGCGGTTGCGCGAGCGGGTCTTGGCCAGGGTCATGGTCTGTTCGGCTTTTTGCAGCAGCTTTTCAGTGCTGTCGCCGTCTTCCGGGAATAAGGTGATGCCGATGGTGGCGCGCAGTCGAATCTGTTCGTGATCGAGGACGAAGTCTGCTTCCAGGTCATCAAGGATGCTTTGCGCCAGCTCGGCGGCTTCGTAAGGCTGTTCGATATCGGCTTGGACCAGCGCGAACTGATCTCCGCCCAGACGGGCCAGGGTGCCGAGGCGCCCACTGTGCGCGCGTAAACGGTCTGCCAGCGCCAGCAGCAGTTTGTCGCCGGCTTGATAGGTGAACTGTTCGTTGACGCTTTTGAAATCATCCAGCCCCACGCACAACACTGCTACGCGCCGTTGTCGGCGGCCTGCGTCAATAAGGATCTTGTCCAGTTGCTCCTGCAGTTTCTGGCGGTTCGGTAAACCGGTCAGGAAGTCGTACTGGGCCATGCGCAGCAGGCTGGTTTCGGCTTCATGGCGCAGGTGGGTGTTGCGCTCGATTGACTCGAGCAGCTGGTTGGCGGTATTGATCCACAGCCCCAATTCGTTGCGTTCGTGACCCTTGAGCTGCGGGATCTTGTGTTTGCTGGGCCGGTCCGGGTTGATCGACGTCAGGTGTTCGATAATCCGCGACAGCGGCTTGGTCAGCAGCCAGTGATAAACCAGGTAGAGCACCAGGCCCATGGCGAGGGCGCGCAATACACCGGAAATAAAAATGATCACCGAATTGACGATAAATCCCTGGCCATAGGTGGCCGTGTCGAGGGTGATACTCAGGTCACCGTAATACTCGCTGTAGGGGCCTTTGCCGACCAGGGGCTTGGTAAACGTGCGTTCCTGGCCAAGAATCAGGTCGGTCAACCAGCGGCTGGGGGCGTGCTGCAAAGTGCGGCTCTTCTCGGCCAGCATGGTTTCGTTGGGGTGGCCGATGGACGCCATGCGCACCGCGTCATCCTGGAACAGGCCCTCAATCACTTGCATGCCCATTTCGCGGTCCAGGCTGTAGATGGCCTGGGTCGAGGGGTCGCGAAACATGTCGAGGATGCGCTGGGCATCGCTGACGACGGCCTGACGCGTCTTGTAGGCATCGTAAACGATCTGCGCCACGCTCAGTGATACGCCCACAATCAATGCCGACAGCAGCACAACCCGTAGCAACTTCACGGACAAGCTGTTCTTGAGTTCCAGCTTCAAAGGGGCATTCCTTGTCTCATGCGGGTGGCCTTCAATATGCCATGAGTATTGGCAATCCCGTGAGGGCAGTCAAAGGAACATTAGGGCCGCAGACGTCTTGATGCGGGATACGCAGAAAAAACCAGAAAAAAACGGCGGATTTACTCCGCCGTCTGGGTGCTCGACTCACCTGTGGTCAGGTCAATGCCCTTCCAGGCCGTGAGCGTATTCACTGATACGCGGAAATCTCGATCTTTGGCGGCGGTGGCGGCATCATGTCTTCGCCTGGCCGGCCGGGTGCATTGGCACCACCGCCTTCACCGCCCCCTCCACCACCCGCACCACCGGCGAGGCCTTTCATCAGCCCGCTGATGAGTTGCATCGCCATCTGCCCACCTGCTTTTCCGATTTCTTCCATTGTGACTCTCCAGAAGCATGTGAGAGGGTTATTCCTCTCACTGCGTAGGTGGCACATTCCTTTGTGCGGGTTCCACGATTCCGGGCAAGTCGCTGATGCTGAGCGCACAAAAAAGCCCGGCAATCGCCGGGCTCTTTCTACTGCAAGCGTTGCTTAGGCAGTGAAGGTCTTGCCTTCGAACTGCTCAGCCACGAACTTCCAGTTGACCAGGTTCCAGAACGCTTCCACGTACTTTGGACGCACGTTGCGGTAGTCGATGTAGTAGGCGTGTTCCCATACGTCGCAGGTCAGCAGCGGGGTGTCGCCGCTGGTCAGCGGGTTGCCGGCGCCGATGGTGCTGGCCAGGGCCAGGGAACCGTCAGCCTTTTTTACCAGCCAGCCCCAACCGGAACCGAAGGTGCCGACAGACGTCTTGGTGAACTCTTCCTTGAACTTGTCGAACGAACCAAACGCAGCGTTGATGGCTTCAGCCAGCGCGCCGGTAGGTTGGCCGCCGGCGTTTGGCGCCAGGCAGTTCCAGTAGAAGGTGTGGTTCCAGACCTGAGCGGCGTTGTTGAAGATGCCGCCCGAAGAGGATTTAACGATCTCTTCCAGGGTCTTGCCTTCGAACTCGGTGCCTGGCACCAGGTTGTTCAGGTTCACGACATAGGTGTTGTGGTGCTTGTCGTGGTGAAATTCCAAGGTTTCCTTGGAGATGTGCGGCTGCAGGGCATCGTGTGCGTAGGGCAGCGGCGGCAATTCGAAAGCCATGATGATTCTCCTAATCAGGTCAGTTGCGGTGAGCGCAAGGCCGATCACGGGCGGCCAAACAAGCGCCGGGGAGTTTGTACTCTTTGCGGCGCCGGGTCCGGATCATAGCACCGGGGGTGCGGCAAAACCACGCAACAACTGTGTGGGATAGAGGTTCCAGAGCGTTTTGGAATATTCCTCAGGCGCTGATCAATTGGTAGGCCACGCTGAACATCATCAGCGCTACCAACAGGTCCAGCAGGCGCCAGGTGGCGGGGCGCGCCAGCCAGGGGGCCAGCCAGGCCGCGCCGAGTGCCAAAGTCGCGAACCACAGGAGCGAGGCGCTGGCGGCACCGGCCACATAGGCGCCGGGTTCGGTTTGCTGCGCGCCGAGAGAGCCGATCAGCAATACAGTGTCCAAGTACACGTGAGGGTTGAGCAGTGTCACCGCCAAGGCACTGAGCAACACGGCGCGCAAGGACCGCACCTTCAGGTCGTCGCCTTGTTCCATTCGCTGTTTTGAACAGGCCCGACGCAGTGCGCAAGCCCCGTACCAGATCAGGAAAGCTGCGCCGCCCCAGCGCGCAATCGCCAGCAGTAAAGGGCTTTGTGCCAGCACTGTGGCCAGGCCAAACACCCCGGCAGCCACCAGCAGGGCATCGCAGATCACACACAACGCCGCGACCGGCACGTGATGCTCGCGACGCAGGCTTTGCGCCAATACAAAGGCATTCTGGGAACCGATGGCCATGATCAGGCCGAACGCGACCAGCAGGCCATTCAGATAACTTTGCCACATAGGGTTTACTCCGCGTCCGCTGCCAATTGCCGCAAAACGTGCAGGGCGCGCTCGGCGTCGGCACGCCCGACAAACAGGTGGTCGTGGTAATAGCCGGCAATCACATTGCAACTGATGCCGGCCTTGCCCAGTGCGCTGGCGAAGGCGGCGGTCAAGCCCACGGCTTCCAGGGCCGAGTGCACATTCAAGGTGATCCACGCGGCAACGTAGTCAAAGGCCAAGCCCGCCTGTTCCGCCTGCTGGCGTTCAACGATCAGGGTCAGGCCTTCCTGCTCGCGAAAGCTGCCGATCACCTCGCAACCGGCAGGGACACGGTGATCGGGCAGGGTGCAGAACACGTAGTCACCCTCATTGAGATGGGGGCTCATGCTGCGCAGCAAGGTTGCCAGGGCGGTTTCGCCAGTCATGGGAGGTTCCTTATAGAGAGAAGCGATGCTGGCTATTCTCTTGGCATAGGCTGTATAAGAAAAACAAATATTACTGATCGCTCATTAGAGAAACTGATGTTCGACTATAAATTGCTTTCTGCCCTGGCGGCGGTGGTGGAACAGGCTGGCTTCGAGCGCGCCGCGCAAGTGTTGGGGCTCTCGCAATCGGCGATCTCCCAGCGCATCAAGTTGCTCGAGGCGCGCATCGGCCAGCCGGTCCTGGTGCGGGCCACGCCGCCGACGCCTACCGAGATCGGCCGTCGCCTGCTCAACCATGTGCAACAGGTGCGACTGTTGGAGCGCGACCTGCAAAGTCAGGTGCCGGCACTGGACGAGGAAGGCATGCCTGAGCGTCTGCGCATCGCGTTAAACGCCGATAGCCTGGCCACCTGGTGGGCCGAGGCCGTCAGCGATTTTTGCGCCGAACAACATTTGCTGCTGGATTTGGTGGTGGAAGACCAGACCGTGGGCCTCAAACGCATGCGTGCTGGCGAAGTGGCCGCCTGCATCTGCGCCAGCGAGCGCCCGGTTGCAGGGGCACGCAGCCTGTTGCTGGGCGCTATGCGCTACCGGGCGCTGGCGAGCCCGGCTTTTATAACCCGGCACTTTCCGCATGGCGTACGCGCTGATCAACTGGCGCGCACCCCCGCACTGGTGTTCGGCCCGGATGATTTCCTGCAACACCGTTACCTGGCGTCCCTCGGCGTGGACGGTGGTTTCGAGCACCATTTGTGCCCATCGTCCGAAGGCTTCATCCGTTTGACAGAAGCAGGCCTGGGCTGGGGGTTGGTGCCGGAATTGCAGGTGCGCGACCAACTGGAAAAGGGCGTATTGGTCGAGTTATTGCCAGATAAGCCCATCGACGTGCCGTTGTACTGGCATCATTGGCGCAGTGGCGGGCAACTGCTGGGCTTGTTGACCGATCACCTGGCCCAGGCATGTGGCCAATGGTTGGTGCCCTATCAGCAGTGACAAGCGTCAAGCTGCAAGCTGCAAGCTGCAAGAGAAGAGCTTGCAGATCGTATTTAATTTGCGGCTTATAGCTTGAAGCTTGCAGCTGCATCCGTAGGAGGCTCCATGAAAGTTCTGGTCACCGGCGCAAGCGGCTTCATTGGCGGGCGCTTTGCGCGTTTCGCCTTGGAGCAGGGCCTGGACGTGCGGGTCAACGGGCGGCGCGCCGAAGGTGTGGAACACCTGGTGAGGCGCGGCGCTGAGTTTATCCAGGGTGATCTGAATGACGCCGACCTGGTGCGCGGTCTGTGCCGCGATGTCGAAGCCGTGGTGCATTGCGCTGGCGCTGTCGGGCTGTGGGGGCGCTATCAGGACTTTCACCAGGGCAACGTGCTGGTCACTGAGAACGTGGTCGAGGCCTGCCTCAAGCAACGGGTCGGCCGACTGGTGCACCTGTCGTCGCCATCGATTTACTTTGACGGCCGCGACCACCTGGGCCTGACTGAAGAGCAAGTCCCCAAGCGCTTCAAACATCCCTATGCCGCCACCAAATACCTGGCGGAACAAAAGGTATTTGGCGCCCAGGAGTTCGGCCTCGAAGTGCTGGCCCTGCGCCCGCGCTTCGTTACTGGCGCCGGCGACATGAGCATCTTCCCACGCCTGCTGAAAATGCAGCGCAAGAACCGCCTGGCTATCGTCGGCGACGGCCTGAACAAGGTCGATTTCACCAGCGTGCACAACCTCAACGAAGCGCTGCTCAGCAGCCTGCTCGCTACCGGTTCAGCGCTAGGCAAGACCTACAACATCAGCAACGGCACGCCGGTGCCGGTGTGGGATGTGGTGAACTACGTGATGCGCCAAATGGAGTTGCCGCAGGTAACGCGGTATCGGTCCTACGGTTTGTCCTACAGCGTAGCGGCCCTCAACGAAGCCTTCTGCGCAATGTGGCCAGGGCGTCCGGAGCCAGCATTGTCACGCCTGGGCATGCAAGTCATGAACAAAGATTTCACGTTAGACATCAGCCGCGCCAGGCATTATCTGGACTACGAGCCCAAGGTCAGCCTGTGGACCGCCCTCGACGAGTTCTGCAGTTGGTGGAAGGCCCAGGACCCAGGGTTCAAGTAAGCACACAACAGGCAATACTTCGGGAACCGAATCTGGCATTCCAGGTCGATCAGTGCGCCGGGAAGGCGGTTTATACTCCCGTCGCTCGCCACTTCACCGATTCAGGGTTGATTCATGCGCAACGATGCTAAAGACGACTTCGACAACGTTCCCAGCCTGCGGGCCGATGTCGGGGATGACGATGATTTCGAACCTACCCCGGCCACCTCGGTGCGTTCGCGCAACACTAAGGTCGTCAAGGTCAAGAGCGCCAGCACTGGCCCGTTGTGGGCTTTGATCGGCGCTTTGCTGATCGCTTTTGCGGGCCTGGCCTGGTGGAGCTTCCAGCAGATTTCCCTGATGGGCCAGCAATTGGTTGCCACCCAGGAAAGTTTTGCGCGCATCAGCGAAGAAGCGGCGGGGCGTCTGCAAGATATTTCCGGCAAGGTGGTGGCCAGTGAAGCGAGCGTCAACAACGGTAGCGAAGCGTTGAAACTGCAGATCAAGCAACTCGAAAGCCAGTTGCTGGAGCAGGGAAGACAGCAGGTCGGCGTGGCCGGCCGGGCCACCGAGTTGGATAAGCGCCTGGCGCAAATGACAGCCAGCACCACTGAACTGTCTAACGCCAACAGCAAGCTGCAAGGCCAGGTCCAGGCCCTGACCGACGCCGTGGCGACGCTTAAGGCGGCGCAAGGCGACGCAGGTAAGCGTGATGCCGAAATCAAGGAGCTTTCCGCTGACGTGGCCGCGTTGAAGAAGCAGGGCAACCCAAGTGCGGCCATCGCCCGCATCGAGCAGGACCTGGTAGTGCTCAAAAGCGCGCAGGATAACCAGCCGGTCAATAGCGATGCGCCTACGAATAAAGAGTTCGACGTGTTCCGCATCCAGACCACGCGTAACATCACCACCTTGCAGAGCCAGGTGCGGAACCTGCAGCAACAGCTCAACGCGCCGGCGAAGATCACCCCGCGCGGCCAGTGACCGTTGCTGAGATAACACGGGTGTAAACCGATTTAAATGGGGGAGCGAGCACGCCCACTCCCCCATTCGAGTTGCAGCCAAGCGCTCGATAATGGTCGCTTGCAACATTGTCACCAGTCGGTGACATTTCCCATCCCCTTCGTTACTTGCCCCCGCCGCGCCCTTGTTTAGACTCCGGTCATCCCACAAAAAATAATAAGGGCCACCCATGACCACGCAACCACTGCCTGCCAGCAGTTGGCTGAACGCGCCTGCCCATCGCGCTTGGCTCGCCGCTGAAGGCCAGCGCCTGCTGGCATTCGCCAAGGCATCTCGACTGCCCGATGGTTTCGGCAACCTTGACGACAAAGGCCAGCTGCCAGCCGATGCCCAAGCCGAAACCATGAACACCGCCCGCATGACCCACAGTTTCGCCATGGCTCATGCCTTGGGCTTGCCTGGGTATGCCGAGCTGGTCGCACACGGTGTTGCGGCCCTCAGTGGCCCGCTGCGGGACGCTGAGCACGGAGGCTGGTTCGCCGCCCCCCACGCCCTCGATGGCAACCGTGGCAAGGCTGCTTACCTGCACGCCTTCGTCGCCCTGGCCGCGAGCTCGGCGGTGGTGGCCGGCGCTCCCGGCGCACAAAACCTGTTGAACGACGCCATCCATATCATCGACCAGTTTTTCTGGAGCGAGGAGGAGGGCGTGATGCTCGAGTCGTTCGCCCAAGACTGGAGCGGCATCGAAGCCTATCGCGGCGCCAACAGCAACATGCACGCCACCGAAGCCTTTCTCGCCCTGGCCGATGTCACCGGCGATACACGCTGGCTGGACCGCGCGATGCGGATCGTCGAGCGGGTGATCCACACCCACGCCGCCGGCAACCAGTACATGGTGATCGAGCATTTCGACGCGCACTGGCAACCGCTGCTCGGTTACAACGAAGACAACCCCGCAGACGGCTTCCGGCCCTACGGCATCACCCCCGGCCACGGTTTTGAATGGGCACGGTTGGTGCTGCATTTGGAAGCGGCACGCCTGCAAGCCGGGTTGGCCACGCCGGACTGGTTGGTGAACGACGCCAAGGGCCTGTTCGCCAGCGCCTGCGAATATGCCTGGTCCGTGGATGGCGCCCCCGGCATCGTCTACACCCTGGACTGGACCTACCGACCGGTGGTGCACGAGCGCTTGCATTGGACCCACGCCGAAGCCAGCGCCGCTGCCCAAGCCTTGCTCAAGCGTACCGGCGAGTTGCACTACGAAACGTGGTACCGGCGCTTCTGGGAGTTTTGCGAGGCTCACTTTATCGACCGTACCCACGGCAGCTGGCACCACGAACTCAGCCCCCATAACACGCCCAGCAGCAACATCTGGGGCGGCAAGCCAGACCTGTACCATGCCTGGCAAGCGGTATTGCTGCCTGCGCTGCCGTTAGCGCCAAGCATGGCCAGTGCAATAGGGGCTGGGCGTTATGTCACCAATTGGTGACATTTGGGCGTCCCTTTGTTACCTGCGCCTCAAAAATCCATGTTTAAACTCCGTGCAGCGCAAGCTTAAGACTTGCATGCATAACAACAAGAAAAGGTATTCAGATGAACGCGATTAATCGCCTCGCCGTAGCTATTTCCATTGCCTCGTTGTTTCCCCTCAGTGCATTCGCGGCCGACTCGAAAGGGACGGTTGAAGTTGTGCATTGGTGGACCTCGGGCGGTGAAAAAGCGGCTGTAGATGTCCTGAAGGCCCAAGTTGAAAAAGACGGCTTCACCTGGAAAGACGGTGCCGTCGCAGGTGGCGGTGGCGCCACGGCCATGACCGTGCTGAAAAGCCGCGCGGTCGCCGGCAACCCGCCCGCCGTTGCCCAGATCAAAGGCCCCGACATCCAGGAATGGGCGTCCACCGGCCTGCTCGACACCGACGTTCTGAAGTCTGTCGCCAAAGACGAAAAATGGGACTCCCTGCTCGACAAGAAAGTCTCCGACACCGTGAAGTACGACGGTGACTACGTTGCCGTACCGGTCAACATCCACCGCGTGAACTGGCTGTGGATCAACCCGGAAGTCTTCAAGAAAGCCGGCATCACCAAGAACCCAACCACCCTCGAAGAATTCTACGCAGCGGGCGACAAGCTCAAGGCCGCGGGCTTCATTCCGCTCGCCCATGGTGGCCAGCCGTGGCAGGACAGCACCGTTTTCGAAGCCGTCGTCCTGTCGGTGATGGGTGCCGATGGCTACAAGAAAGCCCTGGTCGACCTGGATAACGCCGCACTGACCGGTCCGGAAATGGTCAAGTCGCTGACCGAGCTGAAGAAAGTCGCGACTTACATGGACGTCGACGGTAAAGGCCAAGACTGGAACCTCGAAGCGGGCAAAGTCATCAACGGCAAGGCCGGCATGCAGATCATGGGTGACTGGGCCAAGTCCGAGTGGACCGCTGCCAAGAAAGTCGCCGGTAAAGACTACGAGTGCGTAGCGTTCCCGGGCACCGACAAAGCCTTTACCTACAACATCGACTCCCTGGCGGTGTTCAAGCAGAAAGACAAAGGCACTGCGGCGGGTCAGCAGGACATCGCCAAAGTCGTGCTGGGTGAAAACTTCCAGAAAGTGTTCAGCATCAACAAGGGTTCGATCCCTGTGCGTAACGACATGCTGACCAAAATGGATTCGTACGGCTTCGACTCTTGCGCCCAGGCTGCCGCCAAGGACTTCCTGGCAGACGCCAAGACCGGCGGCCTGCAGCCAAGCATGGCGCACAACATGGCCACGACCCTGGCTGTGCAAGGTGCGTTCTTTGACGTCGTGACCAACTTCATCAACGACCCGAAAGCTGACCCAGCCGACACCGCCAAGAAACTCGGCGCTGCGATCAAGTCGGCCAAATAAGCTACAAGCTGCAAGTTAAACGCTGCAACTGGTGTGCTGCCTCTCTTGCCGCTTGTAGCTTGTAACTTGCAGCTGCCTTTATTCTTTTAGTGGATTTTCCCATGAGTTCTGTTGCTGTGTTCAGCAAAGCCTCGCCGTTCGATGCACTGCAGCGCTGGCTACCCAAACTGGTGCTGGCGCCCAGCATGTTCATCGTGTTGGTGGGCTTCTACGGCTACATCCTGTGGACGTTTGTACTGTCGTTTACGACATCTACGTTCCTGCCAAGCTACAAATGGGCGGGCCTCGCGCAATATCAGCGTTTGTTCGACAACGACCGCTGGTGGGTCGCGAGCAAGAACCTGGCCCTGTTTGGCGGGATGTTTATCGGCATCACCTTGGTTATCGGCGTGACACTGGCGATCTTCCTCGACCAGAAAATCCGTCGCGAAGGCTTTATCCGCACCGTTTACCTGTACCCGATGGCGCTCTCGATGATCGTCACTGGTACCGCCTGGAAATGGCTGCTCAACCCGGGCATGGGCCTGGACAGACTTCTGCGTGACTGGGGCTGGGAAGGCTTCCGTCTCGATTGGCTGATCGACCCGGACCGCGTGGTCTACTGCCTGGTGATCGCCGCGGTATGGCAAGCTTCGGGCTTCATCATGGCGATGTTCCTCGCCGGCCTGCGGGGGGTTGATCAATCGATCATCCGCGCCGCGCAGATCGACGGCGCGAGCATGCCGCGCATCTACTGGAGCGTGGTGCTGCCGAGCCTGCGTCCGGTGTTCTTCAGTGCGGTGATGATCCTGGCGCACATTGCGATCAAGAGCTTCGACCTGGTGGCGGCGATGACTGCTGGCGGCCCCGGCTATTCGTCCGACCTGCCTGCGATGTTCATGTACTCGTTCACCTTCAGCCGTGGCCAGATGGGCGTGGGCTCGGCCAGTGCAATCCTGATGCTCGGTGCGATCCTCGCGATCATCGTGCCTTACCTCTACTCCGAGCTGAGGACCAAACGTAATGACTAGTCTCGTCTCCAAATCGCCCATCAGCCTGAGTCGCATCGCGATCTACGCGGTGCTGATCCTTGCCGTGCTGCTGTACCTGGTGCCGCTGGTGGTGATGCTGCTCACCAGCTTCAAGACCCCGGAAGACATCAGCACCGGCAACCTGCTGAGCTGGCCGACCGTGGTCTCCGGCATCGGCTGGGTCAAGGCCTGGGCCACCGTGGATGGCTACTTCTGGAACTCGATCAAGATCACCGTGCCCGCTGTGCTGATCTCCACCGCTATCGGTGCGTTGAACGGCTACGTGCTGTCGTTCTGGCGCTTCCGGGGTTCGCAGTTGTTCTTCGGTCTGTTGTTGTTCGGCTGCTTCCTGCCATTCCAGACCGTGCTGCTGCCGGCTTCCTTCACCCTCGGCAAGATGGGCCTCGCCAGCACCACCACCGGCCTGGTGTTTATCCATGTGGTCTACGGCCTGGCGTTCACCACGCTGTTTTTCCGTAATTACTACGTCAGCATTCCGGATGCGCTGATCAAAGCGGCGCGCCTGGACGGTGCCGGTTTCTTCACCATTTTCCGCCTGATCATCCTACCGATGTCGACCCCGATCATCATGGTCTGCCTGATCTGGCAGTTCACCCAGATCTGGAACGACTTCCTGTTCGGTGTGGTGTTCTCCAGTGGCGACTCCCAGCCCATCACGGTGGCGCTGAACAACCTGGTCAACACCAGCACCGGGGCCAAGGAATATAACGTGGACATGGCGGCGGCGATGATCGCCGGGCTGCCGACCCTGCTGGTCTATGTGATCGCAGGCAAGTATTTCGTGCGCGGCCTCACGGCCGGCGCGGTCAAGGGGTAATCATGGCTACGCTTGAACTTCGCAATGTAAACAAGACCTATGGCGCCGGCCTGCCCGACACCTTGAAGAACATCGAACTGTCGATCAAGGAAGGCGAATTCCTGATCCTGGTCGGCCCTTCGGGGTGCGGTAAATCCACGCTGATGAACTGCATCGCTGGCCTGGAAACCATCACCGGTGGCGCGATCATGATCGGTGATCAAGACGTGAGCGGCATGAGCCCCAAGGATCGCGACATCGCCATGGTGTTCCAGTCCTACGCGCTGTACCCGACCATGAGCGTGCGCGAGAACATCGAGTTCGGCCTCAAGATCCGCAAGATGCCCCAGGCCGAGATCGACGCTGAAGTGGCGCGCGTGGCCAAGCTGCTGCAGATCGAACACCTGCTCAACCGCAAGCCGGGCCAGCTATCCGGTGGCCAGCAACAGCGTGTGGCCATGGGCCGTGCCCTGGCGCGTCGGCCGAAGATCTACCTGTTCGACGAACCGCTGTCCAACCTCGACGCCAAGCTACGCGTCGAGATGCGCACCGAAATGAAACTGATGCACCAGCGTCTCAAGACCACCACGGTCTACGTGACCCACGACCAGATCGAAGCGATGACCCTGGGCGATAAAGTCGCGGTGATGAAGGACGGCATCATTCAGCAGTTCGGCACGCCAAAAGACATCTACAACAACCCGGCCAACCAGTTCGTGGCGAGCTTTATCGGTTCGCCGCCGATGAACTTCGTACCCCTGCGCCTGCAGCGCAAGGACGGTCGCCTGGTGGCCGTGCTCGACAGCGGCCAGGCCCGTTGCGAGCTGGCGCTGAACGTGACAGACGCCGGCCTTGAAGACCGCGACGTGATCCTGGGCTTGCGTCCGGAGCAAATCATGTTGGCGGCGGGTGAGGGCGACACGGCGTCGAGTATTCGTGCCGAAGTCCAGGTCACCGAGCCGACCGGCCCGGATACCCTGGTGTTTGTGCAACTCAACGACACCAAGGTCTGCTGCCGACTGTCGCCCGACGTGGCACCCCAGGTGGGCGAGACCCTGACGTTGCAATTCGACCCTTCCAAGGTCTTGCTGTTCGACGCCCAAACGGGCGAGCGATTGGGCACTGCTTCCTCATTGCCTGCACAGGGGCATGCCGACAATGTGGCCCAATTCAAAGGCCGCTGAAGCAGATAACGTGTTGTTTTAGATAAAAAAGTTAACCGCGTTAAATAAAAACAGTTTAATAACAATAAAGACGAGGATGTAGGGATGAAAAAGCAACACAACAACACTCGATTGATCTGCCAAATGTCAGCCGCAGCAGCCCTGGTATTGTCCGCCAATGCGATGGCGGCCGATGCGTTCAGCGCTGATTCGAAGTGGATGACCGGCGATTGGGGCGGTGAACGTACCAAGCTGATCGAGCAAGGTATCGACATCAAGGCTGACTACGTAGGGGAGATGGGCTACAACGCGCATGGCGGTTACAACACCGACAAGACGGGTCGTTACGCCGACCAGTTCGGTTTGGGCGTAGCGCTGGACCTGCAAAAGCTGTGGGGTTGGGATAACACCCAGGCCAAGATCCAGCTCACCAACCGTAATGGCCAGAACATCTCCAACGACCGCATCGGCGACCCACGTGCCGGCACGCTCAGTTCGTCGATGGAAGTCTACGGCCGTGGCCACATGGTGCGTCTGACCCAGTTCTGGATCCAGCACCAGATGTTCGACAACAAGCTGGACGTCAAAC
This sequence comes from Pseudomonas sp. EA_15y_Pfl1_P101, assembly GCF_963970835.1. Taxonomy (NCBI): domain Bacteria; kingdom Pseudomonadati; phylum Pseudomonadota; class Gammaproteobacteria; order Pseudomonadales; family Pseudomonadaceae; genus Pseudomonas; species Pseudomonas sp. EA_15y_Pfl1_P101. The sequence goes on along the minus strand of NZ_CAXAPA010000003.1, from coordinate 60,115 downwards.
TCGGCTACTTCGGTGAAGGCGAAGACTTCAACACCTTCCCGTGCGACTTCCAGAACCTGTCGTTCTGCGGCTCCCAGGTCGGCAACTACGTGAACACCTGGTACAACTGGCCCGTCAGCCAGGCCGCGATCCGCGTGAAGTACAACATCACGCCTGAGCTGTATGCGCAAATCGGTGCCTACAACCAGAACCCATCGCAGCTCGAGCACGGCAACGGCTTCAAGCTCAGCGGCAGCGGCACCAAGGGCACCGTGATTCCTGTGGAATTGGTTTGGTCGCCGAAGGTCAACAACCTGCCGGGCGAATACCGTGTGGGTTACTACAAGAGCGCGGCTGATGCTGCCGACGTACGTGAAGACGTGAACGGCAACGATGCGGCTACCACTGGCGCCGCGTACCGTACCCGCAGCAGCAAGAAAGGCTACTGGTTTGTTGCCCAACAGCAACTCACCACGCATAACGGCGACGCTTCCCGCGGCTTGAATATCGCGGCCAACGCCACCTTCCACGACAAAGAAACCAACCTGGTCGACAACTACCAGTCGTTGATGCTGGTGTACAAAGGCCCATTCGACGCACGTCCAAAAGATGACGTCGGCATTGGCGCTGCTCGCCTGCACGTCAACGATGACGTGAAGAAGAACGCTGAGCTGCTGAACGTCGCCAATGGTGTGAATGATTACGACAATGCGCTGTTCTCGCCCATTCGCGAGACCGAGTACAACTTCGAAATCAACTACGGCTTCCACGTTACCAACTGGCTGACCGTGCGTCCTAACCTGCAATACGTCGTCCAGCCTGGCGGCGTGGATAAAGTCGACAACGCGCTCGTGGCGGGTCTGAAAATTCAGTCTACGTTCTAACGCTGTTGCGATAAGCTCCTCTCTCTGTGCGCATTTTGCGGGTAGCCATGGCTATCCGCTTTTTTTTGGGTCGCATTGTGAAGATATTCAGGACCGTGGCACATGCATGAGCAACCGCTGCAACGTTTTTTCAAATCCCTGCGCGAGCGTCCAGTGTTCGCCTGGGAGCGCTTTCAGATGCGCGATGTATTGGTCATTGATCATCCGCTGTGCCAAGCGGTGTTCAGTCGCCAGGGCGCGCAGCTGTTGCACTTCCAACCCCGTGGCCAGAAACCCTGGTTGTGGTGTGCAGCCAAGTGGCCACAGGTGGGCGCCATCCGTGGTGGCGTACCGGTGTGCTGGCCGTGGTATGGCCGCCACCCGAGCGAAAATGCCTGGCCGTCCCATGGCTGGGCGCGGCTGATCGACTGGAAACTGCTCGACAGCAGCACTGACGACGAGGGTGTGCGCCTGCACTGGCAATTGCAGTTGTGCGACTGGCAGGTGGACTTGCACGCGCACCTGGGGGAGACCCTGGAACTGCGCCTGAGCACCGAGCACCAGGACGAGCTGCCGTGCCAGCTGAGCCATGCTTTGCACGCTTATTGGCGTATCGGTCACGTTGATGAGGTAGCGCTGTCTGGGCTTGATGGCGCGCAAGGTTACGACCAGCTCAATCGCCAGGTTTGCCAGCAGGAAGGTGAGCTAAGGGTAGAGGGCGGGTGCCAGCGGGTGTTTCAGCATGACGGTGAGTTGCAGCTCAAGGACCATGCCTGGCAGCGTGAACTGTGCATTGATACGGGTGACAGCGCCGACACGGTGGTGTGGCATCCCGGCAGCCGGCCACTGTTGGGGGTGAGCTTTAACGAGGCGTCGGGGTTTGTGTGCGTGGAGTCGGCGATGGCTGGGGCCAGTTTGGCGCCGGGGGAGAGGGCGCATTTGAGTTTGCAGGCGCGGGCAGGGTTTTAGCGGTGTGGCTGATGACGCTATCGCGGGCAAGCCCGGCGCCCACATGGGAATGCATTCCAGTGTGGAAGCGGGCTTGCCCGCGATCAGGCCGGTAGTGCCACCGCAAATGTCTGTTTAGTTGAACTCGTCGCCCACCGGATACCGGCTGTCATTCAAGCTTTCCTTGATCTTGCGCAAATGCGGCTGGAAATCCACGCCACGACGCAAAGTCATGCCGGTCGCCAACACATCCAGCACCGTCAACTGGATGATCCGCGAGGTCATCGGCATGTAGATGTCGGTGTCTTCCGGCAGCGGAATGTTCAAGCTCACCGTGCTGGCCTTGGCCAGCGGCGAATTCTCAGCAGTCACGCCCAGCACGGAAGCGCCGTTTTCCCGTGCGATCCGCGCCACTTCTACGAGCTCACGGGTACGCCCGGTGTAGGAAATGATCACGAACAACTCGCCCGTGTGCGCCACCGAGGCGATCATGCGCTGCATCAGCACGTCGGCGTGGGCGGTAACGGCCAGGTTGAAACGGAAGAACTTGTGCAGCGCATCCATGGCCACCGGGGCCGAAGCGCCCAGGCCGAAGAAGTGGATCTGCCGTGCCTGGATCAACAAATCCACGGCTTTGCTGATCAGGGCAGGGTCCAGCGCCTGGCAGGCACTGTCCAGCGAGGCGATGGCGCTGCCGAAGATTTTCTGGGTGTAGGCCTCAGGGTTATCATCGGCCCCCACCGCGTGGCTGACATACGCCGCGCCACTGGCTAGGCTTTGCGCCAGCTGCAATTTCAGTTCAGGGTAACCGCTCACGCCGAACGAACGGCAGAAACGGTTGACCGTCGGTTCACTGACCGAGGCAGCCTGGGCGAGGGCGGCGATGGAGAAGCGGGTCGCCTGCTGCGGGTTGAGCAGGATGACCTCGGCGACTTTTTTCTCTGCCTTGTTCAATTCTTCGAGGCGATTCCGGATCTGTTCCAGAAGATTTCGCACGCGGTCCATTCAGTCTTTCCTTCGGGCGACGATGCAAATAAAAGGTGGCGACCAATCGATGAGTGGTCTTTTGCGGTGGCCTATCCTACTGAGGGTAGCTGAACACCACCACTCGCAATGCGTATTTCGGGAAAATGTTGTGTTTATTACTACATTTTTCCTTGAGTGATGCCTTGAAAAAAGGTATTTGTAGCTTAACTTGATAAAAGAACAAACATCATGCCTTCGATAACCGTAGAACCCTGCACCTTTGCCCTGTTTGGCGCCTTGGGTGATCTGGCGCTGCGCAAGTTATTTCCTGCCCTCTATCAACTCGATGGCGCCGGGCTGCTGCACGACGACACGCGCATCCTGGCCCTGGCCCGTGAAGCCGGTTCCGAGCAACAACACCTGGCCCATATCGAGCAAGCACTGCGCAAATACGTCGGCAAGGAACTGGACGAAGCCATCGCCCAGCGTTTCCTCGCGCGCCTGACTTACGTTCACGTCGACTTCATGAAGGCTGATGACTACGTGGCCCTGGCTGAAATCGCCGGCACCGAGCAGCGTCTGATCGCCTATTTCGCCACGCCTGCAGCAGTCTACGGCGCGATCTGCGAGAACCTGTCCAAGGTCGGCCTGGCGGAAAACACCCGCGTCGTGCTGGAAAAGCCGATCGGTTCGGACCTGGAGTCCTCGCGCAAGGTCAATGACGCCGTTGCGCAGTATTTTCCGGAAAACCGCACCTACCGCATCGACCACTATCTGGGCAAGGAAACCGTCCAGAACCTGATCGCGCTGCGTTTCGCCAACAGTCTGTTCGAAACCCAGTGGAACCAGAATTACATTTCCCACGTGGAAATCACCGTGGCTGAGCAGGTCGGTATCGAGGGCCGTTGGGGCTACTTCGACAAGGCCGGCCAACTGCGCGACATGATCCAGAACCACCTGTTGCAACTGCTCTGCCTGATCGCCATGGACCCGCCGGCCGACCTGTCCGCCGACAGCATCCGCGACGAGAAGGTCAAGGTGCTCAAGGCCCTGGCGCCAATCAGCCCGGACGGGCTGACCACCCAAGTGGTGCGCGGCCAGTACATTGCCGGCTACAGCGCCGGCAAGCCAGTGCCGGGTTACCTGGAAGAAGAGAACTCCAACACCCAGAGCGACACTGAAACTTTCGTCGCCCTGCGCGCCGATATCCGCAACTGGCGTTGGGCCGGCGTGCCGTTCTACCTGCGCACCGGCAAGCGCATGCCGCAGAAGTTGTCGCAGATTGTCATCCACTTCAAGGAACCGTCCCACTACATCTTCGCCCCCGAGCAGCGCTTGCAGATCAGCAACAAGCTGATCATCCGCCTGCAACCGGACGAAGGTATTTCCTTGCGCGTGATGACCAAGGAGCAGGGCCTGGACAAGGGCATGCAACTGCGCAGCGGCCCACTGCAGCTGAATTTTTCCGACACCTACCGCAGCGCACGGATTCCCGATGCTTATGAGCGGTTGTTGCTTGAAGTAATGCGCGGCAATCAGAACCTGTTTGTTCGCAAAGATGAAATCGAAGCCGCGTGGAAGTGGTGTGACCAGCTGATCGCCGGGTGGAAAAAATCCGGTGATGCGCCCAAGCCGTACGCGGCGGGTTCCTGGGGGCCGATGAGCTCGATTGCACTGATCACGCGGGATGGGAGGTCGTGGTATGGCGATATCTGAATTGAAACTGCCTCAGGGTGTCAGCGCCCATGAATACCGTACGCCGGCCTTGTTGGCGGACGGTCTGGCCAATGACGTGGCCGAACAACTGCGCGGGGCTATCAGTGCCCGTGGCGAAGCGACCCTGGTCGTCTCCGGCGGGCGTAGCCCCGTGGCGTTTTTCCAGAACCTGGCCAAGCAAGGCCTGGACTGGTCCAAGGTCACGGTCACGCTGGCCGATGAGCGTTGGGTGCCGGTTGAGCACGCCGACAGCAATGCCGGCCTGTTGAAGCAACACCTGCTGCAGGGCCCGGCGGCCAAGGCCAGGTTCCTCAGCCTGTACAGCGCCGCAGCTAATCTTGAAGACGCTGCCGAGCAGGCTGATCGCCTGCTGGGCGAGTTGCCAGCCATCGATGTGCTGGTGCTCGGGATGGGCGATGACGGCCACACCGCATCGCTGTTCCCCAACAGCCCGAACCTGATTGAAGCCTTGCAGGCCGACGGTACCCGCCGTTGCTGGCCGATGCTGGCGCCGACCGTGCCACATCAGCGCCTGACCATGAGTCGCGCCCTGCTGGCCACTGCCCATTACACCGTCCTGTCGATTTCCGGCAGTTCGAAGTTGACCACCTTGAGCGCCGCGCTGGCCAGTGACGATGTCTCTGCCATGCCGATTCGCGCGTTTTTGCAACCTACATTAGAGATTTACTGGTGCCCATGAGCCAAGGATCAGCCGCTATGAAAAGCCCTCAACCGACCGTGTCCATGGCGGATAAAGTTGCCCTGATCGACAGCCTCTGCGCGAAGGCGCGGATCCTGCCGGTGATCACCATCGCCCGCGAACAGGACATCCTGCCGCTGGCCGATGCCTTGGCAGCCGGCGGTTTGACCGCATTGGAAGTGACCCTGCGTTCCGAGTTCGGCCTCAAGGCCATTCAGGTATTGCGCGAGCAACGCCCTGAACTGTGCACCGGTGCCGGCACTGTGCTGGATCGGCACATGCTCGAAGCGGCCGAAGTGGCGGGCTCGCAATTCATCGTCACCCCCGGCATTACCCGCGACCTGCTGGAAGCTTCGGTGCACAGCCCGATTCCGCTGCTGCCGGGCATCAGTAATGCGTCGGGCATCATGGAAGGTTATGGCCTGGGCTATCGCCGCTTCAAGCTGTTCCCCGCCGAAGTCAGCGGTGGCGTTGCTGCCATCAAGGCCCTCGGTGGCCCGTTTGGCGAAGTGAAATTCTGCCCGACTGGCGGCGTTAGCCCGGCCAATATCAAAAGCTACATGGCGTTGAAAAATGTGATGTGCGTGGGTGGCAGTTGGATGCTCGATCCTGAGTGGATCAAGAACGGCGACTGGGCCCGCATCCAGGAAGTCACCGCCGAAGCGCTGGCACTGTTGGATTGATCTGATTTATCGAATCGTTGTTGCTGTGCTTAACGGCATTTTTGCGGTGCACTTGGTCGGTGTGCCGCTTTTTTTTGCCTGCAGAAAACCTCAAGAACACTGATGTTCAGATGTGGGAACTGGCAAGCCAGCGCCCATATTTTTAATCTGCGTTCAGTTGGGTAATTGCTTGGACCAACACATTGATATCTGCCGATGAAGTCAGCAACCCCGGCGTCACCCGGATACAGGTGCCAAATGTTGCGCCGGTGCGGGTAGTGGTAAACAAGTCATAGTCCTTGAGTAGCCTATCCACCATCACCTGCTGATCCCGCCCGACAAACTTGAACGCCGTAATCCCGCAATACAGCCTCGGATCATCCGGTGTCAGCACTTCAATCCCCGGCAACGCCCGCACCTGGCTTACCCACCGATCCCGCAGGTAGTTCACCCGCGCACCCTTGGCCGCCGAGCCACCCAACTCCCGGTGCTCTTCAAACACCAACGGCAAGGTCATCAGCGCTGGAAAGTTCGGCGTGCTGTAGGACGTGCGTGCGCGTACGTCGGTAGCCGGGTAGTGAAACTCGCCCATGTCCGTGTCGATATCGCCCAGGCGCTCCGGGGCGATGTACAGAAAGCCCAGGGTCAACGGCGCGCCGATCCATTTGTGCAAGTTGAAGCCGGCAAACTGAATGCCCAATTCGGCGAGGTTGAACTCGATCTGGCCCAGCGCGTGGGCGCCATCCAGGATCACATCGATTTCATGCGCGCGCGCCGCCTGGGCAATCGCTGCAACGGGCATGACCAGCCCGGTGCGGTGGGTAACGTGGGTCAGCGCCATCATTTTGAGGCGTGGGTACTTAACGAACGCTTCGCGATAAGTGTGCACCAGACTGTCGAAACTGGCCGGGTGCGTGTGGGACAGTTCGATCACCTCCACGCCACGATAGCCTGCCAGCCAGCGCATGGCGCCTTTCACGGTGTCGTACTCCAGGTCACTGATGAGCACTTGATCGCCCGGTTGCAGGCGGTTGTAGTTGCGGATCAGCGATTGCAGGGCTTCAGTGGCGTTACGGGTAAAGGCCACTGACGCTGGGTCGACATCCATTAGCCCGGCCAACTGCCGACGAATCTCGACGTTTTCGCCTGTTTCGAACGTCTGACGCACATAGAGCGAGTTGCTGCGGTTGATAAACGCAACGTGTTCCAGATACTGCGTTTGCACCGCTTGGCTCATGTGGCCGAAGTAGCCGTTTTCCAGATTGATCGGGCCGGGTTCCAGGGCGTAGCGCTGGGCGATGGTCAGCCAGTGACGTTCGTTGTCTGCACTGCGTGGCATAGGGCGCTCTTAATGACGAGGGGCGGGTTTACCGTGTTTAGCGCGCAGCGGTTCAAGCAATTCAGACAATCCGTTGCTGTCAATTTCCTGCATCAATGCCAGCAACCCGCCCAATTCGCCGTGAGGGAAGCCTTCACGGGCAAACCAGTTCAGGTAGGGGCCTGGCAGGTCGGCGATGATCCGTCCCTTGTATTTGCCGAAGGGCATTTCGCGGGTGATCAGTAGTTCGAGTTTTTCGGGGTTCATGGGCGCTTCGTGAAGGTCAGTCGTAGCAGTGGAAAATACAGGCATTCTGCATGAAGGCCAAATGACAGATCATGCAAAAAACGCAAATACAGAAGGTTCAAGAATTTTTAAGCTGTTGATTTACAAGGATAAATAGTTTTTAAAGAAGCTGGCACGGACGCTGCAATTCTTATTGCAACCTTCTAACCTGCCAAAGGAATTGAAAAATGACTGACATCAATAAAGAATCCATCTCCGTACTCAACGACCTGATCGAGACCAGCATTGACGGTCAAAAAGGTTTCAAAGAGTGCGCTGAAGACATCAAGCACCCAGAACTCAAAGCACTGTTTGCCAAACGTTCCACCGATTGCGCGACAGCTGCAGCTGAACTGAAAACCGCCGTACGTGCCCTGGGTGGCGATCCGGAAGATTCCGGCAGTGTTTCTGGCGCCCTGCACCGCGGCTGGGTCGATGTTAAATCGATGGTGACTGGTAAAGACGAAGAAGCTGTGCTGAATGAGGCCGAGCGCGGTGAAGACCACGCACTGAAGGCTTATCGTGAAGCGATTGAGAAAATCAACAAGCACAACCTGCTGGGTATTCGTGATCTGGTTGAGCGTCAGTACCACGGCGTACAACGCAACCACGACCAAGTAAAAGCCCTGCGTAACCAGGCTCGCGCTCAGTCGTAAGCTTCGGGCTGTAAATGCTGTAAACAATGTGGGAGCGGGCTTGCTTGCGAATGCGGTTTTTCAGTCTCATCTTTATTGACTGAACTATCGCTTTCGCGGGCAAGCCCGCTCCCACATTTGTATTGCGTGAATCTTAAGATCTGGGTCAGCCGATGCTGATTGGCGGCAGCTCGGTCAAAGTAACAACCTGCTGCTTACGCGGCGCCAAAATCTCCGCCTCACCGTCCACCACCAATTCATCACGCTGGTTGAACACACGGGTGGCAATGCGTACACGAAACTTCGGCAACTTCTCGAGAATTTCCAGGCGCACGGTCAGGGTGTCGCCGATCTTCACTGGCTTCTGGAAGCTCATCTGCTGGCCAATGTAGATCGTGCCCGGCCCAGGCAACTCGCAAGCAACCGCCGCGCTGATCAGGGCGCCGCTGAACATGCCATGGGCGATACGCTCCTTGAACATGGTGGCCTTGGCGTATTCGGCGTCCAGGTGCACCGGGTTGTGGTCACCGGACATGGCGGCGAACAGCTGGATATCGCGCTCTTCCACCCGCTTGCTGTAGCTGGCGGTCTGGCCGACTTCGAGGGCTTCGTACGGGGTGTTGGTTACCTGGGTCATCTAAAGGTGCATCCTGTGGCTAATCGGTAATTTAATTGGCTGATTTTAAAAGGCTGATTTTCACAAAGAGGTCATTCGCAGCGAGTTGGCCTGCGTAATGTCAGGGCCTGGTCGAGCCACGTCAGCACATCCGCTGTAACGTGATCACGGTTGGTTTCATTGAACACTTCATGGCGCGCCTGCGGGTAGATATTCAGATGCAGGTGCTGGCAGCCGGCTTCACGCAACGCATGGGCCAGGCTTTTGAGACGCTTGCCTTCACTCACCGGATCACATTCGCCGCCCATCACCAGGATCGGCAGGCCCGGATCGATCTGCGCGAGATTGGACGCTTTGCTGATTTGCTGCAAGCCGCCGAGCAGGTCGATCCACAGTTGGTTGGTGCAGCGGAACCCACACAGCGGGTCATTGATGTAATTGTCAACTTCCGCCGGGTCACGGCTGAGCCAGTCGAAAGCGGTGCGATTGGGTTTGAACGCCTTGTTGAACGATCCAAACGACAGGAATTCGATCAGCGCACTGCGCCCGCGCAAACCCTGGCGCAAGCGTTCGGCCCGGGCAATCACGCGTGCGGCGCGATACAGCGCCACCGGCTGGAAATTCGAACCGCTGAGAATCACCCCATGCAGGCTGGCGCTATGGTGCAGCAAGTACGCCTGGGCGATATAACTGCCCATGCTGTGGCCCAGCAGAATGATCGGCAGCCCCGGCTGCTGTTGGCCGATATGCTGGTTGAGGCTGGCGAGGTCGCCCACCACTTTGTTCCAGCCGTCCTTTTCGGCGTAGAGGCCCAAGGAGCCTTCATCGGCAGTACGGCCATGGCCCCGCTGGTCCAGCGCATATAAACCGTAGCCGGCGCCGCACAAGGCTTCAGCCAGGCGTGCATAACGACCGCTGTGCTCGGCCATGCCATGGGACAGCATCACCACGGCCTTGGCGCAGCCGTCGGGCATCCATTGGTTGACGTACAGGCGGCTGCGGTCATTCGCGGTCAGCCAGAAGGTGCTGTGGTTCATGGCGGTTCCTTTGCTCACGTTCTGCTCAAGGTCTGCGTTGCAGTGTATAGCTCATCCCACGCAAGCGTCTGATCAGTGCGGGCACGTGTAGGAAGATTCACGCAATCAATGAAGCGCCGTCCTGTATTTGCCTGTTTGGCCATAGCTGCTAACGTCCCCAAAGCTCCGCTTTTTATCGCTGTACACTTTTGCAGCAGCAGCGGCCGGACACACTCAGGTAAGAGGACAAGAATAATGCAACCTGATTTCTGGAATGACAAACGCGCGGCGGGCGTTCCCAATGACATCGACCTGGGGGCCTACAAGTCGGTGATCGAAGTCTTCGAGCGCTCGTGCAAGACTTTTGCCGACCGTCCGGCATTCAGCAACATGGGCATCACCCTGACCTACGCCGAGCTTGAACGCCAGAGCGCGGCGTTTGCCGGCTACCTGCAACAGCACACCGACCTCAAGCCGGGCGAGCGTATCGCGGTACAAATGCCCAACGTGCTGCATTACCCGATTGCCGTGTTCGGCGCACTGCGCGCCGGGCTGATCGTGGTCAACACCAACCCGCTGTACACCCCGCGCGAGATGCGTCACCAGTTCAAGGACGCTGGCGTGCGGGCGCTGGTCTACCTCAACCTGTTCGGTTCGCGGGTGCAGGAAGTGTGCAGCGACACCGAGATCGACTACCTGATCGAAGCCAAGATGGGCGACTTCATGCCCGCCGCCAAGGGCTGGCTGGTCAATACCTTGGTCGATAAGGTCAAGAAGATGGTCCCGGCCTACAGTCTGCCGCGCGCCGTCTCCTTCAAGCGGGCGTTGCGCATGGGCTCGGGCCTGGGTCTTACCCGTCACCCGATGACCCTGGACGACATCGCCGTGCTGCAATACACCGGCGGCACCACCGGCCTGGCCAAGGGCGCGATGCTCACCCACGGCAACCTAGTGGCCAACATGCAACAGGTGCGCGCCTGCATGTCTCAGACCGGCGAGGACGGCCACCCGCTGATCAAGGAAGGGCAGGAGGTGATGATCGCGCCGCTGCCGCTGTACCACATCTATGCATTCACCGCGAACTGCATGTGCATGATGGTCTCCGGCAACCATAACGTGCTGATCACCAATCCACGGGACATCGGCGGCTTTATCAAAGAGCTGAAGAAGTGGCGGTTTACCGGGTTGTTGGGGCTAAACACGCTGTTTGTCGCGTTGATGGACCACCCGGACTTCAAGACCCTGGATTTCTCCCACCTCAAGCTCACCAACTCCGGCGGCACTGCGTTGATCAAGGCCACAGCTGAGCGTTGGGAGCAAATCACCGGCTGTGCGATTGGTGAGGGCTATGGCCTGACGGAAACCTCCCCGGTGGCCAGCACCAACCCGTACGGCAACAAATCCCGGCTGGGCACCGTGGGCATTCCGGTGCCGGCCACGGCGATGAAGGTGATTGATGATCAGGGCGTCGAGCTGCCGTTGGGCGAGCGCGGCGAGCTGTGCATCAAAGGCCCGCAGGTGATGAAGGGCTACTGGCAGCAACCGGCCGCCACCGCCGAGGCCTTGGACGCCGAGGGGTGGCTGAAGACCGGTGACATCGCGGTGATCGATGACGATGGCTTCGTGCGCATCGTCGACCGCAAGAAAGACCTGATCATCGTCTCGGGCTTCAACGTGTACCCCAACGAAATCGAAGACGTGGTGATGGCCCACCCGGCCGTGGCCAACTGCGCGGTGATCGGCGTGCCGGATGAGCGCACCGGGGAGGCGGTGAAGCTGTTTGTGGTGGCGCGCGCGGAGGGTGTGAGCCTTGAGGAGTTGAAGGCGTACTGCAAGATCAACTTCACGGGGTACAAAGTGCCTAAGCATATTGTGTTGCGCGAATCGTTGCCGATGACGCCGGTGGGGAAAATTCTGCGGCGTGAGCTGCGCGACATCGCCTGATTTGAAACAGGGTAAAAGATGCGGGAGCGGGCTTGCTCGCGAATGCGGTGGATCAGTCACCAAATGTATCGACTGAACCACTGCATTCGCGAGCAAGCCCGCTCCCACATTCTTATTTGTCGCTCTGTAGCGCGCATTCCAGAGCCATTTTCTAGCTTATAGAATCTTTGCTCTAAAAATGACCACTGGCTATTCTTGAGTCATGTTTATGACCGTAGGGCCCTCGTTTGGCTCTAGGCGGCCCTTGGCAAAGCTGCTACTCTCGGCGCGCTTTGTGACGTCTCGGCCTGCTTTAAAGCGCCAGATTCACCTAAAAACACACACCAATAATAATTGCATCAAATGCGATGATGAATTCGCGTCGCTGAGGAGTGGGCTTCCATGAACGAAGACTTTTGGAAGGATAAGTACCCCGCCGGGATTGCTGCAGAAATCAATCCAGACGAGTATCCGAATATTCAGGCGGTACTGAAGCAGTCCTGCCAGCGCTTCGCCAACAAACCGGCTTTCAGCAACCTGGGCAAGACAATCACCTACGGTGAATTGTACGAACTGTCCGGCGCCTTCGCCGCCTACCTGCAACAGCATACCGACTTGAAGCCCGGCGATCGAATCGCCGTGCAACTGCCCAACGTCCTGCAATACCCGGTCGCGGTGTTCGGCGCCATCCGTGCCGGCCTGATCGTGGTCAACACCAACCCGCTGTACACCGCGCGGGAAATGGAACACCAATTCAACGACTCCGGTGCCAAGGCCCTGATCTGCCTGGCCAACATGGCGCACCTGGCGGAAAAGGTCGTGCCCAAGACCGCCGTCAAACATGTGATCGTCACCGAAGTCGCCGACCTGTTGCCGCCGCTCAAGCGTCTGCTGATCAACAGCGTCATCAAGTACGTTAAGAAAATGGTCCCGGCTTACCACTTGCCACAGGCGATCAAGTTCAACGACGTACTCGCCAAGGGCCATGGCCAGGCGGTCAACGAAGTCAGCCCGGCCAGCAGTGATGTGGCCGTGCTGCAATACACCGGCGGTACCACCGGCGTGGCCAAGGGCGCGATGCTCACCCACCGCAACCTGGTCGCCAACATGCTGCAATGCAAGGCGCTGATGGGCTCCAACCTCAACGAAGGCTGCGAGATCCTCATCACGCCGCTGCCGCTTTACCACATCTATGCGTTCACCTTTCATTGCATGGCGATGATGCTGATCGGTAACCACAACATCCTGATCAGCAACCCGCGTGACCTGCCGGCGATGGTCAAGGAACTGTCGAAGTGGAAGTTCAGCGGCTTTGTCGGCCTGAATACCCTGTTCGTGGCGCTGTGCAACAACGAAGCGTTCCGCAAGCTGGACTTCTCTGCGCTGAAAGTCACCTTGTCGGGCGGTATGGCCCTGCAACTGGCGGCGGCCGAGCGTTGGAAGGCCGTGACCGGCTGTGGCATCTGCGAAGGTTACGGCATGACCGAAACCAGCCCGGTGGCGACGGTGAACCCGATCCAGCATATCCAGCTCGGTACCATCGGGATTCCGGTGCCGTCCACTGTGTGTAAAGTCATTTCCGACGACGGCACCGAGCTGGCGCTGGGCGAAACCGGCGAGCTGTGCGTCAAGGGCCCGCAAGTCATGAAGGGTTACTGGCAGCGCCAGGACGCCACCGACGAGATGCTCGACAGCGAAGGTTGGCTGAAGACCGGCGACATCGCGATCATCCAGCCCGACGGCTACATGCGCATTGTCGACCGCAAGAAGGACATGATCCTGGTCTCGGGCTTCAACGTGTACCCCAACGAGCTCGAAGACGTACTGGCGGGCCTGCCGGGCGTGCTGCAGTGCGCAGCCATCGGCGTGCCGGACGAGAAGTCCGGGGAGCACATCAAGCTGTTTATCGTGGTCAAGCCGGGCGCAACCCTGACCAAGGAGCAGGTGATGGAGCATATGCGCGCCAACGTCACCGCCTACAAAGTGCCCAAGGCGGTGGAGTTCCGTGATGCGTTGCCGACCACCAACGTGGGCAAGATCCTGCGGCGTGAATTGCGCGATGAAGAGTTGAAGAAGCTCGGTCTGAAAAAGTAACCCATAAAAAACCCCGCAAATGCGGGGTTTTTATTGGGCTATCGCAGGCAAGCCTGCTCCACATTTTTAATCCGGTGTTTACAGGGCGAACGGGGCGAAGCTCACGCCTGCACCCGCCGGGCGCACGTCCTTCAAGAACGAATCCTTATCCGCACTCAGCTCCAGGGTGATCTCCGGGCTACGCTTGCCCGCATTACGCACCACCAGGCCTTCGACCTTCTCACGCAAAAACACCGTCGGCACCTTCAGGTGCAGCAACTGGTCAGTCTCGGCGTTGTGCATCAACAAGTGAATCCACTCGTACTGGCCCACGGCGATACGGCCCAGCGGCAGGTCGAACCACCAGATGTTGCGTTTCTGGTCCAGTTCGGTGAAGTGGCAGTTGTTGACGCCGAGTACGGCACCGCCCAGTTCAGTGTTTCTGCGGGCGATAGCCTGTGCTTTATTGAGTTTCATAACCTTCCTACGGGATCTGTTATTCAGCGTTGTAGCCTGAATGTGCCGGGCATTCTCGTGGGTTGGCCACAAAACATAAAGCCCAACCTGCGGATGGCGATGAAATGCACAGGCAAAAATAATTGAAACTCTGCCAAACCGCCTCGGGTCAATCTTTACGTGATGACCAAAAACCATCGATTGTTCCAGGAGAAATACCATGAGCAGCACATCGGATAAGGTAAAAGGTGTAGCGAACGAAGTGGCCGGCAACGTGAAGCAAGGTGTCGGTAAAGTGACTGGCGACGACAAACTGCGCGCTGAAGGTCTGGTACAAGAAAAGAAAGGCGAAGTGCAGAAAGCGGTCGGCGATACCAAAGACGCTGTGAAAAAAGCGACCCAGTAATTTCGAATCGCTGGCTGGCTTTACGCAGCCCGACGGCCATCCACGGATGGCCGTTTTTGTATCCGCCGTTGCAACTAAACTTTCGAAATTGTTTCAAAGTCGCCAAATGGGCTACTTTGATGTAGAAAACGGCCCCTGAGTCGCCCACGAACTCAACCTTTTGCGGCGAAAGGAGACGCTATGCTTTTTCCGGTATTACAAGGCCTCAAACTGCACAAAGTGCTGGTGCGCACCGTCACGGAATTCGTCGATGACGAGATGCCCACCTACGCCTCGGCGCTGGCCTACCAGATGCTGTTCTCGCTGTTTCCCTTTCTGCTGTTCCTGATCGCGCTGATCGGTTTCCTGCACCTGCCGGATTTCTTCTCCTGGCTGCGCCTGCAGTCGGAGCTGGTGTTGCCGCCCCAGGCGCTGGAGCAGGTCAACCCGGTCATCGACCAGTTGCAGCAATCCAAGGGTGGCCTGCTGTCCGTGGGTATCGTGATCGCGCTGTGGACGGCTTCGGCCGGCGTGCGCCTGATGATGAGTGCGATGAACGCCGCCTACGACGTGGTTGAAGGCCGGCCGATCTGGAAGCGTTTCCCGCTGTCGATTCTCTATACCATCGGTATTGCCGGCATGCTGTTGGCCGCCGCCGCGCTGATGGTGCTTGGCCCGCAGGTGATGGAGTGGATCGCCGCGCAGATCGGCATGCAGGAATTCGTGGTCACCCTGTGGACCATCCTGCGCTGGCCGCTGATCGTGATCCTGCTGATGTTCGCCGTGGCCCTCATGTACTACGTGATGCCCGACGTCGAGCAGGAATTCCGTTTTATCACGCCAGGCTCGGTGCTGGCGGTGGTGGTGTGGATCGTCGCGTCCCTGGGCTTTGGCTATTACGTCAAAACCTTTGCCGACTACAACGCCATGTATGGCAGTATCGGCGCAATTATCGTGCTGCTCCTGTACTTCTATATTTCCGCCGCGGTGCTGCTGCTGGGTGCGGAGATGAATGCAGTGATCGAACACATGTCCGCCGAAGGTAAGGAACCGGGTGAAAAAGAGTTTGATGCGCCGGCTCATACCACTGAAAAACAGCACGTCTCAGGCCTCGGCCGGGACCATTCCAAGCCCACCCCTGACGAAGTCTGATCGATGATCCGTGAAATCCTGAAAATGGGCGACGAGCGCCTGCTGCGTATCGCGCCGCCGGTTCCGCCGGAAATGTTCGACAGCCCCGAGCTGTGGCAATTGATCGATGACATGTTCCAGACCATGGAGCATGTGGGTGGCGTCGGCCTGGCCGCACCGCAGATTGGTGTCGACCTGCAATTGGTGATCTTTGGTTTCGAGTCCAGCGAACGCTACCCGGACGCGCCGCCGGTGCCGCAGACCATCCTGATCAACCCGCTGATCACACCACTGAGCCCAGCGCTGGAGGAGGGCTACGAAGGTTGCCTGTCTGTGCCGGGCCTGCGTGGCGCGGTGAGCCGTTACCAGCAGATTCGCTACGAGGGCTTCGATCCGAAGGGTGAGCCTATCGTGCGTTTTGCCGATGGTTTTCATGCGCGGGTGGTGCAGCATGAGTGCGATCACTTGATCGGCCGTTTGTACCCGTCACGGGTTACGGATTTCAGTAAGTTCGGGTTTATTGACGTGATGTTCCCGGAGCTCGAGCCCACTGCTGACGAATAGCTTTCAGATCCAATGAGGTCCAAATGTGGGAGCGAGCAAGCCCGCTTCCACTTTGAGCCTGCGTTCTGCTCAGGTTATTTAGCAGGCTTTACGAGCCGCAACGTCCTCCCATCCTTTTTCTTCAGGTTTTCTTCGGATGTGCGTGCGTAAGCACTGCTGCTTGCGGCCTGCACGGCGGCGATGGATGGCGATAGCCGTCGCGGGCGCTGTTGGCCGGGTCGCGCCAACTGCCGGCGAGCACGTTCTGGTATTGCTTGGCGCTGATCGGTGCCTCGGCTGCCTGGCTCAAGACCGGAGCGAGCAGGGCGGTGAGGGAGAGAACTGCAAGCGTCGTGTTCATGATCATCCTGTAAAGCGCCACTGTGCCACCGAGGCTAGCATGGGGCTCGCAGGCGCTGATCACACATTATCCGGGGTCGACGTCACCAAACGATCCAAGCCCATCGCGATCATGGGTTTGTTGCGTTTGTAGCGCACCAACCGCTCGCTAAGCGATTGCGGCAGCAGCGTGTCCTGAGTGAATCCCATGCGCTGGTATAGCCCTTCCAGATCCGGATGACACAACAACCAAACGGTTCCCTCGCAAGCAGTCAGCGCCGTAAGAATCAATCGCGCCGCCAACCCCTGGCCGCGATACGCGGGTGCCACACACACACCGCTCAACCACTGCCCACCCACCACCGGCGTGAGGCACAGCCCCGCGACGATCTCACCCTCCCGGGCCACCCACAAACGCCCGCCCTTGAGCGCCTTCATCGGCGAATTATGGCTGCGGTAAAACTTGTTCAGCAGCGGCCACAACGGCTCTGCCAGCGGTTCGATGTGTAATTCGGGCATGGTGTTCAGGCAGCGTTATCAAGGGCTGGGGATTATAAGCGCCTTCTACGTCGTAATAGGTGGTATACCCAGTGCTACATCCCCTGTTCAGTGGAGCACGCATCATGGCCAAAGGTATGGATTCAAAGAAAGCCGCGAAGAAAAAACCGGCAAAGACCGCCGATGAAAAACGCGCTGACAAGAAAGCCAAGAAAACCGAGACAGGTCTGTTCGGTCACTGAGACCCGTTTTTGAATGAACTCAGCTTTCGGGGGATTCGGCGGCCAGCGAGGCAATCACTGCTGGCCGCTCACCGACCCGCTGCTCAAATGCCGCCAGCGCCGGCCACTCGCTCAGATCAATCGCGTGAAAGGCCGCCCAGCGCAGCACCACGAACAGGTACGCATCCGCGACTGAGAACTGCGAACCCAGCAAGTAATCCTGGCGTTCCAGCGTCTGCACCAGCACCGCAAAACGCTTGAACAGCGTCGCCTGGAACATGGCTCGCACCTCGCCCTGAATCGCATCATTGAAGAACACCGCCAACCCACCATGCACTTCGGTGGCGATAAAATTCAGCCATTCCTGCAAACGCACACGCTCCCAGCGGCCATTGGCCGGCGCTAGATTTGCTGTGGGTTTCAGGTCAGCCAGATACTGCAGGATCGCGCTGGCTTCGGTCAGCACCTGGCCGTTGTCCAGTTTCAGCGCTGCAACGTAGCCCTTGGGGTTGATCTGCAGGAAGTCTTCGCCGTCGGCGGTGGTCTTGGCCTGGTTATCGACCCGCACCAGGTCGAACGGCAACGCCAGTTCGCGCAGCACGATATGCGGTGCGAGAGAGCAGGCGTGGGGGAAGAAATACAGTTTCATCTTGAACAGCTCCGTTGAATTTGCGCCAGTCTCGCGGGCATGGCACCGTGCGTAAAATTAAACCTTCAGCCCCCTGCCATAAGGACAGCGAATGCCATGATGAACCTGATGCACTGGCGCCTGCTGGTGGCCGTGGCCGATCACGGCAGCATCACTGCCGCCGCCGAGCGCGTCGGTATGACTCAATCCGCCGCCAGCCAGGCCATGGCCGGCATGGAGGCGACCCTGGGCGCGCAGCTGTTTACCCGTGCACCACGCAAGACCTTGCCCACCGCCCTGGGCTTGAGTGTGATCGAACAGGCGCGGGTGATGCTCAAAGCCTTGCAGACCATTCGCAGCACCGTGGATGAAGCCCGCCCAATGCTGCGCGGGACGATTCGTATCGCCAGTTTTCCCATGGTGCTGGCCAGGTTCCTGACGCCGTTGTTGCAGCGCTTTGCCCAGCTTTATCCGGGGATCGAGGTGACCACCCTGGATGTCACCGACAATGAAGTGCTCACCTTGCTCGACGCGGAGTTGATCGACCTGGGTGTCGTGCTCAACCCCAAGCCCGAGCGCAATGCCACGGTACTGGGCCGGGACTTCTGGATGGCCGTGCTACCGGTGGCCCATGCGCTGGCGCAACGCCCGGCCGATGCCAGTGTGTCGCTTGAGGCGTTACTTGAGCAGCCGTTCGTGCTCGCCACCGGTGGGTGTACCGCGAATGCGCGCAGCCTGGGCGCCGCAGCGGGGCTGACGCTGCGCGATATCCGCGTGGAAGTGCGCGAATGGAACAGCGCGTTCAGCCTGGTGCGCGAGGGCGTGGGCGTTACGCTGGTGCCGGAAATGGCTCTGCCGGCCCAGCGCAAAGGCTTGCGCGTGATGCCGCTGACGGTGCCGCTGCACCGTGAGTTTGCCTTGGTCGGCTCGCCCACCCGTGACCCTTCAGCCGCTGCCCGCGCTTTATTAGAAATGCTGGCTGATTAGTGGCCTTGCATAGTGCCTAGCCCTGTCTATGCTCACCCATAACCGTTGATGACGCTTGGCAGATAAAGCGATTTGGATGGTTATTCCCCATGAAGGTGTACCAGCACTACCCAACATATGAATGGAACGCGCCTTCCGTGCGCCGGGAATCCAGGGTGATCTGACCATGTTCAACCGCCATCACAAATCCGACCTGCTTGAAATCCAACGCTTTTCCTGCGCACTTACCGAAACCAACGCCAAACTCGCGGCCATCAGCCGCTCCATGGCCATGATCGAGTTCGACGCCAGTGGCGTGATCCTCGACGCCAACGACAACTTCTGCAAAACCATGGGCTACAGCGCCGAGGAGATTCGCGGCAAGCATCACCGCCTCTTTTGCGACGAGGCCTACACCCACACCGACGGTTACGCCAAGCTATGGCGCGACTTGGCGCGGGGCGAGGCGCTGAGTGGCACCTTCATGCGCTTGAACAAGCACGGCCAGGAGGTGTGGCTGGAAGCCAGCTACATGCCGGTGCTGGACAAGGACAATCAGGTGCAGAGCGTGATCAAAGTCGCGTCGGATATTTCTGCGCGGGTTCACCACGAACATGAAAACCAGAGCCTGATCGACGCCATCGGCCGTTCCATGGCAGTCATCGAGTTCACGCCTCAGGGCCAGATTCTCAATGCCAACGAAAACTTCCTGAAGACCGTGCAGTATTCCCTGGATGAAATCGTCGGCCAGCACCACAGCATGTTCTGCCACCGCAACGAAGTGGAGTCGCCGGCCTACACTGCATTCTGGGCTTCCCTCAATCGCGGTGAATACCATTCACACCGCTTCGAGCGCAAAAACAAATACGGCAAGACCCTGTTCCTGGAAGCCTCCTACAACCCGATCTTCGACCCCAATGGCCGCTTGTACAAAGTGGTGAAGTTCGCGAGCGACATTACCGACCAGGTCACCACCCTGCGCACCGCTGCCGACTCGGCCCACGCCACCTCGGTGCAAAACGATGCCTGCGCGCGCAAGGGCTCGGAGGTGGTGCAGCAAACCGTGCAGATCATCGAACAGATTTCCCACGACTTGAACCAGGCCGCCGAGAGCATTGATGCGGTCAACAAGCAGTCGGACATCATCGGCGCCATCGTCCAGACCATCAGCGGCATTGCCGAGCAAACCAATATGCTCGCGCTGAACGCTGCGATTGAAGCAGCGCGGGCCGGTGAGCAAGGGCGCGGCTTTGCAGTGGTGGCCGACGAAGTGCGCAGCCTCGCGGCGCGCACCAGCCAAGCGACGGTGGAGATAGTGGGTGTGGTGCGCAAGAACCACGACCTGTCGCTGAGCGCGGTGTCGAGCATGCAATCGAGCTTGAGCCGCACGGGGCTCGGGGTGGAGCTGGCAAATGAAGCGGGGCAGGTGATCCTGGAGATTCAGGAAGGATCACGGCATGTGGTGGATGCGATCGGGCAGTTCAACTCGACCCTACAACTTCAGTAACACTGAGCAGGCTTGTAGTGAGCGGGCGGTGCGACGACTCGACAAGCCCGCTCATTACAGGTCGAACAAGATTAGATCGCGGCCAAGGTTTCTTTCACGGTTTGCGCCTGAGGCTCAGCCGTCTTCGCCGCTATCTGCTGCTCTTGTTGCTGCTTCAAACGGTCAGCCACTTGCTTGGAAATAGCGTCCTGCTTTTCCTGCGACATGTTCTGCACATCCGCCTCGGTCAAACCCTGTTCCTTGAGCAATCGCTCACGGATACGCTCGGCCGGCGTCTTGCTCATGTAGTCGGTAAAATCCGCCCGCGCGCCGGAGGTAGCGCTGGTCGCCGGCACATCGGAGGCCGAAGCGGAGGCCTGCAGTTGCACGCGGGTCTTGGCGAAGGCCTCGTCGATACGGTCGGTGGCCTTGTCCAGTTCCTTTTGCGCGGCCGGCATGGTCACGCTTTGCTGCGTCGCCTGCAGGGCACCGCTGTACAGCGCGCTGGCAGCGGCGTTGGCAGGGTCCATATCAGGCCGTTTGATCTGTTGAACGGTCGACACGGCTTGGGTGTTGTTGTTAACCAGCATGATCGGTCACCTGTGGAGTGTTCGGTGCCACAGCTGGAGCAAATAGCGTGCCGGGTGCGAAGCGCCCGGTTTTATTGGGGATGATGTCGCCGCCGCGGCAAGTAGTGTCCCGCAGGCGGCCAACCGTTGCCGTCAATGGGCGATATTTTCCAATGCCAAGTTACGCGTACGCGGCCCGAACCAACTGATGGTGATCATCACGATCAACATGCTGCTGGCAATAAACGCCAACACCCCTGGCGTGCCCAGGTGTTCAAGGATAAAACCGATCAACAGGCTGCTGAATACCGTGGACAAGCGGCTGAACGAATAACAGAACCCCACCGCCCGCGCGCGGATGTTGGTGGGGAACAGCTCGCTCTGGTACGAGTGATAGCTGAAGCTCAGCCAGGCATTGCAGAACGTGATCATCACCCCGCAGATCACCAGCCCCACCGCCGTGGTTTGCAGCGCGAACAGGCTGCCGAAGATCACCGCGCCCATGGCTGAGCCGACGATCTGCCATTTGTTTTCAAAGCGGTTGGCCACTTTCACAAACAGCAACGGCCCCAGCGGGTAGGCGAGTGTGATGATAAAAGCGTAGAGCAAGCTGTGGGTCACGCTGACGCCCTGGCCCGAAAGCAGCGCCGGCAACCAATTGCCAAAGCCGAAAAAGCCGATGGCCTGAAACACATGAAACACAATCAGCATCAACGCGCGGCGACGGTACGGCGGTTGCCAGATATCGGCAAAACGGCCACTGCCCTGAACGCTGACGGCTTGCGGCTCGGGCTCCTCCAGCGGTTTGCCGTGATCTTTCTGACAGCGCGCCTCCAGGTTATCCATGATCGCACCGGCTTCTTCGAAGCGGCCCTTTTGCGCGAGCCAGCGGGGTGATTCCGGCAGGCGTTTGCGAAGTTGCCAGATAAACAACGCAAACACCGCGCTCGACAGTACCACCCAGCGCCAGCCGGACACGCCGAACGGCGCTTGCGGCACCAGCCACCACGACATCAATGCCACGGCCGGCACTGACAGAAATTGGATAGAAAACGCGAAGGCAAACGCCGAGCTGCGCATGCGCTTGGGCACCAGTTCCGAGAGGTAGGCGTCGATGGTCACCAGCTCAATGCCCAGGCCAATCCCCACCAGAAAACGCATGCAGATGATGCCCACGGCGGAGGTCTGGATACCCATTAACACGGTGGCGACGGTGTACCAGATCAGCGCAAAGGTGAAGATCGCCCGCCGACCGTAGCGGTCGGCGATGGGGCTGAGCAGGCTGGCGCCGAGGAACAGGCCAAGGAAGGTTACCGAGGCGAACGCGGCTTGGTCGGAGAAACCGAATACGCCCGCGCTGCCGGTATGGAAAATCCCGTCGCTGATCAAGCCGGGGCTGATATAGGCGGTCTGGAACAGGTCATACAGCTCGAAAAAGCCGCCAATCGACAGCAGTGCCACCAGGCGCCAGACCGTCGCAACGGCGGGCAGGCGGTCGATGCGCGCGCTGATATGGGCTGCACGGAGGGGGTCGATGCCGTCGGCGGCAGAGGCGGTGAGTGTGGACATGGGAGGAGATTCCAGGGGCAGTGACCTGGAATCTTAGCGGGCTAACGGAAATCGGTGCTTGTGAAGTTGTGCATGTTTGGCTGCATATTCACCGATTTATTGCGCCAAAACTTCATATTTAAAGGTTTATGGCGCAGAGCCTCCGTAGGCTATGGGTATTTCAAACGTCTGGAAGGCGTCGTCCACCGGTTGGTAACCCAGCACGCGTGTGGTTTCGCTCAGGTCCAAGCGCTTGAAGCGGTTATTGGATATGCCATGGGCGATCAGGTGCTTCACGCCTTCAGCCTCTACCGAACGCTGCAGCAACTGCACCGCATCACGCGGGCTGAGCCAGGCGCTGAGGTCGCGGGCGTTGTTCAGGTCGTGGGTTTCGGGGAATTCAAAGGCGCCGATGCGCAGGGCGATCGTCGAAAGTGGCGTTTTGGCTGCGTAGTAACCACACAGCGCTTCGCCATAGCATTTGCTCACGCCATACAGGTTGGCGGGCATGACCTGCATGCCAGGCGTGATCTGGCGGTCTACCGGGTAGCCTTCGATGGTCTGGGCGCTGCTGGCGAACACCAGGCGTTTTACCCCGGCGGCCACGGCGGCTTCGAACAGGTAGGTGGTGGCGAGGATATTGTTGGGCAGCAATTCGTCGAATGAGGCGCTGGCGTGCGGAATACCTGACAGGTGCACGATAACCTCGATGCCGTCGAGCAGGGCGACCAGGCTGGATGGGTCGCTGAGGTCGGCGTGCACAAAACGGTGCTCGGCCAGGTCGAAATTCGGCGCGATACGGTCCGTGAGGGTGAAACGGTAGCGGTCTTTCGAGGCTTCGAAAAACGTCTTGCCGATTCTGCCGCAGGCGCCAGTGAGCAGTACGTTGAGGCCTTTCACGGTGGAGTCCTTATTTTAGTTATGGCCGTCAAGTGCGAAAGTCTGGAAGCCTTTGTGCTGGCTCAGCCGCTGATAGTACGCGGCAATAGCCGGGTAGGGCGGGCGTGCCATAGGCGTCATCTGCCAGCGGTGCACCGACAGCCCGATCAGGATGTCGGCGAGGGTGAATTCATCACCGGCCACGTAAGCGTTTGTGCGAACGAGCTGTTGTTCCAGAATGCCCATCTTGTCGTTCCAGACCTGCACAGCAGCGGCGATCTGCGCGGCGTCCAGACCATCCGGGTTATTACGCACCAAGGCCGTGAACGCATCGCCCCAGGCGCGGTTGAGTTCGATGGCTTGCCAGTCTATCCATTGCTCGACCCGGGCCCGCGGCGCAGGTTCGGCGGGCAGCAGGTCATGCCGTTGGTAGAGGTTCACGAGGTAGCGGCAGATGGTATTGGACTCCCACAGCACGCCGTGGTCGTCGATCAGTACGGGTATTTGAGCGTTGGGGTTCAAGGCGAGGAATTCAGCGGACTGAGTGGGCTTGAAGCCGATGCCCCAGTCTTCGCGCTGGTAGTCGATGCCCAGTTCCTGGCAGGTCCATAGCACTTTGCGCACGTTGATGGAGGACGTGCGGCCGAGGATTTTCAGTGAGTGTCCCATGGTGCTTCCCTTGCGATGGAGAGCAGCCAATCTAGCAGGGGCAGGAAGCTACGGCGATATTTCAACGCGGGCACGGTAAAAAATGTGGGAGCTGGCTTGCCTGCGATAGCGGTGTGCCAGGCAATGAAGTGTCAGCTGACCTACCGCCATCGCAGGCAAGCCACAGTGGAGGGTGTGCTGCATTACAGGTCAGGTACTCTCCCGCACCTGCAATTCAAACCCCATATCCACCACCGGCTTGGCGATCTTGTTACCCGCCATGATCGTCAGCAAATGCTCCGCCGAACGCCGGCCAATCGCTTCACGCGGCGTGCTGATGCTGCTCAGGCGCGGCACCATATAGGACGAGGCGGGCAGGTCGTTGAAACCCAGCACCGCGACGCGCTCCGGCACCTTGATGCCATGGCGCATGGCTTCCAGCAGCGCGCCTTGGGCCAGGTCGTCGTTGCCAAAGAAGATCGCATCCACATCCGGATGGGCGGCCAACAGTTGCAAAAACAGCTCGCCACCCAAGCCAACCGAAGAGGGCCGCGGTGTCAGCAATTCCAGCGCCGGGTCATACAGGCCGGCCTGTTGCAGCGCCCGGCGGAAACCTTCGCCACGCAGCAAGGTGCGTTGGTCCAGTTGCGCGCCGATATACGCCAATCGTTTGTACCCACGGGACAGCAAATGCGCTGCCGCCGTTTCACCCGCCGCCAGCTGCGAGAAACCCACGCAGTTCACGCCGGCATTCGGGTCCAGGTCCATCATGTACACGCAGGGCACGTTGCTGGCCTCGACCATCCGTCGGGCGCTTTCGGTGCGATCGAACCCGGTGAGTAGCAATCCACGTGGCTGGTAGGCCATGTAGTTGCGCAGCAGGTTTTCTTCTTCATCACGCGAATAGTGGAAGTTACCGATCAACACTTCAAAGCCCTTGGGCCGCAGCACCTGGTGGATGGCTTCGAGGGTTTCGATGAACAGCAGGTTGGACAGCGACGGCACCAACACCACCACCGAATGGCTCTGGGCCGAGGCCAGGGCGCGGGCGGCGGGGTTGACCACGTAGTTGAGTTCGGCGGCGGCCCGCTGCACTTTTTCCACCAACTCGGTGGCGACGGTGCTGATGCCACGCAGGGCGCGCGACGCGGTAATCGGGCTGACGCCGGCCAGGCGGGCGACTTCGTTAAGGGTCGGGCGACCCGTAGTGCGCAATTTTTTATCGTTCTTAGAGGTCATCAGGCGGCTTGCCAAACAAAAATCGAGGCACTAAGGTAGCGCTGTCTCCAAACGGCTGCAAATGCTTGAACGTTGGGTTGCCTGATCCCGTTCGAATGATTGAAGCGGATGCACGCGTCACTCCATAAAAAAAGACAAGACGGCGCGGGAAAAGCCTGTTTTTGCACTAGCCTTACAGCGTGCAAAGGTAGCGCTATCTGCGTCCTGAGGTGTTTCATGAGTCAACCTGTTACCGCCCTGGTTATCATGGGTGTTGCCGGCTGTGGCAAGACCAGCGTCAGCGAGGCCCTGTGCCGGCTGAACGGCGCCACTGCCATTGAAGGCGACAGCTTTCACCCCGCCGCGAATATCGAAAAGATGAGCGCCGGCCACCCCCTCGACGACGACGACCGCGCCGGCTGGCTCGACATCCTGTGCGATGAACTGCGCCGTTCGCTCAAGGCAGGCGAGCACCCGGTGCTCACCTGCTCCTCACTCAAGAAAAAATACCGCGACCACCTGCGCGAAGCCGCGCCGGGCCTGGGGTTTGTCTTTTTGGAGCTGACCCGCGAAGTGGCCGCCGACCGCGTGTCGCATCGCCCCGGCCATTTCATGCCGGCCAGCCTGATCGACAGCCAGTTCGCTACCCTCGAATCGCCGATAGGCGAACCGCTGACCCTGGCCCTCAACGCCAGCGAAGACAGCATCGAGGAACTGGCCGAGCAGACCAACACCTGGTGGCTGCAACACGGCTTTGAACCAACCCGATAATTTTTTGCCGGAAAGATAGCGCTATCCCCGGCGAAAGATTCAACACCCGCTTTAATAACAACAACAAACAGGAGAGACCCCCCATGTTTGGCATGTCCCACGAGTCCTACCTGCTGCTAGACGCAGTGGTCACTATCATCGGGTTGATCGTTCTGATCACCAAGTTCAAGGTGCACCCGTTCATTGCACTGATCATCGCGGCCGGCTTCCTCGGCCTGACCTCGGGCATGCCCGTGGACAAGATCATCAAGGCGTTCCAGGACGGTTTCGGCGGGGTGCTCGGCTTTGTCGGCATCATCCTCGCGCTGGGCACCATGCTCGGCAAGATGATGGCCGAATCCGGCGGCGCCGATCAGATCGCCCAGACCCTGATCCGCGCCTTTGGCAAGGACAAGGTCCAGTGGGCGATGATGTTTGCCGCGTTCCTGGTGGGTATCCCGCTGTTCTTCGAGATCGGTTTTGTCTTGCTGATCCCGCTGGTATTCATCGTCGCGCGACGCACCGGCGTGTCGCTTATCAAGATCGGCATCCCGCTGCTGGCCGGCCTGTCGGCCGTACACGGCCTGGTGCCACCGCACCCGGGCCCGCTGCTGGCCATCGGCGTGTTTGGCGCGGACATCGGCAAGACCATCCTGTACGGCCTGATCGTCGCACTGCCGACTGCCATCATCGCCGGCCCGATCTTCGGTACGTTTATCGCCAAGTACATCCCGGGCAACCCGTCCCAGGAACTGGTCGACCAACTGGCCCGCGATACCGATAACAAGTCGTTGCCGAGCTTTGGCATCACCCTGGTCACCGTGCTGCTGCCGGTGTTCCTGATGCTGCTCAAAACCTTTGCCGACATTGCGTTTGCCGAAGGCAACGTTGTGCGCAACTGGATGGACATGATCGGTCACCCGATCACTGCGCTGCTGCTGGCGTTGCTGCTGTCGCTGTATACCTTCGGCCATCGCCAGGGCATTCACTCCAAGCAAATCCTCAAGTTGCTCGACGCCAGCCTTGCGCCGACCGCCGCGATCATTCTGATCATCGGTGCCGGTGGTGGCTTCAAGCAGATGCTGGTGACCAGCGGTGTGGGCGACGTGATCGGCCATATGGCGGTGAACGCGCAGATCAACCCGATCCTGCTGGCGTGGCTGGTGGCGGCGGTGATTCGCGTCGCGACGGGCTCGGCCACCGTGGCGACCATTACTGGCGCGGGCATTGTGGTGCCGGTGGTAGGCATGATTCCAGGGGTTAACCGTGAGCTGCTGGTGTTGGCGACAGGGGCGGGTTCGTTGATCCTGTCTCACGTCAACGATGCGGGGTTCTGGCTGGTGAAGCAGTACTTCAACATGACCGTGGCTGAGACGTTCAAGACGTGGACGGCGATGGAGACGATTCTGTCGATCGTGGCGTTGATCTTTATCATGCTGTTGTCGTTGGTGGTGTGACGTACACACCCTGAAGCTTGGGTGAAAACCCGATGCAAATGTGGGAGCGGGCTTGCTCGCGAATGCGGTGGATCAGTCGCCAACTCCATTGACTGACATTGCGCTTTCGCGAGCAAGCCCGCTCCCACAGTTTTAATCACATCCCAACAGGTGAGTCGGGTCAGGGCTTGGTGACCAGGCCATCCGCCCGGAACATCCCGCGAATCCCCCGCACTGCCTGGCGAATCCGGTCCTGGTTCTCGATCAGCGCAAAGCGCACATGATCATCGCCATACTCGCCAAACCCAATCCCCGGCGACACACACACCTTGGCTTCCAGCAGCAGTTTCTTGGCAAACTCCAGCGAGCCCATGGCAGCATACGCTTCGGGGATTTTCGCCCAGACGTACATCGACGCCTTTGGATTCTCGACCATCCAGCCCAGCTCATGCAGGCCCTTGACCAGCACGTTACGCCGCTGGCGATACTGCTCGGCAATGTCCTTCACGCACTGCTGATCGCCTTCCAGCGCCGCAATCGCCGCCACTTGCAGCGGAGTGAAAGTGCCGTAGTCGTGATAACTCTTGATCCGCGCCAGGGCGTTGACCAGTTCCGGGTTACCCACCATGAAACCGATGCGCCAGCCGGCCATGTTGTAGCTCTTGGACAGGGTGAAAAACTCCACCGCAATGTCCTTGGCGCCCGGCACCTGCATGATCGACGGGGCTTTCCAGCCGTCGTAGACGATGTCGGCGTAGGCCAGGTCGTGCACCACCAGCACGTCGTACTGCTTGGCCAGCGCAATCACACGCTCGAAGAAATCCAACTCCACGCACTGCGCAGTGGGGTTGGACGGGAAGCCCAGGATCATCATCTTCGGTTTGGGGATCGAACCGCGAATCGCCCGTTCCAGTTCAGCGAAGAAGTCCACGCCAGGAATCAGCGGTACCGAGCGGACCTGGGCGCCGGCAATCACGGCACCGTAGATGTGGATCGGGTAGCTCGGGTTCGGCACCAAAACAGTGTCGCCCTGGTCCAGGGTGGCCAGCATCAAGTGCGCCAGGCCTTCCTTGGAACCAATGGTCACGATGGCCTCGGTTTCCGGGTTGATGTCCACTTCATAGCGGTCTTTGTACCAGCGCGAAATCGCCCGGCGTAGGCGCGGAATGCCTTTGGAGGTGGAGTAGCCGTGGGTGTCTTCACGCTGGGCGACGGTGACCATTTTCTCCACGATATGCGGTGGGGTCGGGCCGTCAGGGTTACCCATGCTCAAGTCGATGATGTCTTCGCCGCGCCGACGCGCAGCCATCTTCAGCTCGGCAGTGATATTGAACACGTAAGGGGGGAGTCGATCTATGCGCGCAAAGCGGCGCGGCAAACCTTGGTCAGCCATTGTTGCCTCGAGGGTACGTAAGCGCCCGGAACCGTCCGAGCGACGTCGGCCACTGCGGTGGCCTGCGGAGCAGACAATACGGTCGGTGATGGCCAGTTGTCCAGATGCGTAGGAAAATTTTCTGCATGGAGTCCAATACGGATATGCCCCTATACTCGATGCGGGTTTGTTCCCTCATAAGAAGGAGACTGTTCGTATGGATCAGCAGACAAAACAACCGTTAGAACCGCGCATGGAAGCGGGCAAGGCTCTGGTGATTGCCGGTGTACAAGGGCGTTATTCAAAGGCCACCGTGGGTGATATCCCCAAACTGTGGGAGTTGTTTGATACCTGCATCAAGGACATCAAGCAGCGCGTTGGCGGGGTGACGTATGGCGTTTGCCATAACTCCCATCACGGCGAATTCGATTACATGGCCGGTGTTGAAGTCCCGAGCAAAGCCGAAGTGCCGGGCAATTTCGAGTCTATCGAAATTCCGCCGCTCAACTATGCCGTGTTCCCGCATTACGGGCCGGTGCAGGCGCTTGAGCAAACCTACGAGCGCATCATGTTCGAATGGCTGCCATCTTCGGGCTATAAGGTGATAGGCGCGGATTTCGAGCGCTACAGTGCGGATTTTGATGGGCGCAAAGGCACCGGCACGGTGGAGATCTGGTTGCCGGTCGGCGAAAGAGGCTGAAACTGCTGCCCATGCCACGTAAACAGGACATGCACGTGCGAACGTCCTGTTTACGTGACATTCCGCTAAGGATTAAATGCCCACCTCAACCGGCGCTCATACCCAATTCGCCCCTTGTACGCCTCCCCACTGTCCACCCATCCAGCCGCCAGATACAGTCGCATCGCCGGCACATTTTCCGCGTCCACCGACAACGCCAAGCCCTTGATCTGTGGCCACGCTTGCAATGCCGCCGCCGGCAACGCCTGCAAACATGCCTTGCCGAATCCGCGCCCTTGCTGGTGCCGGTCCACCTGCAATGCATGCAGCGTCGCGCTGTGTTCATCGGCCCAATGGGGCAGGCAAGGTGGGCGTTTGAGCAACAGGAAGGCCACGGGCTGGTCGTCGGCGAGCAGGGCGAAGCCTTTGATCGCGTCGGGATTGGGATTGACCAGCAGGCTGTTCAGCGCACAGTAGATATCACCGGAATACGCCAGTTGCTCGGGATGCACTTGCAGGGTGTCGAGTTGCTGTTTCTGTACAAGGCTCAGCGTCTCATAGGAGACGAGGCGGGTTTCCATGGGGGGGCGCATCCGAAATCCTACAAAGAGGCGTGATTCTAGCGGGTTTGGCGTCTGTCGGGTCGACCGGAAACCTTGAGCGACGCGAACTATAGTGAGTCCCGTGCGCCCATTGAATCTCTGAACACAACACTCATAAGACTCAAGAGGTTTCATGACAGAGGGGGTCAGAGCCTGGATCGGTTGGTGACGCTGGTCACCGAAGGCATGCGGGATCGAGCGCACGGTAGGTGATCAAAATGTGAGCGCAGGCTTGCTCGCGAACGCGATGTTTCCAGCCACACATAAGTTGACTCACCCCCCCCCCGCTCTCGCGAGCAAGCCCGCTTTGATCTTCATTGTCTGGCCGGGATCACTCAAGCATCTTGCCCAACAACCAACTCCCCGCCGGCCCCGGCGGGTGCTGCCGCGACCACAGCGCATCCACCGCCACCGAGCGCGGCCAACTGCGTGCTTTGAGCTCGACCAATTGGCCGCCATCAAAACGCTCGACCAACCAGCGCGGCAGCGGTGCCCAGCCGAAGCCCAGTTGCGCCATTTCCATCAACATCAAGTAACTCGGCGCCGACCACACGCGGCCGCTGGGGCGGGTTTCAGTCGGGTTGATGATGCTGGCCAGGCGCAGTTCGCGATGCTGGCGCAGCGTGTCGGCGGGGATGTTTTTCAGGTTGGCCAGTGGGTGTCTGGCCGCGACGAACAGTGAGATTTCCGTGCTTTCTGCTACCGGCGCGCCGGTGAGGTCGGGCGGGTAGTTATCCTGTTTTTCAATAAAAGCGAGGTGCGCGCGGCCACTTTGTACCAAGGCAACCAAATCCTCGCACTCAGCGATCAGGCATTCCAGTTCAAGGTCCGGGTAACGCTGCTCAAAGGCGCTGAGCGCGACCTCGAAGCGATCGGACTGGTAAGTATCGGACATGGCGATGGTCAGTTTCGGCTCCAAACCCTGGGCCAACTGGCTCGCTGCCAGCTCCAAACGACTGCTGGCCTCCAGCACCTGCTCGGCGCGTTGCAGCAACACATGGCCGGCCGGCGTCAGCGTCGGCTTGCGGCTAGTGCGGTCAAACAGCACCACATTCAGGTCAATCTCCAGGCTCGCCACTGCCGCGCTGACGGTGGACTGGCTCTTGCCCAGCTTGCGCGCCGCGGCGGAAAACGAGCCCTGGGTGGCGGCCTGCACAAACGCCTGCAGCACTTCATGGGAGGCCATTACTATCGCCTTGGTCGATGGTTATTGGTTATGAAGTATCGAGTCAGAGAGTGATCATGGCAACCCTCGTCACTCACGGAGCCCAGGTTATGAGCCCTACCAAGTCGGTTACTGAACGTGTTTGCCAAGCCATCGGTTTTGAGGGATTGGCATTGTTGATCTGCACCCCATTGCTGGCGTGGATCATGGACAAGCCCGCCCTGGAAATGGGCATGGTCACCCTGGCGATCAGCCTGATCGCGCTGACCTGGAACGTGATCTTCAACGGCCTGTTCGACCGCCTCAAGGTGCGCCTGCAACTGGCCAACACGCCGTGGACGCGGGTGTTGCATGCGTTGCTGTTTGAAGGCGGGCTGATTCTGGTGTGCGTGCCGCTGATCGCGGCGTGGCTGAACATCAGTCTGATCCAGGCGTTCATCCTCGACATAGGTGTACTGCTGTTTTTCCTGCCGTACACCTATGTGTATCACTGGGGCTATGACGTGCTGCGCGAGAAGCGCCTGGGGCTTAAAGAAACATCCCCCCCGAAGCCTCAATGCGCTGACCGGTGATCCAGTTGCTGCCGCCACCTTGCAAGCCCGGCTCTAGCGTCGCGCCGACAACTGCTGCGGCGCCAGGAACGCGTCGTGGAAGTAATCGCGCACCGCCTGCATCGCCGGGGTAAACGCACGCTCGCGGTGCCAAGCCAGGCCGACGCTCATGGGCGTTACCGGGTCGGTGACGGTCAGGGTTTCGATGCGTTTGCCTTCCAATGACCAAGGCCTGTGCACCAGGTCTGACAGGATCGCCACACCACTGCCATTGGCAACCATGCTGCGCACTGCCTCCACCGAACTGGTGCGCAGCCGCACCTCTGGCGCTTGCCCGGCCTGCTCCCAGTAGCGCATGGCGCTGTGCTCGGCCTCGTCGACGGTGAGCAGGATGTAGGGCTCCTGGGCCACATCCGCCAGGCTCACGGCGCCGCGTTCGCACAGGGGGTGATGGCTGGGCAGCCACAGGCGGCGTTCCGAATTGAACAGGATTTCCGAGACGATATCCGGGTGGGTGAGGTTGGCGGTGAGCACCACCGCCATGTCGAACTGGCCGTCGAGCAAACCTTGTTCGATGGCTTGGCGCTCCTGCTCAAAGACCTCGATGGTCACGTCCGGGTGCCAGTGTTCCATGCGTTGC
Source organism: Pseudomonas sp. EA_15y_Pfl1_P101 (assembly GCF_963970835.1). Taxonomy (NCBI): domain Bacteria; kingdom Pseudomonadati; phylum Pseudomonadota; class Gammaproteobacteria; order Pseudomonadales; family Pseudomonadaceae; genus Pseudomonas; species Pseudomonas sp. EA_15y_Pfl1_P101. The sequence goes on along the minus strand of NZ_CAXAPA010000003.1, from coordinate 27,705 downwards.
AAGTGGTGGGGCAGGAAGTAGCCGAGCACCGTGTAGCTGGCCGCCAGGCGCAACACGCCACTGGCGCGGTAGTCGGGCAACGGGCTGTTCAACGCATCATCGACACTGCGCACAATCACATAGGCGCGGTTGAGAAAGTGCCGGCCGGCGTCGGTCAGGTTCATGCCCTGGGCCGAGCGTACGAACAGTTGCACACCCAGCATGGCCTCCAATTCCTTGATCGCCGTGGTCACTGCCGATTGGGAGATATTCAGGTGAATCGCCGCCTGGGAAATCTGGCCAATCTCAGCCGTGGCGACGAAATAGCGGACTTGGCGCAAGGTCAGGGACATCTGCCTCTCCAAAACGTAGGGCTATCTGATTTTCAGAAGATGGGCCATCTGATAATAGATCTTCCCAAGGGGTCAAGCTGCAGCCTACTTTCCAGCATCACCTTTTGGCGGAGCGACCCTGATGCAGGCAGTGGATTTCAACTCAGACATGGGCGAAGGCTTCGGCCCCTGGACCATTGGCGACGGCGTCGACGCGGAGCTGATGGCTTATATCAGCTCGGCCAATATCGCTACCGGCTTTCATGCCGGTGACCCCGGCACCATGCGCCGTACCGTCGAGCGTGCCAAGCAACTGGGCGTCGCTATCGGTGCGCACCCTGGCTTTCGTGATTTGGTCGGCTTCGGCCGGCGCCACATCAACGCCCCGGCGCAGGAACTGGTGGACGACATGCTCTATCAGCTCGGCGCGCTGCGTGAAATTGCACGTGCCCAAGGTATGATCCTGCAACACATTAAGCCCCATGGCGCGCTGTATATGCACCTCGCCCGCGACGAAGAAGCCGCGCGGCTGCTGGTGCAAAACCTGCAAATCATCGAGCCGACATTGCTGCTGTACTGCATGCCCAACTCGGTGATCTGGCGCGTCGCCCAGGAACTCGGGCAGCCGGTGGTGCGCGAGTTTTATGCCGACCGTGAGTACGATCTGACGGGCTCCATCGTGTTTACGCGCAATGTGCGGGCGCTGGATCCTGCGACGGTGGCGGCGCGAGTCCTGCGTGCGTGTCAGACCGGTCTGGTGCGCACCGTTGAAGGCGAAGACTTGTTTATCGAATTCGATTCCATCTGCCTGCACAGCGACACGCCCGGCGCGCTTGAACTGGTGGAAGCGACCCGCGAAGCCCTGGACCGAGCGGGCATCACCGTCACAACACCCCAATAAGATCGAAACATTATTTTTTTCGCCTGCCTTTCTACAATGATTCCAAGAGGAACAGACATGGCTGAAACGTCTCCCATCCGCTACAGCTTCGGCGGTGATGAACACCTGTTTGCCGAGGTCAGCGAGAGCATGTCCCTGGAGGCCTTTTTCAAAGGCATGGCCGTGACGCGTGCGGTGGAACGCCTGGCGCTGGAGGGCGTGCTGGACGTGTGCCTGGCCAATGCATCGTTCCAGATTCGCTTCGACCCCGACCGCATCGCGCCCCATGCACTGCTCGATGCGGTGCAAACCGCCGAATCCCAGGCCGTGGCCGAACGCACCCTGCACACGCGCATCATTGAAATTCCAGTGCTCTACAACGACCCCTGGACCCATGAAACCCTGATGCGCTTTCGCGACCGCCATCAAGACCCCAGCGGCACCGACCTTGAATACGCGGCGCGCATCAATGGCCTGGCCGATGTGGATGCGTTTATCGCCGCCCACAGTGGTGCGCCGTGGTTTGTGTCGATGGTCGGCTTTGTCGCGGGCTTGCCGTTCATGTTCCAGATGGTCGAGCGCGAGCGGCAGTTGCAGGTGCCCAAGTACCTGCGCCCGCGCACCGACACGCCGAAACTCACCCTCGGCCACGGCGGCTGCTTTGGTTGCATCTATTCGGTACGCGGTGCCGGTGGTTACCAGATGTTCGGCGTGACCCCGGCGCCGATCTACGACCCGGCGCAGCAATTGGCGTACCTCAAGGAACACATGGTGTTCTTCCGTCCCGGCGATATCGTGCAATTCAAACCGATGGACCGTGACGCCTACGACCTAGCGGTGGCCGAAGTGGACGCAGGACGTTTCGACCTGCGTATCCGCTCGGTGGAGTTTTCCCTCGACGCCTTTCTCGCCGACCCCATTGGTTATCCGAAATCCCTGCAGGAGGCGCTGGCATGATTAAGGTCCTCAAACCCGGCCTCGCCACCTCCGTGCAAGACCTTGGCCGCGAAGGTTATTACCACTTGGGCATCCCGCCGTCGGGCGCGTTGGACCAATATGCGTTGAGTGCGGCCAATCACCTGGTGGGTAATCCGGTCGGCGCGGCGGGGTTGGAATGCACGCTGATAGGCCCCGAACTGGCGTTTCAACAGGACGCGTTGGTGGCACTCAGCGGTGCCTTGATGTCGCCGCGCCTGGACGGTGAAGTGGTGCACCAGGACACCGCGTTCCAGGTGCGCGCCGGGCAGGTTTTACGCTTTGAATTTCCCAAGGCCGGCGCGCGGACCTATCTCGCGGTGGCCGGTGGTATTGATGTGCCGCGGGTGCTCGGCAGTCGTTCGACCTACACCCTCGGCGCACTCGGTGGGTTTCACGGTCGGCGCTTGCAGGAAGGCGATGAATTGCCCATCGGTGAGGCCAGCGGTACGGGCCGTGCGGGCAACAGTTTGCCGATGGCGTTACGCCGTTCGGTGGGCGGTGATGTGACCCTGCGTGTGGTGCCAGGGCTGTATTACGAGCGCCTCACGGATGCGGCCAAACGCAGTTTTTTTGCCGAGCCCTGGACGGTGGGTTCCGAAGCCGACCGCATCGGCTATCGCTTCAAAGGCGGCAGTGCACTGAGCTTTCAGCCAAGGGAGCAGCCGTTTGGCGCGGGCTCCGATCCTTCGAATATCGTTGACAGTTGCTACCCGATTGGTTCGATCCAGGTGCCGGCCGGGTTGGAGCCGATCGTGTTGCATCGGGACGCGGTGTCGGGCGGTGGGTACGCAATGATTGGCACGGTGATCAGTGCCGATCTGGACTTGATCGGGCAGATGCAGCCGAACCAGCGGGCCGGGTTTGTGGCGGTGACGCTGGAGGAAGCATTGGAGGCGCGGCGGGTGTACAAGAAACGGCTCAACGCGATGGCTGGACTCTTCAATCACTGAAGAAATACACAACCAAATGTGGGAGCGAGCAAGCCCGCTCCCACATTTTGTCCTGAGTTGTGTCAGAAGAGTTTAGTGAACAGCCAGTAAAGGCTACCTGAAAGAAGAATGGCCGCTGGCAATGTGAGCACCCACGCCATCAGCAAATTACGGATAGTCCGCCTCTGCAACCCACCGCCATTCGCCACCATGGTCCCCGCCACACCCGACGACAGCACATGCGTGGTCGACACCGGCAACCCGTACATGTCCGCCGCGCCGATGGTCAGCATCGCCACCATCTCGGCCGAGGCACCTTGGGCATACGTCAGGTGCGTCTTGCCGATCTTCTCGCCGACTGTCACCACGATGCGCTTCCAGCCCACCATGGTGCCCAGGCCCAGGGCGATGGCCACGGCGATTTTCACCCACAGCGGAATGAAGCGTGTGGAGCTGTCGATCTGTTGCTTGAACAGTTGCAGCTTGCCCTGGGTGTCGGCGTCGAAATGGCCGACCTTGCCCTTGTCCATCAGGCGAATGGTTTCGCTGGTCAGGTACATGTCGTTACGTACGTTGCCGACGGCTTCGGCGGGCACTTTGGCCAGGGAACCGTAGCCTTTGACTTCGTCCCCGATCTGTCCGGCGAGCGCGGCGAGGGCGGGCACCAGTTCCGGCGTGGCTTCCTTGGTGCGCACGTAGGTCGAGAGGATCGGACGCGGGTCGCCTGTCAGTGCTTGCGGCGCGCTTTTTAGCAGGGCGACCTGGGTGACTTCAGCCACGGCCGCGAACTGCAACGACTGCTCGGCGGGCATCGCGCGGTTCAGCGCGTAGGCCATCGGCAGCGTGCCGACCAGAATCAGCATGATCAGGCCCATGCCTTTCTGCCCATCGTTGGAACCGTGGGCGAAGGAGACGCCAGTGCAGGTGGCGATCAGCATGCCGCGGATCCACCACGGCGGTGGCGCGTCGCCTTTCGGCGCCTTGTACAGTGCGCGGTTCTTGACGAAGGCGCGCAAGGCCAGCAGCAACATCGCGGCAAACGCAAAGCCGATCAGCGGCGAGAGCAGCAAGGCGTAACCGATCTTGATCGCCTGGCTCCAGTCCACACCGCTGGTACCGTCGCGCCCGTGCATCAAGGCATTCGCCACGCCAACGCCGATGATCGAGCCAATCAGAGTGTGGGAAGACGACGCCGGCAAACCCAGCCACCAAGTGCCGAGGTTCCACAGGATCGCGGCGATCAACAGCGCGAAGATCATCGCAAAACCGGCAGATGAACCCACCTGCAAAATAAGCTCCACCGGCAGCAGCGCAATGATGCCAAACGCCACCGCACCGCTGGAGAGCAGCACGCCGAGGAAGTTGAAAAAGCCCGACCACACCACCGCAAAATACGGCGGCAGCGAGTGGGTGTAGATCACCGTCGCCACCGCGTTGGCGGTGTCGTGGAAGCCGTTGACGAACTCGAAACCCAGGGCAATCAACAGCGCCACGCCCAACAGCAGGAACGGTGTCCAAGTGGTGAGTTGCGCGCCCATTTCGCGCATGTCATGCATCAGGCTGTAGGCGGTAAACAACAGGCCCATGGCGAGCACGGCGACGAACATGATCACCGTGACCAGGCTGGGTTTCTTGTCTAGCCGGGGTTTTGGGGCTGCGGGTGAAGCGTGGGTTGAGGCAGTCAGGGAGGGGATGGCCATGCCGGAGCATCCTGTGTAGGGAGGATGTCGTGCATAGTCATTGCAAAGTATTACAGAGATGCTGCGGTAGGTCATTGTTTAGGGAATTGGATTTGCCGCCGGTCCATAAAGCACCGCAAAACCAATGTGGGAGCTGGCTTGCCTGCGATAGCGGTGTATCAGGCCCTGCAAAGGGCACTGACAAATAGCTATCGCAGGCAAGCCAGCTCCCACGGTTGATCTCATTTCAGCTCGAGAATTTGCGGAATGCCCAACGTCCAGCGATTAACGTGAAGGTCGCCACCAACGCCACCAGAATCCAAAACCCCTCCGGATCCTGGGAGAGTGGCACACCCCCCACGTTCATCCCAAAAAAACCGGCAATGATGTTGATCGGCAATGCCAGCACCGTCACCACCGTAAGGGTGAACAACGTGCGGTTGCTTTGCTCGTTGAGGTTGGCGGCGATCTCTTCCTGCAGCAGCTTGATGCGTTCGCCCAAGGCCATCAGGTCGTTGATGATCAGCGCAAACTCTTCGGTGGATTTACGCAGTTCCTTCACGTCTTCCTTTTGCAGCCACTGCGGCGGGCGGTTGAGCAGACGCAGTAGCGAGCCCGGCTCCAGCGCCAGCAGGCGTTGCAGACGCACCAGCACCCGGCGCGCGGCACCCAGTTCGGTGCGGTTGGTGGACAAGCGCGAGGACAGCAACTGGTCTTCGATATGGTCGACGCTGATGCTGGTCTTGCGCACGATCTGCGTCAGTACTTCACCCTGGTCGCGCAGCAGGTGCACCAGCAAGGCCAGCGGTGAGCGAAAGCTCTCACCGGCCTTTACCGACGAACGTAATTTGTCCACCGAGTGCAGTGGTTGCAGGCGCGCGCTGATCAACAGACGGCTGCGGGCGCAGACCCAGAGCGTGGAAATATCCGACGAGACCATGCTGCTGAAGTTGAACACCACGTCGTTGACCACTGCCAGCAAGGCCGAGTCGACATGTTCGATACGCGTGGAGCGCGAGCCTTCATGCAAGGCTTCGAAGAACTCTTCCGGCAGGTCCAGGTGTGCCTGCATCCAGCGTTCGCACGCCGCGTGGGCCAGGTTCAGGTGCAGCCACAAAAACACTTGCGGGTCGGCTGGTTGCTGCAGGGCCTGAAGCGCCGTGGCCGAATCTATCTGCTCGCCCTTTTCACCGGGCCGAAAACGGAAACCGTAGAGCAAGCCAAACAGATCGGGGTCCTGGTGGCTGTGATCAATGCTGTGGTTCATGGGGGCTCGCAGAGAAATGGCCTGTAGGACGTTTCACAGGTCGCGGGGGCGATCATTGCAAGGTGAAATGACAGTTTTGTGACGATTTTGTAATTATTTCGTCGTGGTGACATTTATTTGACCGTTTGTCAGCAGCCGTTCAAGAAGCCTCCAGCTCGGCCGATTCAGGGCATATGAGCCGCCGTGGATGGGCGGTGCTTTGACGACAAGGACGTTAGGCGTGCACGCACCAATTCCTTGTATCGAGGCTTTTCCCCGATGAATGTTTTGCGAACCTCCTTGAGAGCACAAATCCTGTCGCTGCTCGGTGGCAGCCTGTTGGCGATCTTGCTGATCGCCCTGGCGTGTTTCAACTTCCTGTCCAACGGCGTGCAGAGTTATCGCAGTTTGATTGATGGGCCGTTACTGACTTCACAGATGATTGACGAGGCCAACCTGCAATTCAAAGTGCAGGTGCAGGAATGGAAAAACGTCCTGCTGCGCGGTAAGCAGCCTCAGGACATGGAGAAATATTGGGGCCAGTTCCAGGACCGTCAGCGCGATGTGCAAGACATCCTCACGCGGCTGGTCACCCAGACCACTGGCGACCCGACCGTGAGCCGGCGTATCGAAACCCTGCGCCAGGAACACGTGCAACTCGGCGTGGCCTACCAGAAGGGCCGCGATGCCTACGTAGCGGCGGGCGGCGATGCAACCGCCGGCGACACGGCGGTCAAGGGTGTGGACCGCGCTACCAGCGAGCAGATGAGTGCACTGGTCAACGACCTGCGTGCGCAGGGCAGCCAGCAATCCAAAGCCATCAGCGCCTACGCTGAGCGCACCGTGTTGGTGGGCCTGGCGGTTATGTTGCTGTCCGGTGTGTTGATCGGCCTGTTCAGCCTCTGGCTGATCAACCGTAACCTGATCCTGCCGATCCGCAGCCTGATCGATTACGTGACGCAACTGAGCCACGGTCGCTTCGCCGAGCGCGTGGCCAGCCGTCGCCAGGATGAGCTGGGCCATCTGGCCGCAGCGGCGAATACCTTGCGCGATTTTCTTGCCGAAACGTTCAGCCGCCTGCAGCGCAGCGCCACCGACCTGGTCAGCTCCAGCGGCGAGTTGAATGCGATCGCCGGGCAGATGGCGAACGGTACCAGCGATCAATTCAACCGCACCGACCAGGTGGCCACGGCGATGACGGAAATGTCGGCCACCGCCCAGGAAGTCGCGCGCCACGCCGCCAGTGCCTCCCGTGCTGCTGATGAGGCCGATCATTCGGCCCGCGAAGGCGGTGAAGTGATGAAGGTTACCATCGCCACCATCGGCCAGATGCGCAACGAGATCCTCAACACCGGCACCATCATCCGCCGCCTGGAAACCGATAGTGTGCGCATCGGCAAGGTGCTGGAAGTGATACGCGGGATCGCCGAGCAGACCAATCTGCTGGCGCTCAACGCCGCCATCGAAGCCGCGCGCGCAGGCGACGCCGGCCGTGGTTTCGCGGTAGTGGCCGATGAAGTGCGCAGCCTGGCGCAACGCACGGCGGCGTCGATCATCGAGATCAACGGCATTATCGAGGCCGTGCAAACCGGCGCGGTGGACGCGGCCGAAGCCATCCTGAGCGGCCAGTCGTGCAGTGATGACAGTGTGGAGAAGGTGACGCAGGCCGGTGCCATGCTGGCTCACATCACCCAGGCGGTGGAGGCGATCCGCGACATGAACCGCCAGATCGCCACGGCTGCCGAGGAGCAGACGTCGGTGGCGGAGGATATCTCGCGCAATATCACGCAAATCACCACTGTGGCCACGGCCAACCTCGACAACGTCAAGCGCACCGAAGCGGCAAGCCACAACCTGCGCGGGTTGTCGAGCGAGTTGAATGAGGTGACGGCGCGTCTGGGCGCCTGATCGGGCATAAAAAAACGCCACCCCCTAGGGTGGCGTTTTTTTTTGCGTATTCGACTCAAGTATCGAGTTTGTTTTCCAGGACTTCGCTGGTTTTGGCGTCGAGTTTCAGGTCCCACTTTTTGCCGGTGGTGTCGGTCAGGTCCACTTCGTAGACCAGGCGACCGGCTTCGTTGTCCAGCTCGGTGTCATTGATGGTGGCGCCGGGGTGTTTGGCCAGGGCGTCTTTGTTGAGCTGCTCGAAAGGCTTCACGGCGCCGGACTGCAACAGGCCTGGAATCTGGTCTGGGCGAACGTCGGCCTGAGCCAGGCCAGCAGTCAGGGTCAGGGCGGTAGCGGCGAACAAAACGGTCAGGTTTTTCATGGTGTGTGTCCTTGTCTGGTGAGCTGTTTAAGTGGGATCAGGTTATCCAGCGCAACTTAATTCATCCTTAATTATTTCAAGCGGTTGCGCAGTTTGTTCAATCCGACGCGCGCGGGGGATTTCATGCTGGGGGCTCACTTCAAAGGAGACTCGGCATGAAACGCTTAGTGAGTTGGATCTATGCGCCCGCCTTTTTGCTGGGGTTTATCAGTTGCGGACTCTGGCAGCCGAACAGCTTGATTCTGCTGTTCGTGATTGCCGTCGCAGTGTCATTCCTGGCAGAGCAGTGGCTGCCCTATGAACCTCAGTGGAATCGCAGCCTGGGCGATCGTCGGCGCGACACCTTGCACGCCTTGGTCAACGAAAGCCTGAATGCCGCTGGATTGTTGATCCTGCCGGGGCTCACGGCGCTGTTGGCGTTTGAAGGTATCTGGCCGCGTGGCTGGCCGCTGTGGGAGCAACTGCTGATGGCGATTGTGCTCGCTGATGCCGGTATTACCTTGATGCATTACGCCAGCCACCGCATTAGGCCGCTGTGGCGTTTGCATGCGGTGCATCACAGCGTGCAGCGGCTTTACGGTTTCAATGGGTTGATGAAGCATCCGTTGCACCAGATGCTGGAAGCCACGGCGGGGCTGCTGCCATTGATCCTGCTGGGCATTCCCTCTCCGGTGGCGCAGTTGCTGGCATTGGCCATCGCCGTTCAATTGCTATTGCAGCATTCCAATGTGGACATGCGCCTGGGGCCGTTGCGGTGGGTGTTCGCCTGGGCGCCTGTGCATCGGTTTCACCATATGAAGTACGGTCGCGCCGGGGATGTGAATTTTGGGCTGTTTTTCAATCTGTGGGATTGGTTGCTGGGCACGGCGTTCTATCGCGACGGGCATCGCATGGGGCCGGGAGACCTGGGGATTGGCAGTCGACCGGATTTCCCGGTGGCGTATGGGGAACAGTTGCGTGACCCGTTCAGGCCGGTTGCCTTGAGCAAGGAACCGGCACTGCCATACGATTCACGCTAATAGCTGCACCTCCAGCCGGCGCAATGAGGCTGCCGCCGTGACGCCAAACAACTGCTTCATGGTCCGTGAGAAGTGCGCGGAATCAGCAAAACCCGCACCGTGCGCAGCGTCGGTCAGCGTGCCGCCGGCGAGTGCCAATTGCAGGGCGATGCGCAAGCGTCGCCACAGCACCAGGCGGCGCACGGGCAAGCCGAGTTGATCCGAGAACAGCCGCTCCAGTTGGCTCAATGACAGGTGCGCCGCTTCGGCCAGGGCGTGGGCAGAAACCTTGCCGCTCAACTGCTGATCCAGTGCAGCAAGGGCACGCTCCACGCGTGGACCATCCAGCGTGCGCCGGGGGAGTTGGCGTAACCCCTCCAGGGACAGCTGTTCGTGGATCAACAGGTGTTGCAAGTGGGCGGTATCAAACACGGCGGGTTCGGCATACAGCACCTTCACCTCACCCTCAGTGTCGAGAATGGCGTGTGTCTGTCGCGAAGGGATAAACAGGCGATGCGCTGTGGTGACCTGGCCATCAAGGCTGACCGTGATTGGCCGGGCGCAGAGCATCAACTGGTGGGCGTAATGCGCATGGGGCGCGGTGCGCCCCAGCTCGCCGAGGATCAGGCCGTAGTCACGCCCCAACCACAGGCGGCCTGGCCATTGGGCCTTCACTCAGTACTTATAGTCGTTCAGCAGGTCCTGCACGCTGGACGACGGCCAGCGTTTGTAGAACTTCAGCAGTTCGGCGGCGCGGTTGGTGAAGATGCCATCGACGCCCGCTTTCATCACCTTCTCGAAGTCGACCGGCTCATCCACGGTGTAGACGTGTACCAGCAAGCCTTTGTCGTGGGTCAGCTTGTTCATCTCGGGTTTGACCAAGTCCGAATAGCTCTGGTCGCCGTGGTTTGTCAGCTCAGCCGATGGGCCGGTGCCGATGGCGCCGAGGTTCTTGGCTTCGTCGACCCATTTTTCGAACTCGGCAGCGTCCTTAGGCGCCTGCTTGGCGTAGTAGGCGGCCTTGGTCGGTTCGCCGGATTCGGCGAAGGTCTGCTTGTTTTTCGGTTCGATGCTGCCTTCGCCCACCCACAGCAGGAGGATTTTCGGGGTGTTGGGCATTTCGTTCTGCAGCGCTTTGAGGCTCGCCACTTCGAAAGTTTGCAGCACCACGCGGCCCTTGCCCTGGCCGACGCCGGTGTTGCTCTTGCCCAGCTTGGAACCGGCGGAACTCAGCCAGCCTTTGTCCAGCAGCTTGTTCTTCAGGTCGGCTTCGATGCCCGGGAATTGCTTGGGCTCCTTGGTTTCGATGTAGAGGCCGGGTTTGTGCTGCGGGTTGCCCTCGGCGATCTTGATGATGTCGTCCAGGCTCTGGATTTTCAAGCCGACGAAACCCGGGCGCGCACGGTCCGGGTAGGCGGCGTTGAACCAACTGCCGGCGTCGAGGGTTTGCAATTCTTTCCAGGTGAATTCGTTGGCCGGGGCGTCCTTGCGGTCGGGAAACTTGGTGGCCACGTCGGTGGTGCGCTGCAGGTTGTTGTCGTGCAGGGCGAACAGCACGCCGTCCTTGCTGCGCTGCAGGTCCAGTTCCAGGTAGTCGGCGCCCAAGTCACGCGCAACCTTGTAGGCGGCGGCGGTGGACTCAGGCGCGTCGTATGAAGCGCCCCGGTGGGCGATCACGGCAGGGTAGGGGATGCCTTCGTTAGTCGCCAATTCAGCCGGGCTGATCGGGTCGGCAGCCTGTGCTTGGCCAAGGCCGAGCACCAGGGCCAGCAGCAGGGCGCTCTTGGTAAACGTGACAGGCATATGCGAAGTCCTTTCTTGGGGGAGGCTTTGAGAAGGCCTCCTTTTTAACAATTGATGGCGAAAGGCGCTATCACCAAACCGACATTAACGTGCGCATGGGCAAAATTTTCGGGTTTTTAGGGGATGCATTGCAGTACTCTTGCCCGAAGCTGCCCCATTAGAGGACGCTACTTTTTGCCACGCGTGTAAACCATCTTTCCAGTCCATATAGGACTTTTCAGTGAGGTTTACCATGCGCATCACCTCCGAGCTTATCTGCCAGGCCGCCGACCAACTCCACGGGTTTGTTGGCCTCAACCGCAAGACCGGCCAGTACATCGTACGTTTCAGCGAAGACGCCTTCGGTATGGACGTGGCCGATGACGGCATCATCCCCACCGCCGAGTTTGTCTGGCTGCCGGCCCCGGAGCAGACCATGACCCTGTCCCGCGAGCGCCTCCAGTTGTTGCTGGATCAGAACATCGACGACCGCATCAACATCACCGAACCGCTGCGGGTGTACATGCGGCGGGCGGAGATTGCGCAGATCAGTGCGTTGCGCAGTCTGGTGAGCTGAATAACGAGGCCGATCAACTGTGGGAGCACGCTTGTCGAATCGCAGCATAGCTAACTACACACTTTAAATATGATCGTGCGTAGCAGCTGTCGAGCCCTGGCGAGGCTGCGTTTGCGGCCTGTCTGACACAACGCTGACGCAGCCACGCCGTGGCTCGACAGTTGCTACGCAGAAAATGTATAGACCTCTGGCTATCGTAGCGATGCGGCGATCCGACAAGTCAGCTCCCACAGCGTTTTTGTGCTGCTCTTCAGGCACTATTTCAATGGTGGAATGTGTAAGCCCGCTCTACTTTGCACACCCGGGTCTGAAAGGCCGAGTACCAAGTGGCGCGCCCCTGTTCGCGCACCGCTCGATGCTCGGCGTGCTGCTTCCACGCCAAAATCGCCGCCTCACTCTCCCAGTACGACACGGTAATCCCCAGGCCATCTTCCCGTGCCGATTCCACACCGAGAAACCCCGGTTGTTCGCGCGCCAGTTCCAGCATGCGGTTGGCCGCCTGGCCGTAACCTTGATCGCCCTCGGTGCGCAGTGAGCTGAAAATCACCGCGTAGTAGGGCGGGGCAGGCGTGCGCGCGATCATGCCGACACCGCCTGACAGGCTTTGAGCAGGGCAATCGCCAAGGGTGGGGTGATGCCTTTTAATGCGTTGCGTTCGGGTTGGAACAGGGTGGCCACGAAGAACGGGTGGTCGAGCAGTTCCACCGCGCGCAGGTCACCTGCCGAGTCATGGCCACTGGGGATCAGATCGCCTTCCAGCAGGGCATTGAGAAACTCAGGGTTCACGCCATAGCGGCAACGATAACCTTCCTGTACATCAAGAGTCCCGTAGGCTTCGGCGATGCGGGTGTAGGGCGCCAAACGCACGGTGTCGGTGGCTTCCACCAGTGTGCAACTCAGCGGCGTGATCACCGCGCGCTTTGCATGCGGAGCGAGTTCGCCATGCTCGGCGTCCTTCCAGCCCAGCACATTGCGGGCATATTCCAACACCGCGTGTTGAAAACCGCCGCAGGTGCCGAGAAACGGACGCCGCTGTTCGCGGGCAAAACGGATCGCTCGCAGTGCGCCATCGGTGTCGCGGTAGGGACTGCCGGGCACGCACCAGAACCCGTCGAAGCCATGCAGTGACTGGGGCAGCGCATCCGTGTCGAGCCACTGGGTATGAACGATCAGACCCAGGGTGTCAGCTGCTTGTTGCAACGCCACGGGTATGGCCTGGTGGGCGATAACATCGGGGTTGTAATCGCCGATCAGGGCGAGGTGCAAGGGTGTGGCGTTCATCGTTTACGTCCCATGGCTTGTGGTGTCCTGGGGTGCACTATAGATTGGCGCCAACGCAATCAAAATTGGCATTTGCCCACATGTTCAATGCAGCCACGCACTATTCAATTGACTACCCTGACCTGTCGCTGATCCTCGCCCTGGTGCGCGGCGGCACCCTCGCGCGGGCGGCGGCGTTGTTGCGGGTGGACGTGTCCACGGTGTTCCGCGCAGTGCGGCGCCTGGAGGCGGCGCTGGGCCAGACACTGTTTGAAAAGAGCCGCACGGGCTACTTGCCCACCAGCCTGGCAAGCAACCTGGCCCAGCAGGCGGAGCGCGCTGAACAAGCACTGGAGGCGGCGCGTGTTGGCGTGGAGCAGGGGGGTGAAGTGATCAACGGCACGGTGCGCCTGACCTGTACCGATTCGGTGTTGCAGGGTTTATTGCTGCCGGCCCTGGCGCAATTCATGCCGCAGTACCCTGCGCTGATCCTGGAGCTGAGCACGTCGAATGATTTCGCCAACCTCAGCCGCCGCGACGCTGACATCGCCCTGCGCCTGACTCGCACGCCGCCGGAGCATCTGGTGGGCCGTCGCCTTGGTAGCGTGGCCTATCAGGTATGCGCCAGCCCTGGTTTCGCCCGCCAACACGCGGGCCGTGAGTTGGCCGACCTGCCCTGGATCACCCCGGATGACTTCCTGCCCGACCACCCTACGGTCGCCTGGCGCCGCGAGCACCTGCCCGGTGTGCGCCCCAGTTATCGCTGCAACAGCATGTTGTCGGTCACCGAGTTGGTGCGGGCGGGGCTAGGGGTGGCGGCGTTGCCGGACTTTCTATTGGATGCAGGCCTGCAAACGCTGGGTCCCGCGTTGGCCGGGCACGATACGGCGTTGTGGTTGCTCACGCGCGCGGACTGCCGGGCGTTGCGCTCGGTGGTGACGTTGTTCGATGAACTGGGGCGGCATATTGGGATGAAGTGTGTTACCGCCGCTCCCACCGGGGATCACGGGTGTTCTTGAGGTTTTCGGACAAAGTGCTCATGCATTTCACACGTCAGGCTTTCGATGTGTTCTGTCAGTTGTTTGGTCATTTCCGTAAGCCGGGTATTTTGCTCCAGCCGTTCCAGTAACCGCCTGGACCGCCTTGCTGGTGCCTTCGCGAATCTGCAGGATTACCGTGCCGGCGCGATTCGCCAGGTCGACCCCTTGCGCAGCGCGGTCGCGGGTGCCGTCCATGCTGTGGATAGCCTGGCGGGTTTCATTCTGGATCATCGCGATCATGCTGGAAATTTCCGTCGTGGAACCGCTGGTGCGCGCCGCCAGTTGGCGTACTTCATCTGCCACCACGGCAAACCCGCGACCTTGTTCGCCTGCACGCGCCGCCTCAATGGCGGCGTTGAGTGCCAGCAGGTTGGTCTGTCCTGCGATGCCGCGAAGGGTGTTGACGATGGTGGTGATCTGCTGCGAACGCTCGCCCAACTTGGCGATCAGTTGCGAAGAGCTATCGATGTCCGCGGCAATGTCGCGCATGCCACTGGCCGCTTGCTGGATTACCTCGGCGCGTTTTTCGGCGATGTCCCGAGTGGTCAGGGAGATGTGGTACGCCCGGGCCGCGCTGGCGGCGTCGGCGGCATGTTGTTGCACCATAGCGGTGACGTCGGAGGCGAACTTGACCACTTTGCACAGGCGCCCGCGGGCGTCGTACACCGGGTTGTAGTTGGCTTCGAGCCACACGGTTTGGCCATTTTTATCCACCCGCTCTAACTGGCCGCTGAACAATTCGCCCTGGTTCAGGCGCTGCCAGAAATCACTGTAGGCCGAGCTTCTGGCTATCTCTGCGGTGCAGAACATGCGGTGATGCTGACCCTTGATCTGCGTCAGGTATGTAGCCCATGCGCGGCAGGAAGTTTACGTTGGCAGTGATGACGGTGCCGTCGAGGTTGAACTCGATCACCGCCATGGCGCGCTCGATAACGTCCAGCAGGCTGGCCTGTTGGGCAATGGTGTGTTGCAAGGTGTTGATGCTTTTTTTGTGGGCGTTGAATAACATGTTCGGGGGCTTGGGCAAGCAAACCTCTAGGGTTTCCGTGGGTATGCGCCTGCCCCCGTAAGGCATCCGCCATACGGTTGACTTGCTCATTCTCAGCTTCCTTGTGCTGACAGGGGGGGGGGACAACGGGTTCAGAGTGATCAGCCTGGCAAGAAGTTCGCCCCAGGGGCAGGACCTTTTTTGGATAGCTGACCAGTCGTGGCATTGTGCTTTCTCTCGGGTGCTGAGAGGAAGATTCACACGAAGAGTCGTAGGACAATTTCAGGCGGAATGGGCGATCATTTCTTCGCTGACATTGACCCGGTTACGCCCGGTGTCCTTGGCGGCGTACAGCGCCCGATCCGCCGCATTCAGCCACATCGCGGCATCGGTGAAGAAGGGCTGGAAATCTGCCAGGCCGATGCTCAGGCTGACACGCAGCTCTGGGATCTGCGGGTTGCGATAATTGCAGACGGTTTCGCGCATGCGTTCCATCACCTGTGTCGCCTCTTCCAACGGTACTTGCGGAAGAATCACACAGAACTCATCGCCACCGTAACGCCCCGCCAAGTCGTTTTCACGCAGATTGCGCCGCAGTTCCAGGCTCAATTGGCGCAGTACGGCATCACCGACGATGTGGCCGTGGGTGTCGTTGATCTGTTTGAAATGATCGATATCGATCAAGGCAATCGTGGCGTGGCTTTGTTGCTGCTGGCACTTGTGGAACTTGAGGTGCAGCAGGTCTTTCCATGAACCGTGGTTAAGCAGGCCGGTGAGGCTGTCAGTGCGGCTGAGGGCGCCGAGCGCGCGCTTATGCTCCGACAGTTTGATCGCCAATTGGTAGCAGACCGCGCCGATGGCCATGGGGTAGAAGGTCAACATCGGCAGGCAGGTGTAAACCTGAGTGAGGCTGACATTGGGGTTGAACGTGAAGCCGAACAGCGCACCTGCGACTCCGATACCGGCGGCTTGCGCCAACAACCCGCGCAGGAACAGACGCTTGCCGCCCGCAGCGACGTTGTTCATGGTCATCATTGAAAGGATCGTCACGGTTGTCAGGGGCGTGAACTGCGTGGCCGCGGCCCAGAATCCACCACACAACGAGTCGTACAGCAAATTGCGCTGTTCAGCCTGATAGGGGAATTGCGAACGAGTCGAGAGTTGGTACGCCAGATGCGCCCAGGCAAAACCGTGGAACAGCAGGAATGCCCAGACCCAGCCCGGCATCGCGAGCGGATAAAGGGCGCCTGCGACACTGATGCAGCCGATACCAAAACCGATAATCCTTGGCTTGTAGATACGCCTGGCAAATGAAAGCCCTTTGCCTCGTCTGTTTTCCATAAATTCCTGGGGCCGTTCTTTTTCTGCGGGTGCAGCAATGTGCGTCAGCGGGTTGAACCGTTGCTCGGATAATTGTGAATATTGTCAGTGATTCGCGTGGGAATAATCAGTGTCCTTCCAAGCCATTTGTGCAGGACAGCGTGCGAACACGTCAAAAACGACCAGGAATGTCGCTTAAGCAATGGTTTGTTACTGATGACCGGGAGGCGGGACCGCGTAGCCGGCCAGGAACAGGTCAATGGCTGACTCGATAACGCTGGCCTGATTGGCCGCGTCGAGTACCGGCTGGCCCAAAGTGATCTGCGGCCAGAATGCAAAGGCTTTGAGCAGGCTCTGGATCTGGTGCGCGGCAAAGGCCGGGTCGCTGCAGTTGAGCCGGCCGTCCTCTTGAGCGGCGCGTACCCATTGGGTGAAGCCTTCTTCACGTTTGCTCAGGCGGGTGACCATGTCTTGTGCGCGCTCCGGTGAGTGGATGGTGGCGGCGATCGCCACCCGGGCCAGGTCGAGGAAATTGGCGTCCGACATCATCTTCATCTTCGCTTCCAGCAACCCACGCAGTTGTTCACGCAGCGGGCGATCGCTGGCGTAGCTGACGTCGAGTTGTGCGACGCTGCTGGCCCAGAGTTGATGGAGTATTTCGGCGAACAACTCTTCCTTGCTGGGGAAGTGGTTATACACCGTGCGCTTGGAAACGCCGGCGGTGGCGGCGATCTTGTCCATGCTGGTGACCTCGAAACCGCAAACGCGAAACTCGGCGATGGCCGCTGCCACGATGGCTTCGCGTTTGCGGTCGGTGAGGCGTTGAGGGGCAGTCATGGGTAGCGCTCGGCTCTTCAGGGGAAATTACACTCGGTAGTTTACTTGCTCCGGATTTTGTTGCAATCTTGAAACTACACTGTGCAGTGTAACTTATACCGATCCGTAGGAGTCACCCGGTAATGGCCACGATCTCGTCCCGTGTCGATTCTTCGCCAGCAGCGCCTCGGCAAGACCAGGGCCACTTCAGCAATGATGCCCCTGTGCAGCAGGGTGGTTTTGGCAAGACCTTGCGTATTTTCTGGAACATGCTGTTCAACAAGCCTCGCAGCACGCGACCGGTGGGACAGATCCCGGTGCAACCGCTGACCCGCGAGCAGTTACTGGCGGCTCCGGATCACAGCGTGTTCCGCCTCGGGCATTCCACCGTACTGCTGAAAATGCGCGGTAAATTCTGGGTGACCGACCCGGTGTTCGCCGAGCGTGCGTCACCCTTCCGTTGGGCCGGCCCCAAGCGTTTCCATCAGCCGCCCATCAGTCTTGAGGAATTACCGCCGTTGGAAGCGGTAATTCTTTCCCACAACCACTACGACCATCTCGACCGCAAGGCTGTCGTCCAATTGGCTGACAAAACCCGCTATTTTCTTGCGCCCCTGGGCGTGGGCGACATCCTGGTGAAGTGGGGCGTGGAGGCAAGCAAAGTGCGGCAGTTGGATTGGTGGCAAGGCACCGAGGTGGATGGCATTCGCTTTGTCGCCGCGCCTGCGCAGCATTTTTCCGGGCGCGGCCTGTTTGATGCCAACCAGACTTTGTGGTGTTCCTGGGTGATGATCGATGGCGCGCGGCGGATCTTTTTCAGCGGAGATACCGGTTACTTCGATGGCTTTAAGCGTATTGGCGAACAGTACGGCCCGTTTGACCTGACGTTGATGGAAACAGGTGCTTACAACGTCGATTGGCCCCATGTGCACATGCAGCCGGAGCAAACCCTGCAAGCGCACATCGACCTCAAAGGCCGCTGGCTGCTGCCGATTCACAACGGCACCTTCGACCTGGCGTTTCACGCGTGGCACGAACCGTTTGACCGCATCATGGCCCTGGCTTGGGAGCGCAGCGTTTCGATTACCACGCCGCCGATGGGGCAGGCATTCAGCTTGAATCAACCCGAGCGTGGGTATGCATGGTGGTTGGAGGTGGAAACCCGAGGCGCACAGGAACACCTCGCCAACTGACGAAAGAGGTATCGGAAAAAGGAGTTATCAAGCTGTTTCAGAGCTGCGACAGGTGCCAGGCAAGGGTGCGATGATTCCCGGGAAGTCATTTCTCGGGGGCAGATCTTATGGAGAGTAAGTGTGGGAAATATTGGCAAGCGGGTATGGCGTGTCCGACAGACCAACCCGCACCTGTGCTCGCTGAACGTCCAGGTCTGGCAATTACGTCCAAGGATCATGCGAGCCTGAGAGGCATCAATTTTGGTGTCGATCCCCGCGCTCATGATCAGCCTGTGAGCAGCGTTCCGGTCCCGGGGTATGACGCCCCAGGACTTCCTCTTAAACCCCTGCGCGACCCGTCGCTGTCTCTGATTGCCTTGAGTGGTGTCGATCCTTCTGGGCCGGTGATGGTGCAAGTGCCCCTCGTCCAAAATAACAGCCCCTTTACGCCAGCCCAGGCGTTGAGCGGCAGGCGCGTGGGGTTTGCCGAGCGGTTTGCCGGCGGCCATGAACATGCGTTCATAGACCACAGCCCATCCTTCCTGAGAGCGCTGGACATCCTGTCACGGGCGGGGGCTCAGCCGGTGCCGGTGCTTGCACACCAAGGCAATAGCCCGCAGTACACGCGCAATGAAATCGATGAGCTTGTGCATGAATATCAACTGGACGCGTTGGTGTCCGACAGCCGCAGCGCCGCGTTCCATAGCGCTTGCAGGAGTGGGTATCCGGTGCTTGGCGAACCACTGGGGGATGGTGCGACACTTTGGTTCTACGGTGCGCAATGGTCGAGGGATTCGCTGAAAAGCCTGGTACAGGGGTATCGGAGCGTTCGGGATCTGATGGATGCAGGAGTGGCTACCCACAGCGTTGACTAATCCTACGTTGTAAATGACCTGCGTCGCGCTGCTGAACGGGGGATGGGTTTTTAGGCTGGGGCACGGATCAATCTGGGTCCTTCGTCATTTCTTACCCCCGAAGAGGTCTTATGTTAGGTATCGCATATGGTATGGGCTCCATCGTTCGGCAAGTCGTGCAGTCTTTTGCTGGCGACTACGCGCCCGTAGCTCCAGGTACCGAGTACCTGAGTGTCAAAGAACTCGGCACGCAAATGGCCCGGTCGGACGGGCTCACATCGGCCGATCTGGTCACTTACCTGCAGGAACGGATTCGCAAGGTGGACCCGCAACTGAGCTCCGTCATTGAACTCAACCCTGAAGCACTCGAGACCGCACGCGAGTTGGATCGTGAGCGAGCCAGCGGCAAAGTGCGCGGGCCGCTGCATGGCATTCCTATTTTGCTCAAGGACACCATTGAAACCTCAGGCATGCAAACCAGTGCAGGTGCGTATGGAATGGTCGGCGCAACGGCCGGCAAGAACGCGCCGTTGGTTGATCGCCTGATTCAGCAGGGCGCGGTGATCCTGGGTAAAACCAATATGACCGAACTGGCTGGGTTTCGAGGCGGCCCTGACGGCTGGAGTAGCCGGGGTGGGCAAACCCGCAACCCTCACCATCCTGATGCGGACGTCGGCGGTTCCAGCTCCGGTTCCGCCGCCGCAATCGCCGCTGGCCTGGCACCCTTGGCGGTGGGGGCTGAAACCAATGGTTCGATCATTGTGCCGGCAGCGTTCAATGGTGTTGTCGGGCTCAAGCCCAGCGTCGGTCTGCTGGATCGCAATGGGATTATCCCCGCGAGCCAGCGCCAGGACACACCGGGCCCGATGGCTCGCTCGGTGTTCGACGTAGCGCTGATGCTCAACGCCATGTCCGGCAGCGATCCTCAGGACCCAGCGAGTGTAGGCGCGCCCCAAGGTATTGATTACACCGAGCTACTGGTTTCGGGCGCCTTGAAAGGCAAGCGTATTGGATATCCCGCGACGTTCTCCGTACATGGCGAAACCCTGCCAGTGGTGAATAGTGTGCAATTTGGCCGGACACTTGAGGTGCTTCGCGAGCAGGGTGCGGTATTGATGCCGGTCAACATGCGCCTGGCCGATGCTTCACGCTACGACGAGTTGCTACTTTCGGATGTGAAAGAGGAGTTGAATGGTTACCTGGCCAAGCGCTCGGGCTTGCCGGTCAAGTCACTGACCGAACTGATCAAGTTCAACGATAAACGCGATGGCTCCGACGCGGATCATCAGCCAGTGCTCAAGCAAATCAGCGCTTCAACCCTGACGCTGGAGGAGCGCAAGCCACTGTGGGACGCGCTCATCCAGGATTTTCGCAGCACAGTGGACGGCCCGATCAAGTCGGAAAAACTCGACGCCATGGTCTCGGATTTCGAGACCAACAGTTACTTCGGTGTCGCAGCGGCCGGCTACCCAGGGATCGCCGTACCTTCCGGGACGAACGAGGACGGGCTACCGACCAGTGCCTACTTTTTTGGTACCCGCTGGTCCGAGCCCACTTTGTTGGCAGTGGCCCATGGGTATGAGCAGGCAGCCCAGGCGGCAATCAAGCCTGGGCTTTGACCGGGCACATAATTTCACATCGCAAATGGGGCGTCGGGTACTGCAACCGCCGTCCTGAGGTTCCCGGCGTCTTCACTCAGTGCCATGGAGGGCCGCCATGGCCTACAGAATTTACAGCCTCGGTGCAGCGGGCGCCGGTACCACGACGTTGGGCAAGGCCTCGGCCGAACGCTTGAACGTTGCCTATTTTGATTCGGACAACGTTTACTGGCAGCAGACGCCAAACTATTCCACCGTCGCACGCCCCAAAGATGAACGCATCCGCCTGCTGCAGGACCCGACCACCGATCTCGAAGGTTGGGTGCTGTCCGGCTCACTGTGCCGCTGGGGCGACCCCGTGATCCCGCACTTCACCCACGTGGTGTTCCTGCGCCTGGATTCGGAAGTACGCCTGCACCGTCGGCTCCTGCGGGAAGTGCAGCGTTACGGCGCTGAAATCCTCCCAGGTGGCAGCCGACATGAAAATAGCGTGGCCTTTCTGGCCTGGGCTGCCCGCTATGATGGCGGTAACCACAGCCTGGGTAGCTTGCGTCGGCATGAAACCTGGTTAAAGGCGCTGACGTGCCCGGTGATAGGGCTGGACTCTACGCACCATTCGGTTGAGGGGTTGGTGAGTCAATTGATGCCGTTGTTGTGCCGATCAAGCGGGAGATGATGCCTTGGGGTGTGGGCTCGGTTGAGGTCGTGTCAAACCGGCGCACACTCATCCCCCACCCGGGCGCAAACCCCGGGAAAAACACCAACCCCTCGGCCTCCAACCGAAACGCCAATGCCAGGCGGGTTTCATCACCCACATCGCGCTGGCGTTCAAACTGTTGAACCGCCTCCACCGACACACCTGCCAGGCGGGCCAGGTCTTCCCGGCTCCAGCTCAGCATCGCGCGTGCCTGTACGCTGTGTTTGGCGGTGAATTGATGCAGGACGATCTGCTGTTCTACGAAAGAGCTCATTGCCAGAGAGGACATGGGGTTTCTCCAGGGTTCGACGGGGAGGACAAACTATACTGTGTTTTTGTACAGTTGTTTTGACCGCTCATCAACTGGATATTTTTCAGCGCTTGCTTTGGACTATTTTTGAGGCTTGCAACATCGTGCCTTCGAACTGGATCTCCGCTCGGCCGAATTGACCGCGTGGATTGCGATATTCAAACTCTGAGAGGGACGCAGGAGGGGGTGAGGGCTATTTCCGAAAGCGACTGGAAGAAATTTAAAGCGCTGAGAAAAATCGCGCTGGAGCGGTTCCACCTTGGCGTACTGAGTGACGCCAAGTCTGTCAGTGAGAACGTGCATTGTCTCCGGTCAACCGCTACAGAACGCTCTACTGCGTGGCTCATGATTTGTTGACGGATACTGAGCTTGCCGTGCTCAGCGAGGACGCTCGGGATGGCATTAGCTATGCGGTCAGGCAGCCTTATGAAATCAATTGGGTTGATGAACCTGAATCAGCCCCCTGGGTATTGGCTTAGGCGCCCTGTTTAGTCTTTAAGGAAAAACGGTGACATTGACGTTCAATTGTTCACAAGCTGCCTGTGATTTCTTCAGCCGCATTCATAAGGGCAAAAAAATCACAACGGTTCACCAAGCGCCTCCGACGCAAGCTTCAGGGGAGGATCTGCATACCAACCCCGATCAGTGGCTGGTACACGCAGCAACCGTCCAGCGTAAACATGTACTGCTGGCGATTCACTTGAAAACCCGTTATTGCATGCTGTTTTTTGACATGAAAAAAGCTGATGCCGAAGGGTTTGTGCAGACGTTTATCAACCGCTGGACAAACGGTGTCATGGATTTGGCCATGAAGGGCGGGCTACTGGACTTTGTTGATCCGCAAATCATCGAGCACTTATCGAACGATTTGCGCCAATCCTTTCTTATGCTCCAGCGCGGCGATCGCAGTGGCCAAACACACATCAATGAAGTGCTTCGATTTTTCAAATGGGATGCTGAAGATTTTGATTTTGTAAACCAGCCCTGGAGCGCTGTTCGCTACGACGCTCTTACTAATCAAAGACCTAGAAGCATCAAGCAGCAGAAGGGTTACATCTACCCCGCTGAGGAGATGTTGATTCACTGGTTGATCACCGTAGGCCGCGTGCCTGTTTCGAAAGCGGAACAGGTTCGTGAGATCTATCGGCACGCGTTACGTGCGCAGGTTGATTAAAGCCCTTCCACCCCCGGCGCCTCACGAATGATCAAGTGATCCAGATTTTCGATATTTGCGCTGAACACCCCAAATGTCTGCTCGGGATTTTTCTTGCTCGGCACCTGCTTCAACTCCGGCGTCACCCCGTAGAAGAAGCAATACAATGCCCGCTCACTGTCCACCGCAGCCTTGATCTGCTCCAGGAACGCCGTGCGCTTGCGGTAGTTCTCAATGAGTTTCTTGCTCAGGTAGACGTTGACCGAATAAGGCTTTTTATCGAGCCACAGTTTTTTCTCGAAGTCGATGCGAAAGCTACTGGTGTAGTGCTTGATCGCCTTGATCTTGCCCCAGTAGATCAAGCCCTTGTTGTCTTGCAGGTATTCGATCTTCTTGAAAAACGTCCAGTAGGTTGCCGTGTGCTCGCCGATCTTCAACGGCATGCTTTTGAGCTTGTCCTTGTCGTTGATGTTGGACACATAGCATTCCACTGGGTGGGCAAAGACGCTGGTTTTGTCTGGAGTGCTGTCGTTGGTGCTATGGGATGTGGACACACGAGTTGAGGGTGTTTTCGCTGCATCTTGAGGGATGTTTCCCTCCGTGCCAGTCAGGGGCGCCTTGCGCTCGTACTGACGCCGCGTAAGCACAAATTCCGATGGGAAATTTTCCTCGCGCTCGTCGTCACCTTCACCCGTAGTGGTTTTGTGCGTGCTGGCGTAGCGGCAGCCGTCGATATGCTGGGTGCTGGTCTTGTTCTTGAAATGCGGCGTGCGCTGATAGTTAATGTTCTTCGCGTTGAAAGTGCTCAGCGTATTGCCGCCCGTATCAAACGTCGCGCGGCAGGCATCGTTGGGGCACAGGAAGCTGTCCTTGTCTGAGTCGAAATCAGCGGTTTCGTCGAAATTCAGGTCTCGTACGTCGTAAATCGATAGCTTGTCGTCGAGACTCAGGCTGTAGGCCGTGTCGAATTTCATGGGGCTCGGGTCCGTGAGATGAGTAGCGCGATACTACGCAAATATCAGCCCTATGGAGATCAAAAATGTGGGAGCGAGCCCCTCCCACATTAGATGTGTAGTGTTGGGGGCGGCGGGTTCTCAGCCACGCGTCGCCCACTCATGAAGCCCAAGGTGCCACCGATTGCTGTGAGTGCACCAAGGGTATAGAACATGCTGGCAGGCTGCGCACTCCACGCCATCCGGCCACCCGTTCCACGCTCATCCGGCCAGGCACTCCGAGCGCAGCGACGCAGGTTTGCATTGTTAGTCTGAAGTCCCTGTCGTCGTCAATTTCGTTGCGCGTCTGCGCATCGATTCGCCCTTCAGTTCTATCCGATAAGCGTTGTGCACCAGCCGGTCGAGGATCGCGTCGCCCAAGGTCGGATCGCCGATCAGCGCGTGCCATTTGTCCACTGGCATCTGGCTGGTCACTAGCGTCGAGCGGTTACCGTATCGGTCGTCCAGCAGTTCAAGCACGTCCACCTCACCACTGCTTTCAACCTGATCCTGCGCCACAACGCGCCGAGAAACCCTTTGGTAAAAGCCTTTGCCAGAGCCCTGGGCGTAGACCTCAAAGCCACTATCTGACGCTACTGCCAAGCACCTTTCCACCTAGCGACAGAGATCAAATGTGGGAGTTGTCGACCCCATCAACCTGTATCCCTCTATACGAGCCGTTATCGTTTTCAACGTGAATGGTGGATTTATTAGCAAATTTGAGTATGCATTAGCGTTTTCGTGGTCACGAAATTATCGTTTTCGCCTACTATCTCCTGATAGTTATCGTTTTTTAGTTCTCGTTAGGGGATTCGACAATGCAAGTAGGCTTCAAGGCACTCGCTGACCGCTACCGTATCGCCCTTGCACAGCCGCTACGCGTCGAATCGGTAATTGGTACGACACGTATGACCCACGAGAGCAATGGACATGTCGAACGCAAGTACCCCATCAGCTACCAGCCGTCGGACGACTTTGCGGGGCATTTCGAGTTCGGGCTCAAGTATGAAGAAATTCATCTTGAATTTTTCGCTCGCTTATTTGCTGCCGCCGGCCCCGAACCCGTTGAAGCCTGGTGCCGGCAAACGCCCTTTGGTCAATATGCCCGCCGCACCGGATTCCTTTACGAATGGGTAACCGGACGGCAGCTTGATGTGCCAGACGTCACCAATGGCGGCTATGTCGATGCTGTTTCATCGCAGCATTACCTGACCCGCGTTGAGCCTCTAAGGATACGACGCTGGCGCATCAACGATAATCTTCCCGGCGTGCCAGCGTTCTCCCCTCTGATCCGCCGTACCGAAGCTGTACAAGACGCGCTGCAGTTTGATCTGGGTGCAGCACTGCGAGAACTGAACCAGACCTTTGGCGCCGATATCCTGATGCGCACGGCAAGTTGGCTGACGTTCAAGGAGTCGCGTGCCAGCTTTTTGATAGAGAGAGAGGCAGACAAAGCCGACAGGATCCAGCGGTTTGCCCACGTGATCGCCAAATACTGTGGCCATATCGAGGATCCGTTGAGCAACGAAAGCCTGCACACGTTGCAAGCCGGTATTTTGGGAGACGAGGCTCTCGGGCTGGGCTTGCGGCGCTCGCCGGTCTTTGTGGGGCAGGCGACCATGCGCGAGGACATCGTGCACTACATTGCGCCGCAATTTGAGGTGCTGACGCAACTGCTCAATGGCTTGAAAGCATTCGAGCTGGCAACACGAGGTTCTGAGTCGCTGGCCCGGGCAGCTGTAATCGCTTTCGCCTTCGTGTATATCCACCCCATGCGGGACGGCAATGGTCGGATCCATCGCTTTCTTATCAACGATACCTTGATCCGTGATAATGCGGTGCCTGATGGCGTGATCCTGCCGGTATCAGCCACGATTACAAGTTCGATTGATTTTCGGGCGCGTTACGATCGCACGCTGGAGGTGTTTTCGCGACCATTCATGCAACGCTACGCCGCGTCTTATCGGTTTGGCGAACTCGTCGTCTACGATGACGGCAACCGCAGCAACCTGGTCTTTGATGACTATGAAGATGCGCAATTCGCGTGGCGCTATCCCGATTTGACTGAGCATGTCCTGTATACGGCACAGGTTGTGGCGCGTACGGTCCGTACAGAGATGGCTGATGAGGCGCGTGTATTGGTCATTTTTCAGCGCGCTCAGGAGCAGCTCAAAGAAGTGCTGGAAATGCCGGATCAGGACGCAAACCGCGTCATTCGCTCGCTAAAGGAAAATGGCTGGCAGATATCGGCGAAATTGAAAAAAGCGTATCCGCAGTTGGAAGTTGCTCACTTAGCCGAACGGGTAGTGGAAGCGGTGCGATCCGCATTTGAAGAACAAGAATCGGGTAGCGTTAACGAGTGATCGGGATGGGCCTATGCGGCCACTCTCACCCCAGGCACCCCATGCTAGTGCGTTACCCAGTCTGACACCGATCAAACGGTGGGAGCTGTCGAACCCCAGCCATGCTGCGATGGGATCACCTCGATCCCCCCGCCAACCCCAACCCCCCGCATCACCGCTTCAACCGACCCCGATTTTTCTTCTTCGCATGAAAATGCCGAAAATGCGCATCCTGCGCCGCCGCCAACAATTCTCGATCTCCGCGCGTATCGCCCCAGGCCCTGAGCCGATAATTCCCCAGGTCTCCGTACACTGCCTCAAGGCGCAGCACCTTGTTCTTACACCGACAATTATTCCCGGTCAGGCGCCCGGTCAGCACCCCGTCGACCACCTCAAGCTCAGTCCCGATCAACTTGATCCCGAGCCGATTGGCAAACGGCTGCAACACCAACGCCGGCGAAGCCGAGCACAACGTCACCTCAGCCCCGGAGCCCAACTCCTGCTCCACCGAAAGCACCCCGGACGGCCGCATCAACCGCGCCCAATTGCGCTGGCAATACTCCTCGGCCTTCTGCTGCACCCACGCCTTCTCCACCCCGGTCATAAAGGTGCGGATCAACTGCGCCTTCAACTCATCCCGGCTGATCTGCCGCAACAAGAAACGCAGCCCAGGCACGGCCAGTTTTACCATCCGGCCATAAAACTCGCCGTTTCCGAAGGCAAACTTGAGGAAGGGCACGAAACTGTCGTGGTGGGTCAGGGTGCCGTCGAAGTCAAAGACGGAAAGTACTTTGGCGTCGATGGGGCCGGCTTCGAGCATGTCTGGGGTCACGGGTTGGCCTCGGTCCTATCTAATATTTTTAGGTGCGTGTCAGGTGTTACAGCGGGAGATTACTCCCGTGCCAATCTTTGGACTTTTGTAGAGCCCGTCGATGAAGGCTACCTATCACTTTATCGGTGCAACACTGATGGCAATTGGGATGCAAGGCTACAGCATTGCTCGTACGATCCGAACCCTCTCGGCGAGGTGGTTAGCGCGATGTGCTTCAAGCAATGGCGAATCAACGCACATAAAAAAGCCCTGAACAAGTCAGGGCTCCTTGATGTTGCTTGGCTTAGGGATCAATCCCAGCTCAACGCGCCGCCAGTCTGATACTCGATCACACGAGTCTCAAAGAAATTCTTCTCTTTCTTCAAGTCCATGATCTCGCTCATCCACGGGAACGGGTTGGTGGTGCCTGGATACTCTTCTTTCAAACCAATCTGCGACAGGCGACGGTTAGCGATGAACTTGAGGTAGTCCTCCATCATCGCCGCATTCATGCCCAGCACGCCGCGCGGCATGGTGTCGCGAGCATATTCAATCTCCAGTTGCGTCCCTTGCAGGATCATCTGGGTCGCTTCTTCCTTCATCTCGGCATCCCACAAATGCGGGTTTTCGATTTTGATCTGGTTGATCACATCGATACCGAAGTTCAGGTGCATCGACTCATCGCGCAGGATGTACTGGAACT